>JAZQAY010000090.1:0-17780 GCA_045545455.1 Anaerovoracaceae bacterium | reverse complement strand
CGGCCCCCGACTCCCCTTTCGTCCACCTCTTCATCTGTAAGTCCCATCTGCCTGGGTCCGAAGGCTATCTCATCATATACCGATGAGTTGAACAGCATGGTATCCGGGTTCTGAAAGAGATAACCGACTGCCTTGTGGAACCGCTTCGCCTGTGAATTATCCTTAAGATACTGAGCGTCTATCTTCGTTCCTTTAAACAGGTACTCGCCTGATCCCCCGAAGGACAGGCCGTTCAGGATCCTGAAGAGAGTGGTCTTTCCGGAGCCGTTGTCGCCTCTTATGATCACGCAGCTTCCCTCTTCAATCGTGAGAGAGAAGTCTTCCAGCACCGGCTCACTCTTTTCGTATTCAAAATATATGTTTTTCAGTTCTATAAAAGCCATTTACAGTCCTTTGTAATCATCTGTGAAGCCCCTGCACTGCATGGCTTCGTACATTTCTTTGTTCATCTCAGTTCCCCTCAGGAAGGTCACTCCCATGACCCCGCCCACGGAACTGTATTTTTTATTGTTTTTTCCGACTGATCTGAGACTTACCGCGGTTAGCAGATCCTCCATGAGTTTACCCAGAAGCACGATATATCTGAATGTAATATCTATGGTGAAGATCACTACTCCCGGTATGTGGAATTTTCTAAGAGCCGCAGTCACGTGGTTCCACTGGGTGGTCCTTCCGAAAAGGCCCACGGCGGTAACGCAGATGAGCACCTTTACAACAAGCCGGATACCGTTTCTGAGAAGCCCGTGATCCATGATCACAGCAGGTGCATAGAGTACCGCTGCCAGGACCCCTGCAAAGAGCGCGGTCTTCAGTATCCCCGGCATGCTCTCCGCTGGAAGCAGGGCAAGCCTAACGAGAACTATCGCACCGCAGGCCATTATCACAAGCCTGCTCTGCGTGACAGACGTAAGGATGATAAGCGCGATCATCAGAAGAAGCTTGAGCCAGGCGGGAAGCTCGAACCTTCCCTCTTTCCCCGCTTCAGCCTTAAGTCCGGACATTACGCTTCCGAGGCTCCTCAGCGTCTTATATAAAAACGCACCGCCATCCGAAGGCGGCGCGTAATCTTCAGTTTTTTTTAGCCATTCAGGAAGCATCTTAAGCGTTCTTTCCTCTCAGTGCATTGGATAAAAGTTTGAAAATGATGACGAGAAGCGCGGTGCCTATCACTGCTGACAGTATATAGGCTGCTACTTCGTTCACTTCTCCCAGCGTGTAGTCCGGCATGGGTGCTTCCATGGAGAAGCCGTCCACCATACCCTGAGGAGTGTATCCTAAAGGAGCTCCGGTCTCAGAGATCTCCGCGATCTCGTCAGCTCCCCATTCGCCCCAGGCTGTTCCTGTAGCGAGAAGTCCCAGAGGAGTTGCTGCGATGAGAACAGCAGCGAGAGCGAAAACAGGAGCATGGCTTTTCTTCGTCTCAACCGGAGTCTCAAGTCTTATGCTGTCATATGTGAGATCCGGCGAAGTCTTTCTGACGAAGGCGTATACTGCAACTGTGAAGGCTGCTTCGATCACGCCTGCAACTGCCATGTGCGGAATCATCATTGCGGGGATCGCTATATCCAGTCCATAAGGGCAGTAAAGCGCGTTCCCCATAGCATCGTGCGCGATAAGCGGCTGGATGCCGAACTCGACCGCGCAAAACAGTGCCGCCAGACATATTCCTATATATGAACCTATCGCGGCTCCCGCATATATCCTTCCGGGCTTTGCCTCCGTTCCCTTGCCTGCGATCAGCCTGTAGATACCGTACCCTGCGAAAGGAAGGATGTAGGCCATGTTGAAGCAGTTGGCCCCGAAGGACAGTATCCCTCCGTCACCGAATATCAGCGCCTGCAAAAGAAGCGCTATCGACACACCCAAACAGGCTGCCTCCGGTCCGAAAAGCAGCGCGATCAGCGTTCCTCCGACTGCGTGTCCCGTGGTGCCGCCAATCAGAGGCACGTTGAACATCATTCCGAGGAATGAAAAGGCAGCGCCAACTCCTACCATGGCGATCTTGTCCTTGGGAAGTTCTTCTTTTACTTTTTTTACCGAATGTGCCCACACGGGAACCATGGCCGCGGTCATTACCGCACAGGTTGCCGGTGACAGGTAGTTTTCAGGGATATGCATAGGTCTCTCCTTTTCTTTGTTTTATTATTTTACAAAACAAAACCCCCTCCCGCAAGCGGGTAGGGGGGATATGAATTCCTTGATTTCTCTCAGTTATATGAACTTTTTAATGGCCTTCTGGAATTCTTCAACTGCTTCCGTATCGCCGTCCTCGATGGCGTGAGTGATGCAGTGGGTCATGTGCTCGTTTATGATCTCCTTGCCAAGGCTTCTTAAAGCAGAGTTCACTGCAGAAAGCTGCATGAGGACTTCTGCGCAATCCTCATCCTTCTCGATCATACCCTTCACGTGCTGAAGATGGCCGATGGCACGGGATATGCGGTTCAACTGTTTCTTCTTCTCCTCCGGAGAATGATGATGGCCGTGCTCATGTGTATGCTGATGTTCATGTGTATGTAATTCCTTAGTCATTTCATCCTCGTAATTAACTGCCTTATCTTTTATTATCTTTTATTCCGCGTGCTTATGAAGGCACTCTCTCATGTCGGCCTCCATCTCCTTATAGGCCTTGGTGCATGATCCCGCCATAGGGCATCCTATGCAGTGGACGCCCTTTTTCTTCTCACGGACTATATATCTTATGGCCAGAAACAGTATGACCACTATAGCGATCACGCCGATTACCGTTGCCATATTCAAACTACCGCCCATGTGATCATCTCCTTTCCGTTGGGTTTTCGTACGCTTATTATATACCATAGAACAATTCCCGCAAAACATTTTTTGCGGGAATCATCAAACACTTTAAACACTTATCTTTATGGACACGCTATTATGCGTTAGCCTTGGCTGCCTGGTGAAGCTCATACTGATGATCGAAGCTTGCTCTCATCTTCTTTCCGATGAGTACGATGCAAACTGCCATAACTGCGATCGCGATGAGACCGGGAAGGAAAGCAGTTCCAAGATGTCCTTCTACGATCAGTGTTCCGATCTGATATACCAGGAAGGCTACGGTGTAACCTGTGCAAAGCTGAAGGCCGATAGCGCTCCACAGCCAGCCTTTGCTCTTCATCTCAGAGTTCATAGCACCGATTGCTGCGAAGCAAGGAGGTGTGTAGAGGTTGAAGAAGAGGTAAGCGAGAGCTGCAACTGATGTAAGTCCCATGGTTGCTGCTACTACGTTTCCGTCGCCTGTCATCTCGAGCTCTTCTGTATCGATGAATGCCTGAAGTCCGTAAACTGTAGCGAGTGTTCCTACTACGTTCTCCTTTGCGATGAAGCCGGTGATAGCTGCAGCTGCAAGCTGCCATACGCCGAATCCGAGAGGGATGAGGAGAATTGCGAAAGGTGATGCAAGGGATGCAAGGATGGATGTGTCTTCCATGCCCTCTTCAACGACTTCGAAGTGCCAGTTGAATGTCTGCATTACCTGTACTACGCAATTGCATACCAGGATGATGGTAGCAGCCTTGATGATATATGCCTTTGCACGCTCCATCATTGAAAGGAATGCACGCTTAAGGCTCGGTGCCTTCCACTTGGGAAGTTCAATGATGAAGAAGGATTTTCTGTATTTGTATCCGGTGACAGCCTTAACGAGAAGTGCTCCCAGGAAAATAAGAACGATTCCGAGGAAGTAGGATACTGTGCTTACCCAGCCTGCTCCTGCAAAGAATGCTCCTGCGAAAAGTGCGATAACGGGGATCTTGGCTCCGCAGGGAATGAAGGTGGTGAGCATTGCTGATGCACGTCTTTCTCTCTCGTCACGGATGGTACGGCAGGCCATGATAGCGGGGATTCCGCAGCCTGTTCCGATGATGATGGGAATGATGGCTTTACCGGACAAACCTACACGCTTGAAGATGGGGTCCATAACGGCGGAAACTCTCGCCATATAGCCGCAGTCCTCGAGGAGTGCAAGCAGGAAGTACATGATCATTACCAGAGGAAGGAAGCCTACTACAGCTCCGACGCCTCCTACGATACCGTCTGCGATGATGGCGGATACGATTGCCGGGCTGTCTGCAAGCTTGTCAGCTACCCAACCCTGGAAGGTCTCGATCCAGCCAACCAGCCAGTCTGCAACTCCGGGGCCTGCCCAGGTCTGGGAGATCCAGAATACGCAGTACATTACAGCTGCAAAGATAAGGATACCGATGATGGGATTGGTAAGAACGCTGTCCAGCTTATCGGTTGAAGTCTCTTCTGAAGAAAGAGTCTTTCTGACTTCTACTTCGGATACGATCCTGTTTACGAAATCGAATCTTTTGCGGTCCTCAGCGTCTACTGCGTTCTTGTCGTGAAGGTCGATCTCGGCCTGAAGGTAAGGTGCCTTCTGGATGGTTCCCTCGAGGGAAACTGCCTTCTCGATGACTTCCTTGAGGTCGCTGTGCTTGGCGTTGGTGGAAACCGTCTTGATAACAGGGCAGTTGAGCTTGGCGCTGAGTTTGTCAACGTCGATCTCTGTTCCTTCCTTGGCGTTTACGTCGCTCTTGTTGAGTGCGACTACGACGGGGATGCCCAGCTCCAGGAGCTGAGTGGTAAAGAACAGTGATCTGGAAAGGTTCGTAGCGTCTACGATGTTAACGATGGCGTCCGGATGTTCCTCGCGGACGAACTCGGAAGTGATTGATTCTTCCGGTGTGAACGGTGACATGGAATAAGCACCGGGAAGGTCTACTGCAGTTATCTCAGTGGATCCTCTGAACTCTTCCTTAAGGGGGCCTTCTTTCTTGCCTACGGTAACTCCGGCCCAGTTACCTACCCTCTCGCTCATGCCTGTAAGGGCATTGAACATTGTTGTCTTGCCGCTGTTCGGGTTGCCGGCAAATGCAATTCTCATAAATATAACTCCTTTTATAAAAACTTTAATTAACTGTTTTTAACGCCTTTCGGCGGTTTTGACCTTATCTGATATATTCCTTTTGAGTTAGTCTGGACTGATTTTAGTTAGTTTGTGCTAACCTATAATGAAAATCTAAGCGCTTTAGGTCTCCCAAAAGCGCCTGTTCTTTATTCCACGATGATGGCTTCGGCAAGCTGGTTGTCCAGACCGTATCTTCCGTCCTTGATGACCACGATACAGTTCTTCTTTTTCTTGGAGATCATGGTGATCTTCTCTCCGGTGTAGCATCCGAGTCTGAAAAGGAACTTGTTCATTTCCTCGTCGTCTGTGTTGATTTCCTTGATAGTATATGTTACTCCGGGCTCTCCTCTAAGAAGATCGAGTTTGCCTTCAGCGATATTCTTCTGCTGAAGCTCTGAATACTCCTCAGTTTTTTCTTTCTTTGAAAACAGTCCCATCTTTAATACATTCTCCATAATCTTACCTCCTTTTTATGAAGGATCTGACAGTTAGCGAATCCTAACCGTAGTTAATTATAACTAACCGCCATGGGAATGTCAAGGACTTTTAGGCGTTCAAAGCCTTGAAATCAGCGATTTTATAGGATGTTTTGGAGAGAGCTTCGTCAAAATCTTCCTTTGCGTATTCTTTTTTGGCGAGGACCCTGGCTTCCCGGCGGCCGAGGCTCACCTTCGCCCAGACTCCCTCCATGTTATCCAGGGAATTCTCCACGTTTGACGCGCAGCCGCTGCACTTCATTCCATCCACGGTGAGCATGTACCTGAAGGGGTAATGACTCTCATCGGTATCGTCAACTTTTCTTACAGCCTTCACCTCGGGAGTGCCGCAGCATGAGGACTTGGCCTTGCCGCGGAATTTCTGTACGGTATAGTAAACCCCATAGATGATCAGCACAGCTGCAACTATGTAGATTATTATAGTTGTGTTCATAATGATCCTTCTTTCATTTACATTTTACTGCTTCTTGTATCCAGTGATCATAGTCATTATAAAGCAAAATACAGTAGCCCATGCAAAAAATTTATGATTCTTCATCTTATTTCCTCTCTTCTTTCAAAAGATCCGTCAGGCAGTCCGCTCCGAGGAGAAGCGTCGATGTGTTATGAAGAAGCGCTCCCGTCGCCGGAGGAAGTATGCCAAGCGCGCCGAGGATTATCAGAGCACCGTTGAATCCCATGACGAAGCGGTAGTTTCTGTCTATCCTGGACATCAGGGCGTCACTTAGGCGCTTGAGCCAGGCAAGCTCATTGAGATCTTCCGCCGCTATGGTAACGTCCGCAACTTCCCTTGCGATAACAGCTCCGCTTCCCACGGCCACTCCAACGTCTGCCAAAGACAGAGCCGGTGTATCGTTTATGCCGTCTCCGATCATTATGACCGTTCTTCCTTCTGACTGCTCATTCCTTATATATTCCGCCTTGTCCTCTGGAAGCACCTCTGCTCTGAAGTCGTCGATCCCAAGTTCTTCAGCGATCACCGCTGCGACTTTTTTATTGTCTCCTGTGAGCATCACTGCTTTCCCGATACCTTCACGGTGAAGCGCCCTGATGGCATCCACCGCTTCCGGGCGCAAAGGATCAGCTATCCCTATTGCCGCAGAAAGCACTCCTCCTATTCCGAGGTAGAGCCATGATACCGAATCAGGCAGCTTGTCGAACCTCTCGCGATCTCTCTCCAGAATCTTGACGCCCTCGTCTTCAAATATGAAGTGTGCGCTTCCGATCACAGCTCTCTCGTCGCCTATTTTGGTCGCGATGCCATGCGCTACCACGTATTCCACGTCGCTGTGCATCTCGTCATGATCGAGGTTTCTGAGCTTTGCTTCCCTCACGACCGCATTCGCCACCGAATGGGGAAAATGTTCCTCAAGGCAGGCAGCGATCCTCAGCATCTCATTTTCATCACTGCCGTTAAAGGTAACGACTTCAGCGACTGTGGGGCACGCTCTTGTAAGGGTCCCCGTCTTATCGAAGATCACGGTGTCAGCCTCGCTGATCTTTTCCATGAACTTGCCGCCCTTAACGGTGATCTTGTGCCTTCCTGCTTCTTTCATTGCCGAAAGAACGCTGAGTGGCATGGAAAGTTTAAGGGCGCACGAAAAGTCCACCATAAGAACGGAGACCGCACGGGCTGTATTCCCCGTAAGTATCCAGGTAAGAAGGCTTCCTCCGAGGCACCATGGGACCAGACCGTCTGCCAGGTTGGTCGCCCTGTTTTCGGCCGTGGATTTGAGCCTTTCGGATTCCTCTATCATTCGCACGATCCTGTCGTAACGGTTCTCTCCAAGCGCTTTTGATACGCGTATCACGCAGTTCCCCTCTTCAACCACGGTTCCTGCATAGACCGCAGATCCGGGTCTTTTGGCAACCGGAACGCTCTCTCCTGTAAGAGACGCCTGGTTGATCATGACCTCTCCCTGCTCCACTATACCGTCCAGGGGTATAACATGCCCTGTATGGACTACGATCATGTCCTCCGGAACTACCTTCCCCAAAGGAACCAGCGCTTTCTCCCCGCTTTCTTCCAGTTTCCATATATGATCCACCTGAAGGGACATGCTCCTTGCGAGGTCGTCTATGGATTTTTTATGGGTCCATTCATCCAGGGTCTCACCGAGCTTAAGAAGGTAGTTTACGGAGCCTGCCGTCTGGAAGTCTCCCGTAAGAAGGGAAGCACCGATGGCCACGCCGTCCAGCACGTCGACCGTGAGTTTTCCGGAAAGGAGAACCCTGACTGCCAGCGCTATCCTGGGCATGTTGGCGACGGTATTTATGACCCTTCTGATATCCATAGGAAGAAACAGCCTTTTGGCATAATGCCTTATGACCTGAAAGACCAGCTTCTCCTTATATTCCCTGTTCATGGCACGGCTGCTGTGAGTCTGTGGCTCCAGCTCGTCCATGGCCTTTTCATATGTGAAGACTGCGAGTCTTCTGATGAGATCAGCCCTGTCGCCGCCGTATAAGATCGTGACGCACTGAGTCCTCTCATGTACAGTCACATCCTTTACGTTATCCTGCGCGCGTATCCAGGCATCCAGAAGGTCTGCCTCCTCAAGGCTCATCCGGGAAACGTCCGCCTTAAGTCGTATCCTTCCCGAAGACTCGTGCATTATCTGAAATCTCATGCTTCCTGAGCCGCGTTTTCAACGAATACCGGCTTCTGCTCCTTCTCGCGTTTCGCGTTGATCTCCTTTGCATCAGCCAGGATATCGGAACAGCCCTCCTGGACCTTCTCCACGTCCTTCATCACTTCGTCCTTGCAGCGAAGGACAGCAGCTGTGGTGTGTGTGTACACCTTGCGCGCATCCTTGCTTGTGAGAAGCTTGATACCTTCCAGTCCCAAAAGAAGACCTCCTGCAAACCAGCCTATTTTTCCTCCGAATGTCATATTGATCCTCCTGTAACTCCATTTTCAGCATTGGTTTCCTAATGCTAATTTTTGTTAGTTAACGCTAACTACTCTTCTTATTATATTCTTTTTAATGAATAAATCAAGAAAAAAATGCCCCGGAACGGGAAGTTTCCCGCCGGGGCAAAGCATTATAGGTCAATTATTCATTATTTTTCACTGCATGGAAGTCGCAGCAGGCATGTTCTTCAATATTTACAGTCCCAGGCCGAAGGCGTTTCTTACCCTCTTCATGGTGACCTGAGCGATGGCATCCGCTCTCTCAGCTCCGTCCTTCAGAATTTCGATCAGTTCAGGGGACTGTCTGATCTCGCTGAATCTCTCGCGGATCGGAGTCATCGCCTCAACTGTGACCTCCACCAGATCCTTCTTGAAGTCGCCGTAGCCATGTCCCTCGTACTGTTTTTCAAGATCCGCAATGGGCGTACCTGAAAGAACAGAATAGATAGTAAGGAGATTGGAGATGCCCGGCTTGTTCTCAACGTCGAATCTCACCACTCCGTCGGAGTCCGTGGTTGCCTTCATGATTGACTTCTTGATCTTATTGTTATCGTCTAATAGCGATATACGACTATGCACGTTCTGTGCGGACTTTGACATCTTCGAGGTGGGGTCATCCAAAGCCATTATTCTGGCTCCTTCCTTCATGAATCTTCCCTCGGGAACCACGAAAGTATCCTTTCCGTAGAAGTGATTTACACGGATCGCCAGATCTCTGGTGAGCTCGATGTGCTGTTTCTGATCGTTACCTACCGGGACCACGTCCGTATCGTAGAGCAAAATATCCGCAGCCATCAACACGGGGTATGTGAGGAGTCCGGTTCCCACGGATTCCTTTCCCTGAGACTTGGACTTGAACTGAGTCATGCGGTAGAGTTCTCCGGTGTTGGATGCGCAGTTCAGGATCCAGCCGAGTTCCGCATGTCCGGAAACCGATGACTGAACAAATACTATGGACTTCTCGGGGTCCACTCCTACTGCCATATAAAGCGCAGCCACGTCAAGAATGTGCTGCTTTAATTCCTTGGGATCCTGAGGCACGGTGATGGCGTGCTCATCTACGATGCAGTAGATGCACTCGTGATCCTCCTGCAGTTCCACGAACTGCTTGAGAGCACCAAGATAATTTCCAAGATGGATGTTTCCTGTGGGCTGAACACCCGAAAAAACCCTTTTCATTACGTCTACCTCTATCTAAATATAAATTAAAACCTATTATACATAAAACAAAAGCCGAATACTACCCCTAATTTCCGCACTGTGAAGGCATATGTCGCCCGCGATTCCCGCAGGAGCGCGGGACCGGCCTGCGAACAGGCGAAACTGAACGGTCCGGAGTTCGAAGCTGTCTGAGCTGTTTTCAAGAAGCAGGTGATCGGCGATGAGTGAGATGTGCCATATGCTCGCATATAAGGCACATCGATCGAATCGCAGTGGCGAACGCAGTTCGCGCTGCTTCTTGAAAATCATGCGAGTTCTTCGAACTCCCCGTGAAGTGAGCCGTGAGCAGTCCGCCGGTCCCCGCGACGAGGACTTAGCGTACGGCATACTGCCTTCACAGTTCCTGTCTGAATCGCTCCGTTATAGTCTTCTCAGCTCTGGATATCGTCATCTGCGATACCCCAAGATCCTTTGCGATCTCAGCCTGAGACTTGTTTTCGATAAATCTTTGTCTGAAAATGTATCTGTTGGTGTCGCTCATGCTGTTCAGGACCCGGCTCAGGATCTCGTTGATCTCCACCCGTTCGAATCCTTTATCCGTGAACCCCACGAACTTCTCGATGGGAGATCCCTCTTCATCATCCCCTGACACGCTTTCAAGAGAGAAGGCTCCATAGGCCTTCGAGCTCTCCAGCGCCATGAGCACCTGCTCCTCGGTGAAGCCTGTCTTTTCAGCCAGCTCCTCCACCGTAGCAGCCCTGCCCTCCGTCTTCAGGAACTCGTCTTCGGTCTCCCTGACCTTCACCGCGATCTCCTTCTGACGTCTGGGCACGTTAAGACTCCACTCCTTATCCCGGAAATATTTCTTTATCTCCCCCAGGATCGTAGGAGCAGCAAAAGTTCTGAACTCAAAGCCCTTTTCAGGGTCGTATCTGTCCGCCGCATTGACAAGGGCTAAGGCTCCTACCTGGTAAAGGTCGTCGTACTCGACTCCCTTTCCCAGATATTTGCGTATTAAGATGTCGATCATGTACAAATGGTCCTCGACCAATTTGTTACGTTCTTCGATATCCTTCATTTCTTAGTCTTTGTCATCAAGATGGTCTTCTTGTTATCCTCGCAGCTCACTTCAACTGAATCCATGAGAGACCTTATGAGAAGCTTGCCGATCTCGCCTTCGTTGGGGCAGTCGATGCAGCGCTTGTTGGTCTTTTCCATGAGTTCATCCGAAGTGTTTACGACTTTGATCGTTATTCTCCCGGGATCTGTCACGCATTCCACCGTGTACTCCCTGGCATAGCCTTCCATCTCATGGCAGGACACCAGCTGGCAGGCCTCACCTGCAGCGGTCTTGACGTCTTCGATCTCTTCCACGTCAAAACCGCAGCTTGCTGCGACTGATCCTACAGCAAGCCTAACGGTCGAGATATGTTCCGGTCTTCCCGGGATAACGAACTGGAATCTTTCACTCATTACAGTTTCATTTCCTCCTGAGGATCGGGTTCGTCGGAAGTCTTCTTTGCCTTAGTCTCCGGAGCCTCTTCCTCATCCTCGTCCTCATCTCTTGCTACCTTGGAAATAGCTATGATGTCGGCGTCTTCACCAACGTTCATGATCTTGACGCCCTGGGTAGCTCTTCCGAGCTTGGAGACTTCCTTGGCGGGAACTCTGATGATGACTCCGTCTGAATTGATCAGCATTACGTCATCATCGTCATCTACAACGATGGCTCCGACCAGCTCTCCTGTCTTCTTGAACTTACCCTTGTCATATGTGAGAAGGCCCTTGCCTCCTCTTACCTGGATCTTGTAATCCTTGGCCCTGGTACGCTTACCGAAGCCCTTCTTGGTAACTACCATCAGTTCCTCTTCGGGTCTGGTGAGCTCCATGGATACGACTTCGTCGTTCTTTTCTAGCTTGATGGCTCTTACGCCTCCTGCGATACGGCCCATAGGTCTTACGTCGTCCTCGGAGAAGCTGATGCACTTGCCCTGACGGGTAACGATGATGATGTTATCCTCTCCGGTGGTCTGCTTGACTCCGATGAGTTCGTCGCCTTCCTTAAGCTTGATGGCGATGAGACCTGTCTTGCGGTTTGTGATGAATTCTGTGAGAGCCGTCTTCTTGATGGTGCCCTGCTTGGTCACGCAGATCAGGAAGCGGTTTGCCTCAGATTCATCCAGGCGTATTACTGCGGTAACTCTCTCCATGGACATGAGAGGAATGAAGTTTATGATGGGAATACCCTTGGCAGTACGCGAACCTTCGGGTATCTCGTAGGCCTTTATCATGTGGACCTTGCCCAGGTTGGTGAAGAAGGGCAGGTGATCGTGAGTCGAGCACATGATCATCTGTTTCACAAAGTCATTTTCCCTGGTGGTGAGTCCGGTGATTCCCTTGCCTCCCCTCTTCTGAGCTCTGTATGTGTCAGCGGGAACTCTCTTGGCATATCCCAAGTGAGTAAGGGTGATGCATACGTCCTCTTCATGGATGAGATCCTCTTCATCGATCTCGGCTTCGTCAGCCTGGATCTTAGTCTTTCTCTTGTCTCCCCATTTCTTTTTTACCTCAAGGAGTTCGTCTTTAACCACTCCCATGAGTTTATGCACGTCATTAAGGAGTTCGTTATAGTATGCGATCTTCCTGATGAGTTCCTCATACTCTGCTGTGATCTTCTCTCTTTCCAGTCCCTGCAGTCTTCTCAGCTGCATGTCCAGGATGGCCTTTGACTGGATCTCTGAAAGTCCGAAGCGCTCCATCAGTTTTTCCTGAGCGTCATCGTATGAAGATCTGATTATCTTTATGATCTCATCGATGTTGTCGAGAGCGATCAGATAACCTTCCAAAATATGGGCCCTGGCTTCAGCCTTCTTCTTATCGTACTCGGTACGTCTGGTAACTACCTCTTTCTGGTGATTGAGATAGATATCGATTATCTCACGGATGTTCAGGATCTTAGGCTTGCCCTCGTCGATGGCAAGCATGATCATGGATACGTTCTTCTGAAGCTGGGTGTGCTTATAGAGTCTGTTCAGGATTATCTGAGCGTTGGCATCCTTCTTAAGTTCGATGACGATACGGAGTCCCTCACGTGAAGACTCATCCCTGATCTCAGTGATGCCTTCAAGCTGCTTGCTCTTGACAAGTTCTGCCATCTTCTGGATGAGGGCAGCCTTGTTGACCTGGAAAGGTATCTCGGTCACGATGATCTGCTGCTTGCCGCGGGATCCTTCCTCGATGGAGCAGACTGATCTCACGACTACTTTGCCCTGACCTGTCCTGTAGGCTTCCTTGGCTCCGCCCTTTCCCATGATGATTCCACCCGTGGGGAAATCCGGGGCCTTTATTATCTTTATAATGTCGTCGATGGAGCACTCGGGCTCATCGATGACCTTGACACAGGCATCTATGGTGTCCGAAAGGTTGTGAGGAGGAATGGATGTAGCCATACCTACCGCAATACCGTCAGAACCGTTTATAAGGAGGTTGGGAACTCTGGAAGGAAGAACCACCGGCTCCTGTTCCTCTCCGTCATAGTTGGGTACGAAGTCTACCGTATCCTTGTCTATATCCCTCAGCATCTCGAGGGAGAAAGGTGTCATCCTGGCTTCGGTGTAACGGGAAGCGGCAGCTCCGTCTCCGTCGATGGAACCAAAGTTTCCGTGACCGTCAACCATGGGATATCTCATGTTCCAGGGCTGAGCCAGTCTTACCATGGCGTCGTAGATGGAGGAATCACCGTGAGGGTGATACTTACCCATTACTTCGCCGACTATACGGGCACTCTTCTTATGAGGCTGATTGGGTGAGATGCCCAGGGCATCCATACCGTAAAGTATTCTTCTGTGTACCGGCTTGAGACCATCCCTCGCATCGGGAAGGGCACGGGAAACGATTACCGACATGGCATAGTCGATATAACTCTGTTTCATTTCGTCGTAGATCTCATGCTGGATCATCTTTGTATCTTCAAAAAACGTCGTCATGTATTTCCCTCCTTTCCTTAAGCGTCTATGGTCGCATAGTGTGCGTTGTCTTCAATGAATTTCTTTCTGGGCGGTACCTTGTCTCCCATGAGGGTGGAGAAGATCTCGTCAGCCTGGGCTGAATCCTCGATGGTGATCTGAACAAGAGTCCTGTGGTCGTAATCCATGGTGGTCTCCCAAAGCTGGGAAGCATCCATTTCTCCAAGACCCTTATATCTCTGGATCTCAAGCTTGCCGGGAAGAGCTTCAACTTCTGCAAGTTTTCTTTCCTGCTCCTTATCGGAATATGTATACCATACGTCCTTGCCCTTCTTGATCCTGAAGAGAGGCGGCTGAGCAGCGTATACATAACCGTTTTCGATAAGGGGTTTCATATATCTGTAGAAGAATGTAAGAAGCAGAGTTCTGATATGAGCTCCGTCGACATCGGCATCGGTCATGATGATGATCTTGTGATATCTCAGTTTATCAAGGTCGAAGTCCTGTCCGATACCGCAGCCGAAAGCTGTGATCATATTCTTGATCTCATCGGAATTAAGTATCTTATCCAGTCTTGCCTTTTCAACGTTTAAGATCTTACCTCTTAAAGGAAGTATAGCCTGACGCTTACGGTCTCTTCCATCCTTGGCGGATCCTCCTGCGGAATCTCCCTCTACCAGGAAGATCTCGGAAAGTTCGGGATTCTTCTCTGAGCAGTCTGCAAGTTTACCGGGAAGCGATGTGCTGGTAAGAGCGTTGGTGTTTCTTATGATGTTTCTCGCCTTACGGGCAGCTTCTCTCGCACGGGCAGCCTTCACGCACTTCTCGATGATCTGTTTGGCCTGTGAAGGATTCTGCTCCAGGAAGGCCATGAGATAATCGTTAGTGGTGGTCTCCACGAAACCTCTGATCTCAGGATTTCCAAGTTTACCCTTGGTCTGTCCTTCGAACTCAGGCTCCTGAAGTTTGACTGAAACTACTGCTGTAAGTCCTTCTCTTACGTCATCTCCCGTGAGAGCATCGTCGTTATCCTTTAATAACTTGGCTCTTCTCGCATAGTCGTTTATGACTCTCGTAAGAGCTGACTTGAATCCTACGAGATGAGTACCTCCGTCAACAGTATTGATGTTGTTGGCGTATCCCAGGATAAGTTCGCTGTATCCATCGGTATACTGCATGGCAACTTCAAGTTCGTGAGTTTCCTTTGATACCTCAAAATATATTACGTCGTTATGTATGGGATCCTTGTGGGAATTCTGGAAAGCTACCATTTCCTTGATACCGCCTTCATAATGGAAGACTTCGGAATTTTTCTTTCCTACTCTCTCATCCTTTAAGGTGATCTTGATTCCCTTGTTTAAGAAAGCCATCTCACGCACTCTGTGCATGATGGTATCGTAATCAAAGACAGTGGTTTCAAATATCTCAGGATCAGGCCAGAATGTAGTTTTGGATCCGGTCTTTCTGGGAGCATCACCTATTACTTCCAGGGGACTTGCATATCTTCCCTGTCTGTATTCCTGATGATATATCTTGCCGTTTCTTCTGATCTCAACTTCCATCTTCGTGGAAAGAGCGTTTACTACGGATGCACCTACGCCGTGCAGACCGCCGGATACCTTGTATCCCCCGCCGCCGAATTTACCGCCGGCATGGAGCACAGTGTGGATGACTTCCACTGCAGGAATTCCCATCTTGGGATGCTTGTCAACAGGCATACCACGTCCATCGTCCTCTACCGTGATGGAATCATCCTGATTGATGGTTACTTTGATGTTTTTGCAGTATCCTGCAAGCGCTTCATCTATACTGTTGTCTATTATCTCGTAGACAAGGTGATGAAGACCTCTGGGACCGGTGGATCCGATGTACATACCGGGTCTCTTACGGACGGCTTCAAGTCCTTCTAAAACCTGTATTTGCGCCGCATCATACTGACCAGTTGTTTTTTCTTCTAAACTCATATGTATCTCCTCAAAATTTTGGGTCAAAATTTTTAAAAATTTACAAAATCATACATAATGTAGTATAGCATAAATCAATACCTATAGCAAGATTTTTAATATATTTAGTTAAATATTATTAAATTCTTCTAAAAATCGATAAAAAACGAAATTAAAGCAATAAAAAACTCTAAAAAATATGGTATATAACTATATCTTTTAGAGTTATTTTTTGACTTTTCCTCTGACCACTCTGAAAATGGCAGCATCAGGAAATTCATCGGTTAATTTTTCCTGCATCTCTGCAGTCGTTATAAAAAGTTGATTAAATGACAGAGTTTTTATCAGATATTCCTGTCTTTCAAGGTCAAGTTCACTTAATACGTCGTCAAGAAGAAGTATAGGATATTCACCTGTTTCCTTCTTTATTATATCTATCTCAGCTAACTTCAGCGATAAGGCTGCGGTTCTTTGCTGTCCCTGGGATCCGAAATTTCTTACGTTTATCCTGGTATCATCTGTCTCTATGAAGAAATCAAGATCATCCTTGTGAGGACCTCTTGTCGTAGTCCTCATTCTCATATCGTTATCAAAGGAATCTTTTAATTTTTTATAGAATATATCCCTTTGTTTATTGATATCATCACTGAATTGCAGATTCGGATCATATTTCAGGCATAATATTTCTTTATTATTGGTTATTCCGGTATGTATATTCTTACTTATCTCTGATATCTCATCTATGAATTTTTTTCTCTGGATCATTATTTTCGATCCGTAATCAGAGAGCTGTTCATCCCAGATATCCAGCATGACAGGATCAACGTTTAATTCTTTTAAATAAGTATTTCTTTCAAGGAGAACTTTTTTATAGTTTGAAAGATTATCATAATATGAAGGTTTTATCTGACATAATTCCTTATCTATGAATTTTCTTCTCTTTTCAGGTTCATCCTTTACTATCTTAAGATCATCCGGACTGAAAATGACTATATATACATTATCGAGAAGCTGAGAAGTCTTTTTGATCTTGACTCCGTCTATTTTTACCGTCTTTTTATGGTCTTTATTTATGATGATATCTATCTCCATATCACCCATATCCTTATTATAGACCATATTTATGATGCTTCTTTCAGCTCCGAACCTTATCATATCCGTATCCCTGGAAGTTCTGAAAGATCTTCCGAGAGATGATATATAGATAGATTCAAGAAGATTAGTCTTTCCCTGAGCATTTGAACCTATGATAATATTTACTTTTTTATCAAATTCCAAATCAAGGACTTCATAATTTCTGAAATCCTTGATCTTTAAATTCTTTATATACATTTTTCAGTTCAAAAAATCTCTTTTAAATATTTGTGATTCTTACAGGAAGAACCAAATATTCAAATTCATTTCCTTCAACAGGAGTTATGAGACAAGGGCTGATATGAGTATTGAACAGCATTACTATATTCTCATCGTCGATCGCCTTTAATGAATCAATGAGATATTTGGAGTTGAATCCAATTATGAGATCCTTTCCTTCTCTTGATATATATACGTTTTCTCTTACGTTACCCTCTTCAGATTTTGAAGTTATCTCAAGTTCATTTTCCTGGATATTCAGTTTGATCAGATTCTTCTTTCCTACTTTTGCAAACAGTGAAGCTCTTTCTATAGCTTCCATGAGATCTGATCTGTTGAGAACTACTTTAAGCTGACTTTCCTTAGGAAGTATATCGTTATATCTTACATATTCGCCATCGAGAAGTCTTATTACTACCTTTATATTATCTATAATGAAGAGAGCTCTCTTTTCATTTAAGATAAGTTCAACTTCTTCCTTTTCTGTATCAGTCTCAGATAATATCTTCTGTACTTCATTGAGAGTTCTTGCAGGAATGATGAAGCTCTGATCTGATGCATTTTTTATCATCTCTCTGGTTACAGCCATTCTGAATCCGTCGAGAGCTACCATATTAAAGGAATCTTCCTTTATTTCAAATAAAACTCCGGTGATGACTCCCCTGCTCTCATCAACAGATGCAGCAAAAGATGTCTTTTTTATCATTTCCTTTAATACTTCTTTATCAAAAACAAGTTTTTCACCGTTTTCTCCTAAATTGATCTTAGGAAATTCATCTGAAGGACTTCCAATGATATTGAATTCAGATGATGAACACTTTATAAGAAGATTTCCATCATTTTCTTCTATATATATTATGTCTGAAGGAAGTTTCCTTATTATGTCACCGAAAAGTTTAGGCTGGACTTCAATCTCACCGGGTTCAAAATCAACTACTTCAAATTTATTTACTATTGATATATCAAGATCAGATGAAGACATGGTAACAAAACCATTTTCATCTACATTGATCAGTATTC
>JAZQAY010000089.1:0-28767 GCA_045545455.1 Anaerovoracaceae bacterium | reverse complement strand
TCCTCTTCTCTGTATCAGTTCTCCCCCGCATTCGGGACACTTCACACCGACGCTCTTGACTATTGGTCTGGTATTCCTGCATTCAGGGAAACCTGAACAGGCCATGAACTGTCCGAATCTTCCTGACTTGATCAGCATGGGTTTGCCGCACTTCTCGCAGATGATCTCGTTTCCGCTTTCGTCAGTTGCAAATACGTCTTTCTGTTTGATCCTGTCAATATTCGAGGCTTCCTCAAGCTCTTTCTTGAAAGGACCGTAAAAATCCCTTAGTATCTGCTTCCAGTCAGTATTGCTGGACTCTACGTCATCCAGCCTGTCCTCCATTTCAGAGGTAAAGTTCAGATCAACTATGTCCTTGAAATGGTTTTCCATAAGTTCTGTTACTGTAAACCCAAGTTCTGTGGGTTTGAGGATCTTGGTCCTTGGCGGTCTTTCGACATATTCCCTGTCCATAAGGTTGGAAATGGTAGGAGCATATGTCGAGGGTCTTCCTATGTTCTTTTCTTCCATCTCTCTGACCAGTGAAGCTTCTGTGAATCTCTGAGGCGGTTCTGTAAATTTCTGTTCCGTATTGATCTTTTCAGCTGTGAGGACATCACCTTCCTTCAATACCGGTAACGTTCTGTCCTTATCCTCATCCCTTGAGGACGCGTACACCTTCTGATATCCCGGAAAGGTCCTGATGGAGCCGTTTGCCTTAATGGTGTATTCACCGTTTTCGATGTTTACCTGTGTGGTATCGAATCTTGCCGGTGCCATCTGGCTAGCTACAAATCTCTCCCATATGAGCTTATAAAGCCTGTAGAGGTCTTTATCCACATCTTTTATTTCATCCGGTTCGATGAATACACTCGCAGGTCTTATAGCTTCATGAGCGTCCTGGATATCTTTTTTCCTGTTCTGATAAACGTTATATGCGGTGTACTCTTTTCCTATGTTCTCTGCAATATATGCGTAGCAGGCTTTTCTTGCCTCTTCGGAGATCCTGACCGAATCAGTTCTCATGTATGTTATGAGACCCATGGTTCCCTTTCCGGGAACGTTTACGCCTTCGTACAGTTTCTGCGCTACAGACATGGTCTTTTTAGTTGTAAAACCGAGTTTGTTTGACGCATCCTGCTGAAGTGAACTTGTAGTGAAAGGAGCGAAAGCCTTAGCGATCCTTTCCTTTTTAGTAACGGAAGATACCCTGTAAGTCCCTGCCTCCAGATCGGATACCGCTTTTTTCGTTTCCTCTTCAGAGGACAGTACCAGTTTCTCTCCTTTGTATTCAGTTACTTTTCCGCTGAAAGGTCTTTTATTTTCGAAGTCTACGGTTATATTCCAGTATTCCTTGGGAACAAAAGCCTCGATTTCCCTTTCTCTGTCGCAGATGATCTTAAGGGTAGCGGACTGGACCCTTCCTGCCGAAAGACCCTTTCTTACTTTTCTCCAAAGGATGGGGCTTATCTCATATCCCACGAGCCTGTCCAGCACACGTCTTGCCTGCTGAGCATCCACAAGGCTCAGATCTATTGCCCTGGGCGACTTGATGGCAGCCTTGACTGTGTCCTTGGTTATCTCGTTGAAAGTTACCCTTACAGGGCTCTTGGGATCGAGCCCCAGGATATGACAGAGATGCCACGATATGGCCTCTCCTTCGCGGTCAGGGTCGGTTGCCAGATATACCTTCGAAGCATCCTGAGCCTCTTTTTTAAGTTCCTTGATAACGTCTCCCTTGCCTCTTATCTGAATATATTCAGGTTCAAAGTCGTTTTCTATATTAATGCCCAGCTTGCTCTTGGGAAGATCCCTGACGTGCCCTACAGATGCGATCACCTTGTATGAGCTACCCAGATACTTGCCTATGGTCTTGGCCTTTGAGGGCGATTCAACTATTACCAGTGTCTTTGCCATGTTACCTCCGAATAACACTTTATTCTTACAACGCTATATAATAGAAGAAAAAAAAACAATTTGCAAGACAATTTTTATTTTTGCATTTTTGCCGGTTTAAAATCTTGCAGGCATCACCCTTCCCATACTGAAAGTTACAAACCCCTTGATCTCAAGGATCGATGTGATACTATTGACCGTAAACGGGTCCATCTCGAGCTTCGAACATATTTCATCCATAAACATTTCGCCTCCCGCTTTCACCAGTTCATAGACCCTTCTTTCATCTTCTCCGAGCTGGGCAAGTTCCTCTTCACTTATACCCGGCTCCACGCCGAGATATCTGAAGATATCGTCCACCACAGAGACAGCCTGTGCACCTTCGGTGATCAGCCTGTTTGTTCCCAGGCTGTACTGACTCGTTATGTTGCCGGGAACTGCGAAAACAGGTTTATTCTGGGAATCAGCGAGTTCAGCAGTGATCAGTGATCCGCTCCCGGTCCCGGCTTCTACAACTACTACTGCCTCTGACAGCCCTGCAATGATGCGGTTTCTCTGTGGAAATCTGAATGGCATGGCTTCAGTGCCGGGAGGATATTCTGATACGATCAGACCTCTTCTGCAGATGCTGTCATACAGTTTCCTGTGCTGAGGGGGATAACAGACGTCGGCTCCCGTGCCAAGGACCGCTATAGTGCATCCTCCAGCCGAAAGCGCTCCCTGATGTCCGAAATTATCTATGCCTATGGCCATCCCGCTTACTACACAAAACCCGTTTGCAGCAGCCTCGGATCCGATCTTCATCGCAACACGCTTCCCGTATTCGCTGCACCTCCTGGAGCCTACTATCGCGATGCTTCTCATTTTAAGCAGTTCCTCATTCCCGATATAGTATATACCCGCTATAGGATCATTCTCAAACATCAGTCTTCCCGGAAACCTGTCATCAGATGCGGGAATATATGAAATATCATATCTTGTATCCATTGACACTATCTCCTTATTTATTATCCTGATCTTCATTCATGAATCTTGTATATGCAAGAGCTGAACAAAGTGATCTTTCGTCTATGTCACGGATCCCTCTAATATCCGCTACCGTTCTGGCGAGTTTGAGTACTCTGAAGTACTTTCTGGGGCTCAGACTGTGTCTGGAATAAGCCCTTTCCATTATCATTTCCTCCCTGCTTCCAAGGGGACACATTTCCTTTACCATGGCTTCATTCATTGAAGAATTGTTTCTGATACCCGTTCCCGAAAATCTCATCTTTTGTATTTCCAGCGCTCTTTCCACCATTTCCCTCATTTCCCAGGATGTCTGTGTTTCATCCATCTTAAGGCTGTGGTAATCTATTCTCGGAAGTTCTATACAAATGTCTATCCTGTCCGTCATGGGACCGGACAGCCTGGATCTGTATCTGTCCACATCTGCCTGTGAACAGGTGCACATGATCTCGCGGTCTCCGAGATAGCCGCATTTGCATGGGTTGGTCGCACCTACCAGAAGGAAATCCGCCGGAAAAACGAATCTTTCTCCCTTCCTGACAAGCACGACGTTTTTCTCTTCCATAGGGCGTCTCAATAATTCTGTTACGCCTCTGGGCTGCTCCAGGAACTCATCGATGAACAGTACTCCGTTATGCGCTTTTGACACTTCTCCCGGCACAGGTTCGTTTCCCCCGCCTAAGATGGTCATTTCGGTAGCCCTTTCCGGGAGTTTTCTGAAAGGCCTTTCGGCGATCACAGGAGTGTCCTGACTGAGTCCTCCGATGACAGAATAGATTACTGAGGTTTCCAGCTGCTCTTCCGATGTCATTTCGGGAAGTATCGATGGGATCCTTCTGGCAAGCATGGACTTGCCTGTCCCCGGAGGACCTATCATCAGTAATCCATGACCTCCGGCTATTGCGGTCACTATGGCTTCCTTTGCGCTTCTATGTCCCTTCACATCACTGAAATCAAGGGGGTCAGACCTGTTTACGCCAGAACTGATCTCTTCTGAATAAAAACTGCCGGTCCCCTTCTTAAGATGGTCCACCACATCAGACAGTTTCTCTATTCCCATTATCTTTATATCTCTTCCCCCTGAAGCGAGATATGCCTCTCTTACGTTTCCCATGGGAACATAAACTTCCCTGATATCATCCGGCATCCCTCTCATCATCGGAAGTATGCCTCTGACAGGCACCAGCCTTCCCTCAAGGCTCAGTTCTCCTACGAAAGCCTTTCCTTCAAGGTGATCCTGTTTCAGCGTCCCTGATAATACCAGTACTGCCATTGCGATTGGAAGATCGAAGTGACTTCCCTTCTTCTTTATCCAGGCAGGATAAAGGTTTACGGTTATCCTGCCCTTCGGGTATTCGTATCCTTCGTTTGAGATCGCCGTCTTCACACGGTCTCCCGCCTCTTTGACCCCCTTATCTCCCATACCTACTACCAGAAATGCCGGCAGTCCTCTGGAAGAATCTGCTTCTACAGTCACTGAAGCCCCGTCTATACCAAAAAGCGTCGCTGTCCTTGTGATCGCCAGCATGATCTCACCTCCTAAAAACAATTCCTCAGATGTTCTGCAGTTATCTCTATAACATGGAACTCGCAGTAATCATAGGATAGCCTTGTCGTTTCCAGAAATATCTCAGCGCATCTTTTTATCTTATATCTTTTCTTCATGTCTACCGCTTCCCTGCCATCACCGTATATTCCGGCCATTCTCGTCTTTACCTCGCAGAACACCACTATCCTGTCCTTATATGCTATGATATCTATTTCTCCGAGCTTGGTAATATAGTTTCTTGCAAGGATATCGTATCCTCGCATCCTGAGTATCTCGCAGGCCAGATCTTCTCCACGCTGTCCTAATAGTTTTCTGTCCAAAATCCCACTCCTTTGTTTCTAATCATCTTGTAAAAAAAATATCTTTGTAATATAATGATAGATTGTGAAAGAATGAATTATTATTATTTTTCTTCGGAGGAATATAAATGAAGATCACTATCGTAGGAGCAGGCAAACTTGGTATGAAGCTTATAGCAGCATTATCAGGCAGCAATCATTCCCTCACCGTTATGGACGACCGCCCTGAGGTGCTTCAGAAAGTATCACAGTTTTATGACGTTATGACCGTCCATGGAAACGGCAAGCAGCTCTCTTTCCTTAAAGAGAACGGCGTTGGCAGCTGTGATTTCCTGATAGCCTGCACCGACTCAGACGAAACCAATATAGTCATCTCCACCCTCGCCAAATCCATCGGATGCAAGAGGGTCATCGCCAGGGTCAGGGATCCTGAATATATGAACCATATGGGTTCCATCAAGGAATACTTTTCCATCGACTATACGGTCAATCCCGACCTGGCCATAACCAATGAGATCTATAAATACCTTGTTGAGAAATACACCCTTACAAACGGTATATTCACCAGCGGAAGAGTCGCCCTCGTCCAGTTCAAGGTAAAAAAATACAGAAGTCTCATCGGTATGAATATGAAGGATATACCTTCTGTCCTTCCGAATATGCTCATAGCCGCTATATCCAGGAACGGAAAGATCATTATCCCTCACGGCAATACCGTTATCGAAGAAAACGACTACATATATCTCACCGGCGAACGCTCTGAGATCTCAGCCCTTCATAAGAAAGTATATGAAAAAGGCAAATATACGGATCTTCAGAAGGTAATGATAATCGGCGGCGGAAAGACCGGATTCTATCTTGCATCAAAACTCGCAGACTTCGGTATATCCGTCAAACTTATAGAAAAGGACAAGCAGCGCTGCTATTACCTTTCCACCCAGCTTGAAGACGTAATGATACTCTGCGGCGATGCTACAGACGGCACCTTCCTCGATGAAGAAAATATAGACAGTATGGATGCTGTGGTCACAGCTACCGGTTTTGATGAGGAAAACCTCCTTCTTGCGCTCCTTGCCAAGCACAGGGGAATAGAAGACGTAATATCCAAGGTAAGCCACGACGGGTATAAGGAACTTATAGAGAGCATGGGCGTGGATATGGCGCTCAATCCCCTCGATATAATCACAAGTTCCATACTCAGATATATCCAGGGCGATAAACTGGTCATCAGTTCCCTTCTTATTCAGGGGCAGGCTGAGATCCTTGAATTCATCGCTTCCAAAGAAATGAAGATCACCGGCAAAAAACTAAAAGACCTTTCCCTTCCCGAAGGTGTTCTTTTCACCGCGATCCACAGAGGAAATCAGGTCCACATTCCGGGAGGCGAAGATACTATTCTGGAAGATGACAGAGTCACAGTATTTTGCCTTCTTTCAGACCTTCCTGAACTCGAGAATCTCTTTTCAGATAAAAAAATCATCCGCAGGAGTTAAGAGACCTGAATGAAAACAAACAAAAAAGCCCTGAACTTCAGGACCGGGCAGCTTTTGGTGACTCTGGTCTGGTTCACAGCTTGTATTTTCGGTGCTCTGTTTTATCTCATCAGCGGCACCTTTGACAACTTCAACGATGCATTCTTTGAATCCACTTCCGGTTTCACCACTACCGGAGCCACTGCGATCACCGATCTTTCCGAAGTTCCGGGATTCGTCCTGTTCTTCAGAAGCCTGACTCACTGGCTCGGCGGCATGGGGATAGTGGTTCTTTTTGCTGCGATAATTCCCTCCTGGGGGATCCGCGGGCAGCTCGCTGCCTACTCCGAGACTCCCGGACCGGATAAGGGTAAATTCACATCTAAATTTGCAGATACCGCCAAGGATCTGTATATAATATATATTTTTCTGACGGCAGCTCTTATTATTTTGCTACGTGTTTCCGACATGAGCTGGTTTGATTCCGTGACTACGGCTTTCAGTACTATCGCTACGGGAGGATTTACCAATTATGACGATAACGCCACCGGCTTTTCTGTTCAGGTCAGGATCATCCTGATAGTATTCATGTATATCGCCGGCGTCAACTTTAATCTGTACTACAAATTCAGGCGCCAGGGTCTGAAGGTCTTCATAAGAGACCAGGAACTCAGGTTCTATACCATAATAATGGCTGCAGGCTCTCTTCTGATCTTCGCTGCCAACTCTTTCTTCAGGCCGTCAGAAACCATCGGTTACAATCTGCTGGACTCAGTCTTTCACGTCGTATCTGTAAACACGACTACAGGCTTCACCTTCGATAACTATGATTCATGGCCTACTTTTTCAAGAATGATACTCTTATGTTTCTTCTTTATCGGCGGCTGTGCATCTTCCACTGCAGGAGGTATTAAAGTCTCCCGCATAATCATCTGCCTGAAACTGATCAAAAGAAGCTTCTCCATGAGGATACATCCTTACAGGATAAGCAAGATAACGATAAATGATCATGAGATATCATCTGATATTGCCATCAGGGCTACCGGTTTCGTATTTACGTATCTCGCTTTTCTCATAATCGGCACCCTGCTCATATCCCTGAACGGTCTCGGTTTTATCACCAGTTTCTCGTGTGCTGCATCCTGCCTCGGAAACATCGGCCCGGGTTTCGGTCTTATCGGTCCGGCTTTCAATTACAGCATGCTTGACGCTTTTTCAAAATACGTCTGCTCTTTCCTGATGCTGGCAGGCAGGCTCGAGATTTATACCGTTCTGGTACTGTTTTCAAAATATTACTGGAATCCTGACAGAAGTTAGTGGATCAAAGATATGCGCATTTTAAAAGATAAGATTTTTTTCAAAATAATAGGCATGCTTACGCTGATCGTAGGATTGGCTCTTTTGCCTTGCGTATTTATCTCTGTAAAGGCTGACAGTTACGAGACTTCAACGTCTTTGTTCTCAGTCTCCATCTTTTATATCTTTGTCGGATCCTTCCTTCTTTCACGTCTTAAATCTCATAGATTCAAGCTAAAGACATATGAGGGATTCTTCATATCGACCCTTTGCTGGGTATACTGCTCACTGTTAGGCTCCATCCCCTTCTTTTTAGCCGGAAATGACTATACTTTCATACAATCTCTTTTTGAAGCCACCGCAGGATTCACCACTACAGGCTGCACTGTCATGGACCTTGATACGATGCCCAGGGGACTCATCGCATGGAGAGCTATCTCAAACTGGGTAGGCGGTATGGGTATACTCGTTCTGGTCGTATCCGTACTCCCTGCTTTAGGGATAGGAGGACAAAGCATTGCATCCACTGAGACCACAGGCCCCTCTATAGAAAAAGTAGGCGGTAAATTCTCTTCAACCGGAAGATTCCTCTACGTTACCTACTCGCTTTTCAGTATAATCGAATTTATTCTTCTGGCTCTTGGTCCCCTCACTCCCTTTGATGCTTTCATCAATACCTGTTCAAGTATCAGCACCGGAGGTCTTTTGGTTACTGCATCCAATGCTCATGCTTTTACAACTGTTTACATAAGGGCGGTGGTTATAGTTTTCACGCTTTTATCTTCAATGAACTATACTCTCTATTACTATATGATAAACGGAAGAAAAAAAGCTCTCACGGGCAATGCCGAAGTGAGGAGCTTCTGGATCATAATCATAATAGCAACTGCTCTTATAACCTTTGACCTTCTCCACGAAAATGTATATACCAATGCCTTTCTTGCACTGAAAGACAGCCTTTCACAGGTGATATCATTTATCTCCACGTCGGGATATTACGTCTGCGATTATGCCGAATGGCCCACCTTCACAGTTGTGGTCCTGTTTACGCTGCTTCTCATAGGCGGATGTTCAATGTCGACTTCAGGCTCTCTTAAGGTAATAAGAGTAGCTGTACTTTTCAAGCTCATTGGCCGAAGCATTTTCAAACAGATACATCCGAATGCAGTAAAGGCTGTAAAGATATCGGGAAAAGCAGTTTCAGCTGAAAAAGTCGGTGAGATAACTGCTCATATCCTCCTTTACTTCATCGTCCTGTTCCTCTCGTTCATAGTGCTCGGACTCAATAATATGGATATGGAAACGACCATAACCACTGTTATAGGTACCTTTACCAATACAGGTATAGCCCTGGGAGGTCCCGGTGTTTCCGGATACTACGGCATGTTCAGTAATTTCTCCCTTCTCTATCTTTCCTTCCTGATGATAGTAGGAAGGCTCGAGATGTTCGCCGTGATAATCCTTTTCACCAAATCATTCAGACAGGTGAACAGACCTGAACAGTTATAACGACTGATACTGGATAATATATATGAATTCAATAAAAAAGACCCAATATCATGGGTCTTTTTGATTCGTTCTGATTTACTCTTCTGCTGTATCTGCAGCTGCTTCTTCAACGATCTCTTCAGCTTCTTCCACTTCAGCAGGAACTTCCTCTTCAGGCTCCTTGGTCTGCTTGATGGAGAGGCTGATTCTCTTTCTCTCTGTATCGATCTCAAGGATCTTGGCTTCTACAGTCTCGCCCACCTTGAGCTCTTCAGATATATCGTTTACTCTCTTATGTGCAACTTCTGAAATGTGAACGAGTCCGTCAAGTCCGGGTTCAAGTTCAACGAATGCACCGTAGTCCTTGATCTGTACTACCTTACCGGTAACGATCTGTCCAACCTGATAGTTGTCATAGATAACTGACCAGGGTTCAGGTGTGCACTGCTTGAGTCCGAGAGAGATCTTGCCTTTTTCTGCGTTCATGCTTAAGATCTTGACCTTTACTGTATCACCGATCTGAAGCACTTCCTGAGGATGTCTTAACTTACCCCAGGAGATCTCTGAAATATGAAGAAGTCCGTCGATTCCTCCAAGGTCTACGAATGCACCATAATCGGTGAATCTCATTACCTTACCTTCAACGATATCGCCTTCTGATAAAGTATTCCAGATAGCCTCAAGTCTTGCCTGCTTCTCTTCCTGTGCGATCACCTTATGTGAGAATACAGCTCTGTTTCTTCTGGTATCGATTCTGGATACTCTTACGTCGATATCCTGACCGATGAATTCTTCAGCGTTCTCCACATACTTGTCGGAAAGCTGTGAAAGAGGGATAAATCCTGTAACTTCTTTATAGGCAGCTATAACTCCGCCGTTGACCTGTCTTAAGACTTTAACATTCAGGATCTCTTTGGAATCATAAGCTTCAACAATCTCATTCCAGTTGGCATTGGCTTCAAGTTTCTTTCTGGAAAGTGTAATAACGCCTTCTCCGTCATCAGTCTTGATAACCTTAGCCTGGATTTCATCGCCGGCCTTGAATAAGTCTGTTAACTTCTGATCTCCTTCCAATGTTACTTCTTCTTTGGGGATCAAGCCATCTTTCTTGCATCCCATGTCAACGATGATGCCCTTGTCAGTAACCTGGTGCACAGTTCCGTTAACAATCTCGTGGAGTCTTGGAAGACGCATAGCTCCGTCTAAATCATAATTTTCTTCCTTGAGCAGTTCTTCCATACTCATTGTGTTTTTTTCATTCATGGTAGCAATAACCTCCTTAATTAAGCTTTCGGGCGTAGACGCACCCGCAGCTACACCTATTTTATTACATTTTTCAAGTTCTTGCAACGGTAAATCTTCTATTTTTTCTACAAAAAATACATTTTTGGATTTATTTTTTGCAATACTGAAAAGCTTTTGGGTGTTGGAGCTTGATCTGTCTCCGATAATAAGGATGATATCGCTGGTCTCAGCCAGTTTTGACGTACTTTCCTGACGCTTTGAAGTCGCATCACATATGGTGTTTTCTACTATGAATTTTTTATTATTTTCTCTGAATGCTTCGCAGACTGAATCCAGAAGGCTCTTCTTTATCGTTGTCTGGCATACGACGAAGAGATCATCTTCTTCAACCTGAAGGGCTTCTTCCCCGGAGTTGACTATAACAGCATCGCTGCACCATCCGCTGATCCCTTTGACCTCAGCGTGATCTGCATCACCGACTATGACTACCTTTTTCCCATTCTCATCAGCCTTTCTGACGAGTTTATGTATCCTTTCCACAAAGGGACAGGTAGCATCGATCAGACGAATTCCCCTGGATCCGGCATCCTTATAGAACTGCTCTCCCTCTCCGTGAGATCTGACAATTACGGTATCTCCCTCATTTGCTTCTTTCAGCGAATGAATTATCTTACCTCCTCTGGAAACTATATCTGCCGTGACTGTCTGATTATGGATGAGGGATCCGCATATTAGTGCTCTGCCCTCTTTTTTTAACTGTTCCTCGGTCTTCTCTATGGCGCGCTTGACGCCGAAGCAAAAGCCGGAATGTTCTGCGATTTTTATCTCTTTCATGAGATGGATTATATAATATTCTGTTACTTTTATCAACTGAAAATAACACCAAAACGACATACAAATACCATCTATAAGAGTTGATTATATGTTAATGAAGTGATAAAATATGCTATAAAGATGTTAATATTTTGTTAAAAATATATTATTTGGATTTTTCAAAAAGGAATTAGCATCATGTACAGACAAAGAAATAAAGTACTGAGTTTTCTGCTTGGAAAGCGGCTTGAAGATTCCAAGCTCAGCAGTGAAAAATTCAATACTCTGTGGGGTATTCCCGTATTTGCAAGCGATGCCATAAGTTCCGTAAGCTACGCGGGCGAGGAGATCCTTCTCGTCCTGGTACCGGTCCTCGGCATGGCTTCTTTTAAAATCTTTCTTCCTGTTGTCGGCGCTATCATAGGTTTACTGGCCATACTTGTGTTCTGTTACAGGCAGACTATTGACGCCTATCCCCAGGGTGGAGGTGCATACATAGTAGCAAACGAAAATCTGGGCGAGAAATACGGTCTTGTCGCCGGAGCAGCGCTGATAATAGGCTATATCCTTACGGTAGCCGTAAGTTCCTGTGCGGGAGCTGCCGCTATCACTTCTGCCTTTCCGGAACTGAATAAATATAAGGCCCTGATAGCCATCGCACTTATTCTTCTTCTCGCATGGGGAAATCTCAGGGGCCTGCGTGAATCTGCTGTCCTCTTCGGACTTCCTACCTATATATTTATTCTGACTATGATCGTCACTATAATTGTCGGTATCATACGGTTCTCCTCAGGTTCCTACACTCCCGGGGAGTACGATATCGTCGTCTCAAATGCCGGCGACACACTGATATTCCTGATACTCAGAGCCTTTGCCTCCGGCTGTACAGCCCTTACCGGTGTCGAAGCGGTCTCAAACGGAGTCCCTAATTTCAAGGATCCCGCCACAGTAAATGCCAAGCGCGTGCTGTATGCTATGGCAGGATTTGTGGCTCTCGTATTTTTCGGCGTCAGTGCTCTTATAAACATGTACCAGATAGTGCCAAATGATCAGGAGACCGCGATCTCTCTTCTGGCGGTAGCTATTTACGGAAAAGGCAGCGTCATGTACTACGTCGTACAGATCATGACGGTTGTGATACTCAGTCTTGCAGCCAACACTGCCTTCGCGGGCCTTCCCCTGCTTATGGCAATAATGGCAAAGGACGGCTATCTCCCAAGGCAGCTCGTAACGCGCGGCTTCAGGCTCAACTATTCAAACGGGATCCTGATACTGCTGTTCGTCTCCTCGCTTCTCGTTCTTTTGTTCAACGGAAGCCAGCACCATCTGCTGCCTCTTTATGCCAGCGGAGTGTTCATATCATTCCTGCTCAGTCAGCTCGGAATGGTCCTGCACTGGGTAAGAAATAAGGGGCCCAGATGGCATCTGAAGGCTTTCATCAACGGATTCGGCACTGTTATAACAGCAGTTACACTTGTGATAATCATCATCATGAAATTCACCAGCGGAGCCTGGGTAACGCTTCTCATGATAGTACTGCTGGTGATACTCATGCTGAAGATCAGCGGCCATTATAAGTCTGTAGCCGAAGACCTCAGGATCGCTGACATGGAGAAAGCCAACAGTCTTATACATGATGCTATCCCCGGCAAAGTCATAGTACCTATCCAGGACGTGCACCGATCCTTTATCAAGACTCTTAATTGTGCTCTCAGCTGCGGTTTCAATGAGCTTGAACTTTATTCTGTGTGCGATTCCGAAGCAAAAGCCCAGAAGCTGAAGAAAAAAATCGACCAGCTCAGGATATACAGTGTTCCGGTAACATTCAGGTACGACGTCACTGAACTCAGAAATACCAATGAAGTGCTGTTGAAACATATAGAAGAAGAGGTGGCCAAACTTCCCCCTCATCAGTATCTGACTGTAATGATGGGTGTACTGGTCACTGAAAACAATGCATACCGCAATCTTCATAACAGAACTACTCAGAGGCTTATGAGCAAGCTCCAGAAATACAGGAACGTGTCAGTTTTCACTGTTCCGTATATAGTTTGATTTTATGATCTGCCTTTCCATTACTGAGAAGCCGGCGCGGTCAGGCCGCACCGGCTTCTCTTTTAAGTTCTTCGATCAGGCCCATTATCCGGTCAATGCTCAGGTTCCCGTTCCTTAAGCGTTCTATAACGATATCCATGTACGCTTTCCCTCTTTCATCTGTCAGATCTTTGATTTCCTCAAGGAGATAAGAGACACTTTCCTTTGGATCTGTTTCACTTTTTCTGTGAGGGATCACGCAGATCCTGGTCATTCTTAACATCGGATCTATAAATATGACTTTTCCGGAAAAGACTATCTCGTTCGGATATATAAGTATATCCATCAGTTCCTCTGTCATTTTCATGATCCTGCCTGTAAGCTCAAGAACGTTAACAGGCGAAAACCTGCCTTCCGAAATGCAGACCTTGTCTGCCGTACTGTAGATGCCGAGAACCCTTCCCCCTTCATCTATCACGGACATTGGAAGGATGGCATTTATCCTTCCTGATAACATCATATCTCTGACACGCTGATCCAGATCGGTCAGATCTGCGGCCCTCGTATCATCCATTAACCGCCTCCGCAGATAAGGCATGGAGTATAGCCCTTCAGTTCTGCGTCTTTCTTCTCCATTTCAAGTTTTACCTCCTCTCCGGCAAAGTCCTGCCTTACGTATCTGCATCCCGTGCTGTGAAACCTCTCCCCGTATTTTGGAAAGATCACTACCACATGTGATCCGGAATCCTCTGTAAAATCATTTTCATCAAGCGTTCCCGACTTTTGTACTGAACCGGTAAATGCCCTCGATAAAACGTTCATCCTGAATCTTATCTTTCCCAGAATTCCGAAAGGATATTCTACTTTGTGATCAGAAACAACGCTCAGTGATATCAGGTCATCGATTCCCCTGTCGGTATACATATAATCGAAATCCGTGATCCTGTAGGATGAGTTCCGCGGATCAGGAATGATCTCAGGAGCTGAACGGTCCAGCCTGTGGATCGTCCTGCACTCCTCGAAAACGAGGTTTTCACAGTCTGCAACTATGTTTATCACAATTGCCAGAGCTACAAATACCAAAATGAATACCGGAAGCGTAACCGCCGCTTCGACTGTATAGCTTCCTTTTTTTGTTTTAACTGAATCTTTCGCTGAATTCATGTTTTTTACCGTTCACCGTCATCGTATAATCAAGTCCCGTATAGTAATCGTTCATCAGAAAGTAATCACAATACGCATACTTCATATTTATCTGTATCAGATCCATAATCCTTAACAACCTTTTTTTCTCCGGGACTGCAGCAAGCAGTGTTTTAAGATAATCTCCGTAAGTCTGCCCTTCGATGCTTCTCGGTTCCACGTATTTTTTATTCTCACGGGTGTCTAACTCCCCGTTTTCCTCATCCATGAACTCGCTTTCCAGAACAGTGTCGATATCCAGCGCCCAGTTCTCATCCCTTTTGAATACAGGTACGGTTTTTCCGTCATAAAGCAGCGCCATATCGTTCCTTGCTTCAAGAAAAGCCCAGGCTTCCAGTATGATAGCCTGTGTTATTACCGCTTCAGGTCCCGGCGTGAGCAATTCCGCCGCCTCGAGAGCAGCTGTCCTTTTTTCTGTGCATGAGTACAGATATATCAGGTTCATTCCATTTCTTTCTATGATCATTTTGTCATATACAGTTCTTCGAGACTTTTCATCGTTGAGTTTGCCTGATATTATGTACTCTATCTCATTCTCAAAATACGTTTTACCCAAATCTCTTTTGTCCACATGATCTTTAAAAGCTCTGAAAATATAGGCTGTCTCCGGGATCTCTCCGCCTATCCCAAGCCCTCCCGGGTCTGCTCCTTTATAGCTGTGGGATGGCAGAGCTTCTATTATCCAGCCTGCCGAGATGTATCTTACGGTGTCGTGTTCGCCCCCGTTCCCTTGTGTTGTATCTTCGGATACACTTTCCGCGAACGGAACGGGTCTCCAGAAACTCAGCATGAGATGCGATATCTGTTTTCTGATGGCGGTCAGGTCCATAAGGCTGTATTTACTGAGATCACATGAGATCTCTTCTCTCCTTATATACTTCTTTCCCTTGAAGGAATGATCTGCATAACTCTCAAGTTTTTTTCTGACCAGATCTTCATTACCGTAATATCCATATAATCCATATCTATCCCTGAGAGTACTGTCATATTCCCCCAAAACACTGTCTGCCCAGACTCTTCCAAGATCCTCACAGGATGAAAAGACCGCTTTTTCATGTGCGGCATTTATGACAGCACCTGCCATAATTATCATGCCCGAGAGGAACATGGCAAGGAATACGCTGTATGAACCTTTTTTACCAAACGACCTCAGTTTCATATATCTCACTTCTCATTTCTGCGTGTGATCCAGTCTGTTTATCCAGTCTTTCATAAAAAGTCATCATCAGCCCGATCAGACCGGTTATGATAAGAATGGTCAGCGGGACCAGTATCGTGGCTTCAACGATCTTCATCTCAGAATTTCGCTCCGTTCAGAGACGAGAACGTATTATTCACGAAATTTGTGATCTGAGACTTGAATATAAGTCCGAGAGCCACTGCGATGGCTACAAGTATGGCTACCTGAACCATCTCCATCCCTTTCTTGTTAAACATTTTTTTCATTTCAATACCTCCTTTTATGATATCTGCATAAGCGCAGGGGCTGACGTCATGATTATCAGTGATATGAGCATTATTGCCAGCGGGAAGGACATCTTCAGTTCCGCCTTTCTTATCCTTACAAGGCAGAGCCTTTTCCTCTCTTCCCACAGGTCTTCAGCCAGTGCTGAAAGGCTTTCCCAAAGGTCCGTGCCCCGGTTTTTATTCTCATACAGATAGTTTGCCGCTTTAGTCAGTTCTCTTACGTTTGTGCTCATTGCAAACCGGTAAAAACCGTTTACAGGCCCTGTTCCCGATCTGTCCGCCTCCCGTACTATGACTGCGATCTTATCGGTGAAACAGTTTCTTTCACGTTCCGGAAACCTGACGTACTCCGCCGCAATGTTTCTGAACGCATCATCCAGCGTCTGACCGGAATCCAGTAAAAGAAGCAGCTGGTTTATAAACCCGGGAAGGCTCATCACTATATCTTCCTTCTGTCTTTCAAGTTCCTGCTTTTGTTTTTTTGTCATTCTAGAATTCAATGCTGTTTATCCTTTCTATCATAAGGATCGCAGCAGCGGATAATACCAGGGATAATGCTGCAACCAGCATCCCCATAGAGCTTTCATAGACCGGACGCATGTATCCCGGTGAAAGCAGTTTCATAGCCAGCGTCATTACAAATGGCGCCATTCCTACTATCCTTCCTTCCGTCAGTTTCTCGCTGAGCGCCGCATCCAGTTCCTTTTCCATGGATATCTTGTCACCAATTACAGCAGCCGCCCTCGAGATAGCTTTAGGCATATCTCCTCCTGTGCTCCTCAGGCTTTCGTATACGTTCACGAAATCCACTATATCGGGAATCTCCCATCTGTCTGAAAAATCCCTTAATACTTTGATATCCTGAGCATTTGTCTCTCTCATTTCTCTCAGCATTTCCTTCACTTCTGTAATTATCGGATCCCTTTCATCATACGTGTTCTTCCAAAATTCCAGCGATTCTTCGAGAGCCTGCCTCATAGTCCTTCCCAGCGAAAGAGACGCTGATACAGAATACAGCAGATCTTTGAATTCCATAAGCATCTTTTTCTTTTTCTTTTTTTCTATCTCCATCCTGTACTTTGGATAAGCCAGATGCAGCCCAAGAAAAATCACCATGCCCGGCAGCAGATCATCAAAATACACGTACCCCGCTGCGATCCCTATAGCTAAGCCCCCTGCTGAGAACTTCAACATGTCTTTCACCTCTGATCACCGCCTTCCCCAGATCAGCTATTCCTTTTCCTTCCTGCGACATGATATCATTGATCATAAACTTTCCGTTTTCGTATCCCAGTATTTCCTTTATCTCTGCAATATGCCTCTCTCCATTCCTGTCTCTTCTGATGTGTATCATAACGTCAATACCCTCCGAGATCTGTTCTCTTATGGCATCGACGTTAAGGGAAACGGACATCAGATACATGGCTTCCAGCCTTTTAAGCATTCCCTCAGCCGTATTGCCGTGCCCTGTAGACATTGACCCGGGATGTCCCGTGTTCATCGCCTGAAGCATTTCTGCTACCTCACCACCCCTCACTTCTCCGACGATTATCCTGTCCGGTCTCATTCTCAGGCTGGTCTTTATGAGGTCGGCCATGGTCACCATGCCCTTTCCCCTGGAATTCGCATTCCTGCATTCCATATGTACTATGTTAGTGATATGATCCAGCTTGAGCTCCATGGAATCCTCTATCACTATTACCCTTTCGTCTTCAGGCACAGCCGTGGATAACGCGTTCAGAAGAGTAGTCTTTCCCGATGAAGTGCCGCCTGAAATGAAAAGATTATATCCGCAGGTCACCAAAGAACTGAGAAAGACCGATTCTTCCTCTGTCAAAGTACCGTTTGAAACCAGGTCATCCATCGTCATGAACCTTTCCGAGAACTTTCGTATTGTAAGTATCGGCCCGTTTATGGCTACGTTTTTATAAACTCCGTTCACCCTTGAGCCGTCATCCAGCCTCGCATCCACTATCGGATTGAGTTCATTGATCTCCCTGTGGACACTCCCGGCTATATTTCTCATCACCTCTTCCAGGTCTTCAGTCGAATCGAAAGAAAGTCCGTACCGGCAGACTTTTCCGTTTTTTTCATAGAATATCCTGTCTTTACCGTTTACCATTATCTCGCTTATGTCTCCGTCTTTTACCAACGGATCAAGTATTCCCAGTCTGCATCTGGTCATAAGGTATATTTTTCGTATGACTGCCGCTATGTTCTCATCATCCTCGTCTTCTGAATCCGGATCGGAAAAAACCGTTCTTATTATGACTTCATGCGCATCTTCATCGCTTAAGTCAGATGCTTCCATAAGCGCCTGTCTGCATTTTTCAAGACATGTTCCAAAGAAATCCTTTTTCATCGCCCATCACCGCCCTTACAAGTTTTTCGATCCCTATGCCGAATTCCCCCGTCATGGAAATCCTCACCGCGCCCTCGATCATTTTGAATGATACTTCGTCCTTTGCGATAGAGATGATATTTCCCGACACGTTGTTCGCATAGTCCATATTTCTTACCATAAAATCGTAACCATCCGGAACGTGATCCGAGCAGGCGGATCTTACGTCACCTTTATTTATGACTATAATATCTGTCGTACTTTTGGGGAAATCGCCTGTTCTTTCAGACCCCGATACAACTACCTGTGTGAAACCTCCGGATTCAGCTATACGCCGGATCATATCTCCGTCTGATCTGCCGGTACATATGACAAAAGGCCCGAAATGATCCCGTGAGAGATATCTCCGGGGATCTCCGAGCCTTCCTTCCTTCAGCATATAATTCAGTTCTTTCACAGACCCTGCAGCAACGTCAGTATACTCCCCTGACAGGAATCTCCCTTCAGGACCTGTATCAACATAAAGCGTACGCTGTCCCGTCCTTCCGCAAATAATCCTCGCAAAGGAAAATGCGACAGACGAAAGCCCACATCCTCCCTGTTCAGATATGAAACGTACGACTGTTTTAGCCCCTTTATCAGGACTGTAGAGCAGATTTCCGGTCTTTTCAGTATAGGAAGTCAGTATTTGCTCATAGAGTTTTGAAACCGGAAGTATAAGTCCGTCGTAGTCATCACCTATCTCAACGTCATAAGGGTCTTCATCCCTTACAAGATCTATCTCAAGTCCGTGAGATATCTCTGACAGTCTGTACGCTAATTTTTCTTTAAAGTCCCTGTCTTTTAAATCTATGAGGACCCTTATCATGGCTGCTCCTTTATCTGAATACGAAAATACGCAGACATATGTCTGCGTATTGATTACATCCTTTTCTTCTTCGGTACGTTAACATAATAACACATCGAAACTTTCTTTTCAGTACAATTTCAAAAAAACATTGTACTTTTTAAAAAACAATTTACAGCAGCTTAAGGTTTATCGCCACGTGATACAGCAATACCTGCTGCCATTTCTTCCAGGTGTTGACTGAATATCCCAGTTTCGATACCGGTACATCGCTGATGAGCTTATCCTTAAGCCCTCCGCGATATTTATCCGGGACTTCTGCAAATGCCGACTCTATAGCCCTTATCCTTGATTCTGTCATCGCTATGTCAGAAGCTCTGTTTCCGGTCAGATCCGAAACGCTTCCGCCTCTTGACATGATCGCGGACGGATCATTTGGCATGATACCGGAAATATCGTATTCGAGATAGAGCAGCTTCCTTTTCAGTCTGGTCAGGTCCTTTACTGCATAAAGAGCCTGCCTGTACACCGTCTGCGGAAGAAGATATGAATTTCCCCTCTTTAACTGATAATCGTTCATCTGTTTGTCCTCACTTTCTTAATTGTGAGTTCAAACTTCTGTACCCCAATCGCAAATTAGGTTTATCACATCACGAGGGCGTTGTCAATGCTTTTTTCTTATCTCCCGATAAAGCGCAGATCACTATTCCTGCTACGGTGAGCATGACACCTATCACCGTGTACCAGCCCCAGGGTTCATGCAGCACCATGATACCTGCTACCACGCCTACCACGTTTATGGAGTTTGTCTGTATGCAGGAAGCGACCGTGGAAGATATCCTTCCGAGATTATAGTTGTACATGGCATAGCACAGCACCCCGCATCCAAGGCCAAGGAAAAGCAGCTGCCATGTGACAGGCCCTCCCTGAAGGAAGACCTTATATGGATGAAGGCCGTTCCCCATTGTGAGACTCAGGATATTGAAGAATATACCTCCGCTCACAGACATCGCAAAAGATATCTCTATAACGGAAAACTCATCCGAAAGAAGGCCGACGCCCATATTGTAATAGGCTCCTACGGTTATGGCTATTATGAGGCAGACATAACCTATTATCTGCGAACTGTCGGAATCCGTTGCTCCCGGAAGTATGGAAAGCACGACTCCCGAAAACCCTATGAGTACGCCCATGATAGCCATCTTGACGGGGATCTTCCTAAGAATGAGAAATTCCTCAACTATCACTATGATGGGAACTGCAGCTATCATTATTGATGACTCTGTAGCGGTAGTCTTATCGACTCCAAGACATTCAAACAGGGAATAGCAGCAGGGCTGGCACAGGACCAGAAGCAGTAATCCCTTAAGATTCTTGCCTTTGAACCTCACCTTTACTATCCCCGTAAGCGCGGCCAGTATATATACCAGTCCGGATATGCCCCATCTGGCTGCCAGCACTTCATAGGTATTTAACTCCGCCAGGGTCTCCTTTATTATCAGAAATGAAAGGCCCCAGAAAAGAGCTACAAATACGAAAAAGAAATATGAGATCAGTTTTTCAAGTTTGTTGTTCATATATTATTCAGTGTCTCTAAGAAGCGCATGTATCCTGTAGGTCAGCATCTCAAGAGCGACCTGATTGAATCCCCCTTCAGGAATAATGATGTCGGCATATTTCTTTGAGGGCTCAACGAACATCTCATGCATGGGCTTGACCGTAGTAAGATACTGATCAACTATATTGTCCAGCATCCTGCCTCTTTCCTGAACGTCTCTCAGTATCCTGCGGATTATCCTGACGTCCGCATCTGTGTCGATGAACACCTTGATATCGCAAAGGTCTCTCAGCTCAGCATTTTCAAAGATCAGAATACCTTCAACTACTATGACCTTAGCCGGATAAACAGTGACTGTCTCATCAAGCCTGTTGTGTATCGTAAAGTCGTATACAGGTCTTTCTATGGCCTTGCCCTCCGCGAGAGCCTTGATATGTTCTATCATGATATCAGTATCAAAGGCATTCGGATGGTCGTAGTTTATTTTTTTTCTTTCTTCAAAAGGAATGTCATTACGCTGCTTGTAATAAAAGTCGTGGCTTAGAATGCAGATGTCATCGTTGAACTCTTCCTTTATTTTTCTGATAAGAGTGCTCTTGCCGCAGCCTGTGCCTCCGGCAATACCGATAATGATCGCATCTTTCATGATATCATCCCTTCGTTACTGTGGAACCGAGGTTAAGTGATACCTTCTCAAGTTCCTGGAGAATATTGTTTATCTGTGTGAGTTTATCGGCAGTCATCTCTTTTGACAAAGCGGTATCAGTCTGTGCCAGGATATTGTCCACACCCTTCTGGATATCGGATATCTTTGACCTCAGGTTTGTCAGCCCTTCCTCATCGATGACTTCCTTGATGACCTCGTCCTGAGCAATGAGCTCTCCGGTCTCAAGTTCAAACTCCGAATTTGCAAATACAGGGGTGGTTGAAAGCCCCAGTTTCTCCTGAGCAACTTTAGCGAAATCGATCTTTGACTGCTCTTCACCGTGTACCAGGAATATCTGTCTGGGGATCTTCTGGAATCCGCCTAACCAGTCCAGCAGGCCGTTCTGGTCGGCATGTCCTGAGAAGCCTTCCAGATTGTGGATCTCAGCTGCCACCATTACAGTTTCGCCGAATAGCTTGACTTCTTTAACTCCATCTATCAGTGCTCTTCCAAGGGTTCCCTCAGCCTGATATCCCACGAAGACGATGCTGTTCTTGGGATCCCAGAGATTGTGCTTAAGGTGATGTCTGATTCGTCCTGCCTCGCACATGCCGGATGCACTTATAATGATCTTGGGTTCTCTGTTCATATTTAGAGCCTGTGATTCTGCGGTGCTTCTGGTGAATATCAGGTTCTTGAAATCCAGAGGATTGTCTCCTGAAAGTATGAGTTCCTTGGTCTCTTCATCGAATACCTGTGCATTCTTTCTGAATACTTCAGTAGCCGTCGTTGCCATCGGACTGTCTATGTAAACGTAAAGATCATCCAGCACGTCATGATACTCCGGATGATGCTCATAGAACATGTTGAGTTCATAGATGAGCTCCTGAGTACGGCCTACGGCAAAGGCAGGAATGATCACGCTTCCTCCCCTCTTTACCGTGTCCTTTATGATATGGATCAGTCTGTCGATGGAAGTTGAATTCTCAGGATGGAGTCTGTTTCCGTATGTGGATTCCATAATGAGATAATCAGCCTTCTTTATCTTCTTGGGGTCTCTCAGGATGGGTCTGTCATTAACTCCCAGATCACCGGAGAATACTATCTTTGAAGTCTGGTTGTTTTCAGTCACCCAGATCTCGGTTATGGCAGATCCCAGGATATGACCCGCATCGTTGAAAACGATCTTCATTTCATCGTTTATCTCCACCAGCTGATCATAGAGTATTGGCTTTACAAGTTTCAGCGAACGCTCCGCATCCTGGACAGTGTAGAGCGGTTCTACAGGAGGTTTTCCTGTACGTGCGTTCTTCTTGGTCTGCCATTCAGCGTCCTTCTCGTGAATGTAGGCGCTGTCCAGAAGCATTACCTGAAGAAGATCTGCAGTAGCATCCGTACAGTAGATGTCTCCTTTGAATCCTCTCTTCACAAGAAGAGGGATCCTTCCGCAGTGATCGATATGAGCATGGCTCAGTATTACAGCCTCTACAGATTCAGGATCAAAAGGAAAAGGTTCCCAGTTTAAGGCGTCCATTTCCTTGTTGCCCTGGAACTGACCGCAATCAAGAAGCACCCTGTGCCTTTCCGTGTAGAGGAGATGGCAAGATCCTGTCACCCCAATAGTTGCTCCGCAAAACTTGATCTTCATAATATTGCCTCCATTACCTATAGTTCCAAAGATTCTTGCTGGCAGTTGAGACTGCTATCGCCCCGGCTTCCAGCGCATTATCGACCTCATCTTCAAATTCTATGAGGCCTCCTGCCAGGATGGGTGTATCCACCTTTTCGGCAAATTCCCTTATTTTCTTTTCAACTACTCCCGGCATGATCTCCACCACGTCCGGTTTCGCTATCTTGATGGATTCAACAGCCGTATCCACGGAGTGTGAATCCACTATAAAAAACCTCTGTACCGTGATCAGTCCAATATCTCTTGCTGATCTCACCATGCCTGTCTTGGTAGTCAGTATACCGTCTGCTCCCATAAGCTTGATGAAATTGAGTCCGGCTCTGTCTTTGCCGATCCCTTCGGCGAAATCCATATGTATAAATACTTTTTTACCTGACGAATGAGCGTCATCGATCTGATTCTTTACATTAAGGATATCAGAATTCTGCATAAAGATCACTTCCACATCTGATTTGAGGGCTTCCCCGAAATCTTCGTCAGTCCTGACAGACGCAGCTACTTTTCTTCTGTCAAATATTCCCATTTATACCACCTTCCAATATCTGTTATTTTAAAGGTCCTCGCTGTGAAAATCCGTGCCGGAGGAAATATGAAGATGATATTTCCCCGCAAGCTGTATGAACCTGAATTCCTCTTCTTCGGTATGCACCGGATAGATGCACTCAAGACCTTTCAGACCTTTTTTTCTGAGATCCTTCAGAAGATTCTCAAAATTGATCCAGAAATCTTCTGTTCCTCTTTCTCCCAGTTTTTTTATCTTGGCAGGATGCGCCACAAAAGCCTGTCCTCCTGCCTTAGCTATCAGGCTGATAGCCTCTTCAGTCGGAAGTTTCTCCTTCCTTATGGCCTTTACTTCCGGTGTTTCCAGCAGTTTGTCGAAGGCCTCTCTCGGGGTACTGAAGTACCCTTTTGATACAAGGACCCTGGCGATGTTCGGCTTCCCGACATACTTTCCCTTTGACTGAGCTTCCAGCTCATCTATGTCAAGTACATAGCCCATCTCATTGAGTTTGGCGATCAGTTTAACGTTTCTGTCGTGACGCCTTCTTTTGAGATCTTCACAGATCCTTTTGAATTCCTCATCGTCCGGATCAAAGTGATATCCCAGAAGATGTATCTCATAGTCAGTACCGTCCAGGATATGACTGGTGCTGAACTCTATTCCGGATACGCCCTGTATGCCTGATGCTTCACAGGCTGCCAGAAATTCCTTCACACCGTCTATCCCGTCGTGATCCGTTAGAGAAAGGACGTCATATCCCTCATCCTTGAATTTCTTTACCAGCTGTCCTGGACTCATCACTCCGTCCGAGTAATGGGAATGCATATGATAATTGCATTTATATGTATCCATGCCCGGTCCTTATCTTAATTCTGCAACGCCTACGAATGGCAGGTTCCTGAATCTCTGATCGTAATCAAGGCCATATCCGATCACGAAGAGATCGTCTATAACAAAGCCATTGTATTTAGGTTCGACCGGAGCCTTCCTTCTCGAGGGTTTGCTGAGCATGGAGCAGATCTCTACGCTCTTGGCACCCCTTCCTCTGAAGTAATCCAGAAGTTTATGGAGAGTTGTTCCGGTATCCACGATATCCTCTATGATGATGACGTTCTTGCCTGATACGTCGCCTTCAATATCCTTCTTGACGGTCACTACACCTGTGGACTCGGTTCCCTTATAGCTGGAAGCCACGATGAAATCTATCTCTGTCTCCAGATCGATTTCCTTCATGATATCAGCCATCCATACCAAAGCTCCCCTTAAGGTACCTACCAGATAAAGGGATTCTCCCTTGTAATCTTCGTTGATCTCCTGAGCCACTTCCTTTGCTCTTGCTCTGATCTGTTCTTCTGTGAACAGCACTCTTCCCACCGTTACATCCATTTCTCAATTCTCCTAATCATCACTTTCCTGTCTGTTGGAAAAGTCGCTCTTTCCGTCTCCGTCATCGTCTACGTCATAAGCAACGTTTTCCACCAGATCCTTAGATTTGAACTTTCCGGAATAATCTTCCGTTTTCTCACCCATCCAGTAGGTGTCAAGTATGTCGCTGAGATGCCAGATAATAAACAGCCAAAGAACAAGGTCGTCCAGGAACCCGAAGGGAAAAATCACCGGAGGGATGATATCCACCGGAAGGAACAGGTAGATTATTCCGAAAATAACCAGAGCCTTCTTCCTTCTGGGCACGGTTTTATCCTTCATCATTTCCTTTATGGCTCTTATTCTTTTGAAAAGGAATCTGAAACTCAAAAAATTCATCTGTTTTCCTCGATTATCCTGTCAAATTCCGTTAGAAGTCTGTCACAGCCTGTTTTTTTAAGCGCTGATACAGCTATAGCCCTGTCCTCGGGTCTGAGATCCAGTGCTTTCCTGATCATGGCCGTATTTTTATTAAGTTCGTTTCTTGAGACTTTATCCGCCTTTGTCATGATCACCAGTCCGTCAAGTCCATAGTATCTCAGATACTCGTACATCTGCAGATCCTGTTTGGACGGGGCGTGCCTTACGTCCACCAGCTGAGCTACGACTTTCAGACCCTGTCTGTTCTCGAGATATTTTTCCATCATGTCTCCCCAGGTGGCCTGCTCAGCTTTTGAAGCTTTGGCATATCCATACCCCGGAAGATCCACTATCCTGAACTCATCGTTTATCCTGTAGAAATTGATGGTCCTGGTCTTGCCGGGTGAGCCCGATACTCTGGCCAGGCTCTTCCTGTTTGTCAGCAGATTCAGAAGAGAACTCTTACCAACGTTGGATCTTCCCGCAAAGGCTATCTCTATCATATTGTCTTCCGGATACTGTGACGGTTTGACCGCCACAGCTTCCAGTTCGGCTTTTTTGATTATCATTCTTTCTTTTCGAAGGCATATTCAAGCGTTTCCTTTGCCTTTTTAAGGTAAATGAAACGTATCTGCCTGCTTATGTTTTTAGGTATCTCGTCCGCATCAGCCTTATTCTCCTCAGGGAGAAGGATCGTTCTGATCCCTGCTCTGTATGCGGCAAGGACTTTTTCTTTTATGCCTCCCACAGGAAGCACCTTACCTCTTAAAGTGATCTCACCTGTCATTGCCACGTCTTTTCTCACCGGAGTTCCCGTGAGTGCGGACATAACTGAAGTGAACATGGTAACGCCTGCTGAAGGTCCGTCCTTGGGCACGGCTCCTTCCGGAACGTGCACATGGATATCACAGGTCTTGTAGAAATCCTTTTCGATACCGTATGACTCCGCTATCGAACGGATATAGGTTATGGCAGCCTGCGCTGACTCCTGCATAACGTCACCCAGCTGTCCCGTGAGCTGTATCTTGCCGGTTCCGGGTACGGCCTGAGTCTCTATGGACAGAGTGTCCCCTCCTACCTGAGTCCATGCCATTCCGGTAACGACTCCTACCTCGGCTTCCCCCTCGGCAATGTCGAAGTGGAATCTCTTCTTCCCGAGGTAAGATTCAAGGTTTCCCGAGGTGATCCTGAAGGCGGTGCCCTTCTTGGTAACGATCTTTCTTGCCACCTTTCTGGAAATGTTCCCTATCTCTCTCTCAAGGTTCCTGACTCCGGATTCTCTCGTATAGTAATTGATAAGGTCCCTCAGAGACTGCTCGGAAAAACTGATATTCTTCGGTTTCAGGCCGTTGGCCTTGAGCTGTTTGGCTATCAGATAGTTTTGTGCGATATTGACCTTCTCATCCTCGGTATAGCCTGAAAGCTGAATGACCTCCATACGGTCAAGGAGCGGCCTTGGTATCGTATCGGTAGTGTTCGCTGTAGTTATGAACATGACCTTGGAAAGATCAAATGGAACATCGAGGAAGTGATCGGTGAAATCCTTGTTCTGTTCGGGATCCAGCACTTCCAGAAGCGCATCCGCAGGGTCTCCCTTGAAGTCAGCTCCTATCTTGTCCACCTCATCGAACAGGAAAACGGGATTATTGACTCCGCAGTCCTTGATGTTTGTGATGATCCTTCCGGGTATCGCTCCGATATATGTCCTTCTGTGTCCTCTTATCTCAGCTTCATCTCTCACGCCGCCCAGGGACATCCTTGTGAATTCTCTTCCCGTGGCTCTTGCGATGGATCTTGCGATGGAGGTCTTACCAACTCCCGGAGGTCCCACAAGGCAGATTATAGGGCCCTTGATGGCTTTATTGAGGTGTATTACCGCAAGATACTCCAGGATCCTCTCCTTTACCTTGTCCATGCCGTAGTGATCCTCATTAAGGATCTTCTCGGCTTTTTTCAGATCGGAATTGACCTTGGACGATTTTTCCCAGGGAAGTCCTATGATAGTCTCGACGTAATTCCTTATTACTGCAGCGTCAGCGGAATTCGGACCCATCTTGGTGAACTTGGATATCTCCCTCTTCACCTTTTCCTTGTACTTGTCCTCGAGCCTGAGCTTATCAAGTTCCTCCATCCAGCGGGTGGCTTCAGCAGCTGCTTCCTCTCCGAATCCCAGTTCATCCTGGATGACCTTCATCTGTTCGTGGAGGAAGTATTCCTTCTGATTCTTCTTGATGCTGTCCTGGACCTTTTCGTTTATATCCAGTTCAAGTCTGAGTATCTCGTTCTCTTCAGTTATGAGTCTGTTGAGAGTCTTAAGTCTTTCCTTGACGTCAAGAGCTTCCAGGACTTCCTGCTTCTGTGAGATCTTGATATTCATCTGAGTTGCGATGGTATCGCAGAAGATCTCAGGATCGTCGATATTCGCTGCCAGCTCGTAGGCTTCAGATTTAAGATCCGAAAGCTCGATGTATTCGTCAAACGAGGAAAGCACCAGTCTCTTAAGAGCCTGAAGTTCAAGGTCTGACTCATCATATGTCACAGTCTCTGCCTTGGAGACCGCAACTCTGAAATAGGGTTCCCCGGAGTTTATCCATTCGATCTTGGCGCGGTACAGTCCGTCCACCAGCACTCTTACTCCGTCACCCTGTATCTTCAGCATCTGTTTAACTTTGACTACTGTACCGGTATGATAAAAATCGTCTGCGGTAGGGATCAGGACGCTGTCGTCCATCTGAGGAGCGACAAAGAGGAGCTTATCAGTCTCCATCGCCGTTTCAAGAGCCATTATAGATTTCTCTCTGCCGATGTCAAAGTGCAGCACTGTTTTGGGATAAACTATGAGCCCTCTCAGCGGTATGCAAGGCATCAAAACGTTATCACTCATATTATCTCCTTATTTCAAAGAACTCCCGTCCGAACCGAGCATCTCTGCCCCCGTTCCGTTCAGTACGGTATCTTCTGTGATTATTACTTTTTTGATATCTTTGTTGGAAGGTATCTCGTACATAATGTCAGTCATCAGGTTCTCCATTATGGACCTGAGTCCTCTGGCACCTGTCTTTCTCTCCCTGGCCTTTTCAGCGACAGCTCTTACGGCTTCGTCAGTTATCTCCAGTTCCACTCCATCCATCCTGAACAGGGTCTCATACTGTTTTACCAGGGCGTTCTTTGGTTCCTTCAGGATCCTTACAAGTGCTTCGGATGAAAGCGGATCGAGAGCGACCACCTGAGGCAGTCTGCCGATAAGTTCAGGGATAAGGCCGAATTTGAGCAGATCCTCAGGCTGCACCTTGGAAAGTATGTTCTTATCGTCATCCTCTGATGCCACCTGTGAATTGAATCCGATGACCTTTGCGTTCATCCTTCTCTTGATGATCTTATCCATTCCGTCAAAAGCTCCGCCGCAAATAAACAGAATATTGGTGGTGTCGATGGGAATAAACTCCTGCTGCGGATGTTTACGTCCTCCCTGCGGAGGAACGTTGGCGATCGTTCCTTCGAGGATCTTAAGGAGCGCCTGCTGCACGCCTTCTCCGGAAACGTCTCTCGTTATGGAGACGTTCTCCGATTTTCTTGCGATCTTATCGATCTCATCCACATATATTATGCCCTTTTGAGCTTTTTCCACATCCCAGTCTGCGGCCTGTATAAG
>JAZQAY010000088.1:0-12329 GCA_045545455.1 Anaerovoracaceae bacterium | reverse complement strand
GTATACAAGAATGTATAAATATACATATTTTGGGAACCTTCCGTATATTCGTCACAACACGTGAGACGGGCACCGCCAGTATTGATTTTTTTCCCGATCTGGGGTATAGTTAGACAAACGAATATTTAGTGAACAGACCGACTGTTATTGGAGGATATGAATTTGGATAACTTTGAAAACAGAACTCCGGATCAGGAGCCTGAAAAAAAGCCTGAACAGGGAAGAACACCTCAGGGTGCTCCCAAGACTGAACCGCAGAGAGTATATTACAGGAATGATCAGCAGTATCAGCAGCAACAGCAGACACCCGGATACGTTCCTCAGGGGAATTACCAGGCGGCACCTGCCAGAAGCGGTATGCCCGGATGGCTCAGGGTACTTCTCATAGTCGTGCTTGTATTAGTCCTGATCGTATATCTTATGGGTTCATGCGTTGCCAACATCGGTAAAGCTTTTAACGAGTCTATGGATACCGCGGGACTGATCGATACAGCAGGTGACGTGACGGTGGATGACGCTACAGGTGAGTATATCGGCGTCATACACGTTGAAGGCACCATAAGTGAGAGCGGCACATCCTCCGGATATAATCACTATTACCTGCTGAATTCTATCGACGACATGGCGAAAGATGACAATAATAAGGGAATAATCATCTACATGAACACACCCGGAGGTTCGGTATACGCCTCGGATGAACTGTATTTTGCCATAAAGGACTACAAGGAACAGACCAACAGGCCGGTGTACTCATCAATGCAGTCCATGGGTGCATCGGGAGGCTATTACGTCTCAGCTCCCTGCGATAAGATCTATGCAAACAGGAACTGTTTCACAGGATCCATAGGCGTCACTATGGGCGAGATCTATGACGTCACCGGACTGATGGACAAACTGGGAATAAAGTCAGAAGCTATCACTTCCGGAAGAAACAAGGCCATGGGTTCCGAAACTCAGGAGATGACAGAGGAGCAGAGGGAGATATTCCAGGGCCTTGTGGATGAGGCATACGATCAGTTTACCGAGATCGTGGCAGAGGGAAGGAACATGGATATCGAGAAAGTCAGGGAACTGGCTGACGGAAGGATATACACAGCCAAACAGGCCAAGGAAAACGGACTGATAGACGAGGTAGGCACCTACGATGACTGTGTGAATGCCATGATCGTGGACTCTGCTCTCGGTGCAGACGTGGAGATCCTGGATTTCTGGCCTGCTGAAGAGATGACTTTTCTGAGTTATCTCGGTATAATTTCAGAGAACCTCAGTAAGGGTGCTGCAGTACCTACTGCAGATCAGATAAAGGAACTGATGGACCTGAACGGTTCATTCAGGATGATGTATATTTACGAGTGATGATTTAGGTCGATCAGACAGGGGGGTATCACTGATGAGTATCATCAGACTTAGGAACGTATCAAAATTCTATTACAGCAAAGGCATGATCGCCAGCGGCATATCCAGGGTCAACCTGGATCTTGACGTTGGCGAATTTGTTGTTATTACGGGAGAATCCGGCAGCGGCAAATCCACACTTCTCAACGTCATCTCAGGCCTGGATACATATGAAGAGGGCGAGCTGTATATCGAAGGGAAGGAGACAAGCCACTACACAGCCACAGATTTTGAGGGATACAGAAAGAAATATATCTCCAGCATTTTTCAGAGCTTCAACCTGATATCCAGCTACACGGTATATCAGAATGTGGCCCTGGCGTTGGAGATAGAGGGAGCTACATCCAGGGAGATCAGGGAGAAAGTGCCTGCCATCATAGAGAAGGTGGGGCTCTCAGAATACAGGAACAGAAAGGTATCCAAACTGTCCGGCGGGCAGAAGCAGAGGGTAGCCATAGCCAGGGCTCTTGCCAAGGATACCAGGATACTTGTGGCAGACGAGCCTACCGGAAATCTGGACAGCGAGTCCGCTGCAGGAATAGTCGATCTTCTTACCGGTATAGCCAAAGAGAAACTCGTGGTGGTGGTCACTCATAACTTTGATCAGTTCAAGGACCATGCCACAAGGGTCATCAAGATGCACGATGGAAAGATCGTGGAGGACACAGGGGCGGGAACTGTGTCTGGAGAAGAGGACGGATCTCTTAAGAGGGATCCCTGCGATGACAGATCAGGGAAGACCATGTCATACGGAAAGCAGATAAGGCTGGGCATAAGGAATACCTTTAATATCCCGGCTAAGTTCCTGCTGCTCCTTCTGGTGTTCATGTTCGTGGTGAGTTCTGTTTCATCTCAGTACGTCTCTGTGAAGCAGCAGAAGGATACGGTTGCGGAAGTAGGCTGGAACAACTATTTCTATAACTACGATCCTAAGAGGATAGTTGTGGAGAAGCAGGACAGAAGTCCCTTCACAAAAGCTGACTACGAAGCGCTTGAGAACGCTCCTCACGTGGAGAAACTCATCAGGGAGGATATGATCTACGATTCCCAGATATACATCGAGAATGAACAGTTTTCATTCTATGGATATCCTTTGAATATCAGTTCCCTTGAAGATGAGATAAGTCTTGGTACCATGCCTCAGGCAGATAACGAGGTGGTGCTTAAGGGTTATGATGACGGCTGGACCTTCGGGGAAAACCCTGAAGCGCTTATAGGTAAAACGTACTCGATATATATAGATTATTCCAGGGAACTTAAAGTAAAGATCGCCGGCATCGTTTTTGATGAAATGGACGAAAGCCAGGAGAATTACTACATGGGTTCGAGTGAGGTGTATTTCACTGACTCCATGGTGAACGAGATACGAAAGAGCATGTACGCCACCAGGGGCAAGACCACCATGAGGATCAACGGCCGGGAGATGCAGATAAGCACCGGAGAAGGAGGCCTGGTAATAAACGACAAGGTGCCTGAGGGATACGTGCTTATCTCCACCACATGGGATCCGCAGTTCGAAAAGGGATATGCAGCGGGAAAGGATCTTTCCATAAGCGTGAAGACCCTGTTCTATGAGGCGACCGTTCCCCTGACCATAATGGGTACCTATGGAGAAAAGACCTTCAAGGAAAAGACCGGACTTGAAAACCTGGCAGAACACGAGGGTGAGATATACATAAACTCCATGGATTACCGAAGACTTTACGAGAGGGGAAGCTATCAGGCGACCATATTCATAGACGATACCAAGCAGACCGAGGGTATGAAGGATATGCTTGAACGCGGAGGCTATCATGCCCTGGTGCTTAAGGACCACATATATAATTTCCTGGATGAGGAACTTATCGGCATAATCCAGACACCCCTTGCGGTAATACTTTGTCTTGCCGTGTTCTTCATAGCGTATTTCGTCGTAAGACTGATACTGAAATCCAGAGGAGTGTATTTTGCGACTCTGAGGATGCTTGGAATGGGAAGACGTCCCGCCAGGAGGATAATGAGGATCGAACTGCTCCTGGTATGCCTCATAGCATACGTCATCTTCCTGACTTTCATATACCTGAACTATACAGGCGCAGTGAATATACCGAGCCTTATGAATTATCTGACGTATCTGACGATAAGGGATTACGTGATCCTGGGGGCGATACTGCTGGTAATGGCTGTATTGATAGCGTCGCGTTTCATGAGGACTATCTTCAGAAGTTCGGCAATGGGCGCTTACAGAGAGGAGGCGTAGGGGGATGCTTACCTTAACTAACGTTGAAAAATACTTTTACCGGCATAAGAGCAATGAGATACACGTCGTGAACGACACGTCCCTGGAATTCGGGGAGAAGGGTCTGACGGCCCTTCTGGGACCTTCGGGCTGCGGCAAGACCACTCTTCTCAACCTCATCGGAGGCCTTGATAAGGTGAACAAGGGAAAGATCTACGTGAACGGAAAGCGCATCACGGGACGTCCATCGTTTTATGTGGACAGGATACGCAATCTGAACGTGGGATATATATTCCAGAACTATAACCTGATAGACAGCATGACGGTTTTCGATAACGTGGCCATGGTGCTCAGGATGGTGGGGATCAGGAACAAGGAGGAGATCCGCCGCAAGGTGGAGTATGCCCTGGACCTGGTCGGCATGTACAGATACAGAAAGCGCTACTGCGACATGCTCTCCGGAGGAGAGAGGCAGAGGGTGGGCATAGCCCGCGCCATAGTAAAGAACCCTTCGATCATCATAGCCGATGAGCCTACGGGTAATCTGGACAGCGCCAATACTCTGGAAGTCATGAACATAATAAAGGCTATTTCCAGGGAAAAGCTGGTTATCCTGGTCACTCATGAGGAAAATCTGGCCAATTTCTACGCCGACAGGATAATCCGTCTCAGGGACGGGAAAGTGGTCTCTGACGAACTGAACGAAAACGCTGCCGGACTGGACTACCGCATAGAGAACCGCATTTATCTCAAGGATATCGGGGATCAGAGAAACTTTGAAGACGACGATTACTCGATCCGCGTTTTCAACGACAGCGGAGAGAAGATGAATCTGGACATAGTTATCTCCAAGGGAAATCTCTTCATACGTCGCCGGGGCGGCAGGGGGAGAGTCGAAGTGGTGGATGAGGATTCCAGCATCGAACTGGTGGACGATCACTACAGGGAGCTCACGGCTGAAGAGGCGGAAGCTCACAGGTTCCATCCTGAAAAACTTCAGGCGTCCAAGCCACTTAGACATGCATCGATCCTTAACGTTTTCACAATGCTGGGTTCGGGCTTCAGGACCATAGGCAGGTATCACATCCTGAAGAAGATACTGCTTCTTGGCTTCGTCATATCCGCCATGTTCATAACCTATGCGGTGTCGAATATCGCGGGCATATCGAACATGCCGGACAAAAAATTCGTACAGGATGATAAGTCATACCTCCAGATATCCCAGCAGATGACGTCTGTGGATGACTATCTGATGTATGAGGGCGATCCGACGGTGGAATATCTTCTTCCTGGAGACGGCAAGATCAACATGACCCTGCCATTCGATCAGTACTGGCAGACGTCCTACAGCTCAGCCCGCTTCAGCGGATCCCTTTCAAGCGTGGACCAGCTGACGGACGGAGATCTTATCTGCGGAAGGATGCCCGAAAGCCAGTGGGAACTGGTGGCTGACAAACTCATACTTGACAGGCTTCAGGAAGGATTTTCGGATATAGGGATGGCGGGATACAATACCGCAGATGAACTTCTGGGAAGACATCTGGTGCTTAAGAACCTGCCTGAATTCACTCTAGTGGGTTTCACCGATAAGGAAAGCCCGTGTATCTACGCTTCACCTTCGCTCTTTATAAACATGCTGGCTAATAATACGGGTGACATGGATTACTATTACGACGGAGGATTCCAGACGGATACCTTCGCTGCCGGAGGCGGCATGGCTGAAGACATGTACTTCGGAGAAGAGGGAGAAGGGGGAGACACAGTAGATACCGCTGTAACGAATCTGGTGGATTATCAGCTGGTAAAAGATGAGATAAAGCTCACCAAAGACAGCAATTATCCTGAAAACGATTATGAAGTGCTGCTCAGCGATTCATACTCTAAGACGGTAAAGATAAACAAAGAGATAAAGACGAAGGTAAACGGCCATAAACTCAAGGTTGTCGGTTTCTATACAAGCGATACGGTGAAAGACAAGTTCCTGGTGAACAACAACATGGTCAAGTACAATCTGATCTTGTCCAATGCGAACGTAACGGTCATGCCGGCGTCGGATAAAGGGGAGACGATGGCCGCACTCGAAGCGTACGGCGTTAAGGTGATAGACCTCTATGATCAGCAAAAGAGCGAGTACCGCAAGTCCCAGCTCGACATAATGAAGGCGTTCCTTCTGGTGGGAGGCATCATAATCATCATCTCGCTTATAGAGATATTCCTCATAATGCGTGCTTCATTCCTGTCAAGGATAAAGGAAGTGGGTACATTAAGAGCGATAGGCGTCAAAAAATCCGATATCTACAGGATGTTCGCAGGTGAGATCATCGCCATAACCATCTGTGCGTCGATACCGGGCTGGCTTATGATGAGTTATCTGGTGTCAAAGCTTCAGGGCATATCTTATCTGGAGAATATGTTCGTATGTACGCCTCAGACTATGATCGCATCGCTTGTTCTTATATTTGCGTTCAATCTGCTGTTCGGACTTATTCCGGTGTTCAGGACCCTCATAAAGAGGCCTGCTGCGATACTGGCAAGGACGGACGTGAACTGATGATTTGAGATGAATGATTTTTTGGGGTGAAAAATGAAAGACATTAAATCGTTTAAATGGACAAATATCAGAAGGACAGCAGTGATACTGCTGATCCTGATGATCATACTGGCACTGGTCCTGGGACGTGCAGTCTTCGCATCAAACGACGGAGGACCCATAAGATCCGCTCATAAGGTAAAGGCAGGGGAGAAGTCGTTCTGCTTCTTCGTTGCCAGCAACGTCACACTTACACAGTCTGAACTTTCCGGAATGGACGACGAAACTCTGGTGAAGGAGATACTGAAAAGAACGGGACTTTTCATAAAGGAAGCCAGCTGTAATGATCCCCAGCATCCGCTGATCTCGGTGGATGAGTGGACCGCGTCGGGAAATACCCTCGGACTCAGCGAAGAGGATATAGCGGCCATAAGGGCAGCTGATCCGGCGGAAGGAAAATCTGCCAAGTTCCACATGGATATACAGTTTACTCTTAAGCCTGAAGAGAAGGAAACTCCTGCGGATGACCCCGCAGAGGATAAAGATAAAGAGCCTGCTGAGGATCAGTCAGAAGACCCTGCGGACGATCCCGGAAAAGATCCTGCAGCGGATATTTCCGGTGATACCGCGGAGGATCAGGGAGAGGCTCCCGCGACGGACCCCGGAGATGCTCTGGCAGAAGATCCGGAGGCAACTCCTTCAGATGATCCCGCACCCGATACGGGGGATGAACCTTTGCCTGATCCGGGAGAAGATCCCGCTCCCGATCCGGGAGACGAACCCTTGCCTGATCCGGGAGAAGATCCCGCTCCTGAACCGGGTGATGATCCTGCACCTGATCCAGGTGATGATCCTGAACAGCCGGAAGAGAGGGAGATATACACCACATATAAGCTTACAAGCCCTGAACTTCTGTTTGTCGTGATAGTTGCAGACGAAGATGCAGGAGCTGCTGAGGATGAATGTGAACCCGTGGAGCCTGCGCTCCCGGAGGAGCCCGAGGTACCTGAGATGCCTGAGATCGTCATCCCTGATATCTCAGAGCCGACAGAGATCCTCCCTGAGTACAGAAAGATAGACATGGTGGATAAGAGCGGAGCACCTCTTACGCCTTTGCTTGAAGAAGGTGAACCGGTAGAGCTCACGTGGATAGAACCGAAGAACACCATCGATCCGGAGAAAGCTAAGAACTGGATCGAAAGCTTCCCCGGTGGAGAGATAGGATTCGGAGGCCTGATGGCGGCCATAACGGCGGCGTGTATAGCGGCATTCATAGTCAACAGACGAAAAGATGATGACTATTGATCAGTTACATAAATAAATTCAGAGAGGTCAAGAAAAAATACTTGACCTCTTTTTTCGTTTATGATATATTATAGCGGTGGTAAAGTGATTTAGCTTGACCTGAACTGAAGATCGAGGAAGAACAGGCCCTATGAAGGAGAGAGAACTGGATACAATTGCACAGGCTAGTCTTCTGTATGATTTTTATGGAGCGCTTCTTACCGATAAACAGAGAGAGGTCATGGAACTGTACCATGAGGAGAACTATTCCATCGTTGAGATCGCAGAGGAACTCGGAGTCACCAAGCAGGCGATACATGAGAATCTCAGAAAGTCCGAGAAGATATTAAGAGCATACGAAGAAAAGCTTGGGCTCATGAAGAGTCTCCTCGAGACCAGGGAACTGATAGAAACGGTAGATGAAAAGATCGATGCTCTTATCGAAAAGGCACAGGGTTCAGGAACTGATGAGATTCGTCAGGGACTGAAGGAGATCAGGGAACTGATCGCCGGCCTTGAAGTTTAGGACCGGATCAGGGGAATATAATGGCATTTGAAAATTTATCCGATAAGTTACAGGATACGTTTAAAAAACTGAAAGGTAAGGGAGTACTTACTGAGGAAGATATCGACAAGGCGATGAGGGAGGTCAAACTTGCTCTCCTGGAAGCCGACGTTAACTTCAAGGTGGTCAAAGAGTTCGTGGCAGACGTCAAGGCCAAGGCACTGGGATCCGACGTGCTGAACAGCCTGACTCCCGGACAGCAGGTGGTCAAGATCGTAAATGACGAACTGATCAGTCTGATGGGCGGGACAAACTCCAAGCTGACATACTCGTCGTCAGGATTCACTACGATCCTTATGGTGGGACTTCAGGGTACAGGTAAGACCACCACCTGCGGCAAGCTTGCCATGTATCTCAAGAAAGAGGGCAAGAAACCCATGCTGGCTGCCTGCGATATCTACAGGCCTGCAGCTATAGATCAGCTGGAAGTCGTGGGAAAGCAGGTAGACGTTCCGGTATATACCGAGAGAGATAACAGGAAGGCTGAGGAGATCGCACTGCATGCCAGGAAGGAAGCCGAGCTTAAGGGATATAACGTCCTTATCGTGGATACCGCCGGCCGTCTTCAGATCGATGAAGAACTGATGGAGGAGCTGGTAAGAGTCAAGGCTGCGGTCAAGCCCCATGAGATCCTTCTGGTAGTAGACGCCCTTACAGGTCAGGATGCTGTGAACGCCGCAGAAGGCTTCAATGAGAAGCTGGGCATCGACGGCATCATCATGACCAAGATGGACGGCGATTCCAGAGGCGGTGCCGCTCTTTCAGCGAAGAAGGTAACCGGCAAGCCTGTCAAGTTCATGGGTATGGGCGAAAAGCTCGACGCCCTTGAACCTTTTCATCCTGAGAGGATGGCCTCAAGGATCCTCGGAATGGGAGATATGCTGAGCCTCATAGAAAAGGCCCAGGAGACCTATGATGAGGAGAAGGCAGCCAAGCTTGAAAAGAAGCTCAGAAAGAATGAGTTCACCCTTGAAGATTTCCTTGACCAGATGGGAGAGGTAAGGAACATGGGAGGCCTTGGCAAGATCCTGGACATGCTTCCCGGAGTAAATAAAAAGAACGTTTCCGAGGATGACATAGATAAAGGCGAGAAGGAATTCCGCCAGATGGAAGCGATCATCAGATCCATGACGTTGGAGGAGAGAAGGAATCCGGCTCTTCTGAATGCTTCCAGAAGGAAGAGGATCGCTCAGGGTTCAGGCCAGACAGTGGCCAAAGTCAATCAGTTGATCAAAAAGTATGAGGATGCCAAGAAGCTTATGAAGCAGTTCAACAATCCCAACTTTATGAAAAAAAGCAGATTCAGAGGTCTTTTCTAAGGGCCGGGATCCTGCGGACAATATAAACAATCATTTATTTATGGAGGAAAACAAAAAATGGTAAGAATCAGATTAAGAAGAATGGGAGCACACAAGAAGCCTTTTTACAGAGTGATCGTTGCAGATCAGAGATCACCCCGTGACGGAAGATTCATCGAGGAACTCGGATACTATGATCCCATGACAGAACCCAAGACCATCAAGATCGATGCTGAAAAGGCTCAGAAGTGGCTTGGAGAAGGAGCTCAGCCCACAGAGACAGTAAAGGCTTTATTCAAGAAATCAGGCATCATTGAGTAATGACGGAGAGTACGGTGATATTAAATGACTAAATTGGTTGAAACGATAGCCAGGTCACTTGTAGACAAACCCGATGAGGTTGTTGTCACTGAAACTTCCGATAAATATGGTTCGGTTATAAGGCTTTCCGTTGCATCTGAGGATATGGGTAAGGTGATCGGCAAGCAGGGACGCATAGCCAAGGCGATACGTACGGTGGTAAAAGCCAAAGCTGTCAAGGAAAATAAAAACGTGACAGTTGAGATCGCGAAGGAAGACGAAGAACCGGTGACCGAGGAATAAAGATAACGGCCGCATGTTTTTTGCGGCCTTTTGACTATGGAAAAGATAAAGATAGCAAAAATTGTAAATGCTGTAGGACTCAGGGGAGAGGTCAAGGTATATAATTACTCTGATGACAGGGAACGCTTCGAGGAACTGGATGAGATCATAATATCCGGGAAGACGGAGAGCATTAAAAAAATCAGTGGAGTCAGATATCAGGGCAACATGGTGATACTGAAACTTGAGGGCGTAAACGACAGAAATGCCGCAGAAGCTCTCAAGGATACCGACGTATGCATAACCGAGGATGATCTCAGGGAACTTCCGGAGAATACCTTTTATGTCAGGGATCTTATCGGCATGAAGGTGATCGACGAAGGAGCCTATGGGGAGATAGGGATCTTAAGAGATGTTATCCAGAATACTTCCCAGGATGTTTACGCGGTAAGGACCGCAGACGGAAAAGATGTGCTCATACCGGCTGTAAGGGATTTCATCAGGGAAGTGGACATGGAGAACAGGGTGATCAGGACCACACTTATACCCGGGTTCATAGACGAAGGATTGGAGGTCTGAAAATGATCAGGATCAATGTACTCACCGTGTTCCCGGAGATGTTCGGACCCGTAAAGGAGCAGTCGATCCTGGGGAAAGCCGGAGAGAAAGGGACGATCGATATCCGGCTCATCAATATCCGTGACTATACAGAGGATAAGCATCGCAGGACTGATGACACGCCCTTCGGAGGAGGCTGCGGTATGCTTATGACTCCTCAGCCTGTGTTTGATGCGCTGAGAACTATTGAAGGTATAAAGGATCAGAGGATACTGTATATGTCCCCGAGGGGCAGGATAATGGATGAGGGCCTTATCAGGGATCTTTCTGAGGAAAGTGAATTCACGATCCTTTGCGGTCATTACGAGGGAGTGGACCAGAGGATAATCGATGCATGGAAAATGACAGAAGTGTCCATCGGAGATTATGTCCTGACAGGAGGAGAACTGCCTGCCATGGTACTGATAGACGCTGTCTCCAGATTCATACCGGGAGTTCTCGGAAATGAGGAGTCTGCAGGTGATGAATCGGTCTATTCCGGCCTTCTGGAAGCGGACCAGTATACCAGACCAAGAGAGTATGAGGGTATGACTGTGCCGGAAGTACTGACAGGGGGAGACCATAAAAAGATCAGGATATGGCAGCTTAAGGAAGCCATCAGGATCACAGCGGAACGCCGTCCTGACATGCTCAGAAAGTGGGCAGACGGTGAGCCTGAACTGGTGGGTCTCACTAAAGCTGAGAAAAAAGAAATCAAAGAACTTATAAAAACCTGTATAGGCTAAAAAACTTGCCAAAAAAAGCCGTGATTGTGCGGTTTGGCGAGTTTTTTTTATTGTATTACACTATATTTTGTGTTAAGATAATCATGTATATGTATGTGGTCGACAGAAGGGGTATCGATGAACGGATCGGGAAACAGAAAAAAAATCATCATAGCTGTCGCGATATTCCTTATACTGGTGATCGCGCTGTATCTCAGGATATATATCGCACCCAAGGTATCAGATATCTTTGTGGAGGATTATATAGCTGAATATGGTACCCTTGATGTTGATTACAGCCTGAAATACCTTTGCGTGAGAGACGAGACTCTTCATACGTCAGATGCTGCAGGCACTGTTGTAAGACAGGCCGGGAGCGGGGATCTCGTGAGGATCGGTGACGTGGTAGCGGAGGTCAACGGGTATGGATATACGGCTCCTGAACGGGGACTGGTGAGCTATCGTTATGACGGCCTGGAAGGTGTATATTCTTCAGAAGGCATGGGCGAACTTACAGAATCGGTACTGGAACCTTCAAAGGATGAGGAAGGAAATGTAACATATTCACTCAATTCCTGCGGTGAAAGCGAAGTTGCTCAGGGCGGACCTCTCTATAAGATAATCGACAGCCACAAGTGGTATCTGGTGGCCTGGCCTGAAAAGGAAAATGCTCTTGAGTTCGAAGAGGGCAGCCGGGTCACAATAGAGATGGATGATGCTAATAATACACAGCTGAGGTTCACTGTCTATTACAATCAGGCTGAACGGGAGGCTGCTGAGGCTGCGGAGGCTGCCGAGGAGGAACAGGCGGCTGAGGAATCATCTGAAGAAACAACAGCTGAGAACGCAGAAACAGAGGGCGAAACACAGAAAGAAGAAACAGTTCCCGAGACCAGTCAGGTAATATTCTCATGTGACAGATATTATGACGGTCTGGACCTGCTGCGCTATGGAACGGTAAGGGTCATAACGCGCAAGGTATCCGGTATAATACTTGAGACTTCCAGTATCGTTGAAGTGGACGGAGTCAAGGGAGTATACGTCAAGACTAAATATAATGATTATGCATTCACGCCTGTAAGCATCATAGATGAGGTGGGAGACAAGAAAGTCGGAGACCAAGCGGTCTTAGGAA
>JAZQAY010000087.1:0-61050 GCA_045545455.1 Anaerovoracaceae bacterium | reverse complement strand
TATCTCACCGGGTTCATAATCAACTACTTCAAATTTATTTTCTATAGAAATATCCAGATCTGAAGCAGACATGGTAATAAAACCTTCTTCATCTACATTAATAAGGATTCCTTTAAGAATAGGAATTGTAGTTCTGGAAGTAACTGCTTTTGATACGATATTGAGAGCTTTGACAAGAGTGCTCTGTGAACAAGAAAATCTCATTTTAATCCTCCGTGAAAAAAGCTTAATTTATTGATTATATATAGGTAAAATAGTAATAATAGTAATAGGCTCTGTTGATAATGTGGAAAACCCGTATGAAGCCTTGAAAAGCCTGAAAAAGTTATTATTTTTTTCTTGGGATAAGTTTTAAAAGTTATCCCTGTCAAAATGATAACTTTTAGGATAAAAATCAATCTCTTATTTCTTTTTTAAGCTGATTTATTATTCCTTCAAAGTTACTGTCCTGCTTTATCTCATCTTCTATCTTGCTGCAGGCATATTTGACAGTGGTATGATCCCTTCCTCCGAAAAGATCTCCTATCTTAGGAAAAGAAGTATCCGTCATTTCTCTTATGAGATACATTGCAACCTGTCTTGGAAATGCTATATTATTGGTTCTTTTGGCTGATTCTATATCAGCTACTTTTATATTATAGTATTTGCATACTATTTTTTTTATTTTTTCAGGAGTTATCATCGTTTCCGTATTAGAAAGAATGTCCTTCAATACTTTTTTAGCAAGAGCTTTGCTGGGTTTCTCATTAAAAGTATTTGACCAGAAAATGATCCTGTTTATAGCTCCTTCAAGTTCCCGGATATTATCCTTTATCTTTTCAGCGATGATATTTATAACTTCACGCCAGTCATCATCAGGAACTATTCCTTTATATATTATATATTTCAGCATGATAGCTACTCTGGTCTCAAAATCCGCAGGCTGGATATCAGCTATGAGATTCCATTGAAATCTCGTAACAAGTCTTTCATCAAGACCATTCAGACTGTTGGGTTCCTTATCCGAAGATATAACTATCTGCTTATTGTTTTGAAAAAGTGAATTGAAAGTATAGAAGAATTCCTGCTGTACACCCTCTTTTCCCTCAAGAAACTGGATATCATCCACTATCAGAACGTCAACTTTTCTGTATTTGGCCTTGAATTCAGGCATTTTATTCTCATTTATAGCCGTAACGAATTCATTCAGGAAGTTTTCAGAAGAAGTATAGAGAAGATTCGTATCAGGATCATTCTCAAGTATCCTTATTCCTATAGCCTGGATGAGATGAGTTTTACCGAGGCCGGATCCTCCGTAAATAAAAAGAGGGTTCGATGCTATACCTGGAGATTCAGCTACTGCTTTAGCAGCTGCCTGAGCAAAACTGTTTGATGGTCCCACTACAAAATTATCAAAGGTATACTTCGGATTGAGAAATTTCTCTGCAAGTAAAGTTTCTTTTGATTTTTTTCTTGTTTTTTTTACGGGCTTTTTTTCGGAATTATCCCCATTATCCACAAGGTTATCCACATCTAACCCGCTCTTTACGATTATCCTGTAATCAGTACCGAGGACTTCCTTAAATGCTTCCTGAAGAAGGGTCAGATATCTGCTGTTTATTATATCCGCAAAAAACTCAGGGTCCATGGTGGTATTGACGTCCATATAGACCATATTGAGTCTGTTGTCTATTTTTTTTACTTTTAAAGGGTTGAGAAACCAGGTCTCATAGCATACAGGTGTTACCTGATCCTTGATAAGAGACAAAACAGCCTTCCACACTTCACTGTAATTATTCATGTATATCTCCTTAACGGTGTATAAGTATATTATAGCCAACAAGTTATCCACAGGCAAGAAAAATATCTGTGGATAACTTTTGTTTTTTTATGTATTTTAATTGACAAAACTATCATATTTTATTATAATACTTTAGTCTATGTGTCGATTGAAATTCAGATCGATATGAAATAAATCAAGAAAGGAGATATTGACTCATGAAAATGACTTTACAGCCTAAAAAGAGACAGAGAATGAAGGAGCACGGATTCCGCAAGAGAATGTCTACCAAGAACGGCAGAAATGTATTAAAGAGAAGAAGAGCTAAGGGCAGAAAGAAATTATCCGCCTAAGGAAGACCATGCTAAAGAATAATGTTTTAAGAAAAGAAGCGGACTTTGATAACGTCTACAAGAGAGGCAGATCGGTCGGCGACAGATATGTTGTTGTCTTCTATATCAAAAATTATAATGACATCAACAGGACGTGTTTTTTAGCAAGCAAGAAAGTGGGAAACAGTGTCAGAAGAAACAGGGCCAGACGTCTCATGAGAGAGAGCTACAGGCTAATGAAAGACAGTCTTCCCATAGGTTATGACATCATAATCATAGCCAGAAACACCATTACCGGCAGAAACTTTTTTGAAGTGGATAAGTCCATAAGGAATGCCTTTAAAAGGGCCGGACTCCTTAAGGACAAGAAATAAAAGATATGAAGAGAATATTGATCCTGTTCATCAGGTTTTATCAAAAGTTCATATCTCCATTGTTCCCGCCTACGTGCCGGTACTATCCTACCTGTTCCACGTATTTCATCCAGGCTTTAGAGAAATACGGATTTTTTAAAGGTAGTTATCTGGGAATCAAACGAATTTTAAGGTGCCACCCCTGGAGTGAGGGAGGTTATGATCCCGTACCTTAAAAAACTTGGAGGAAACTGAAAGAATGAGTTTATTAGCTACACCTTTGAGTTATTTGCTTACCCTGCTTTACAACCTTGTTGGAAACTACGGTATAGCGATCATAATTCTCACGGTAATAATCAAACTTTGTCTTTATCCTGTCTATGCCAAATCCATGAAGTCTACCATGAAGATGAGTAAACTTCAGCCCAAGATGCAGGAACTTCAGCAGAAGTATGGAAAAGACAGAGAGGTTTACCAGCAGAAGGTATCAGAACTCTATAAGGAAGAGGGAGCTTCCATGTACGGAGGCTGTCTTCCCATGGTAGTTCAGATGATCGTTATCATGGGTCTGTTCGCACTCTTAAGAACTCCCATGAAATATCTTACCGATGAGAACATGCTTTATGCTATCCACGAAACTTTCCTCTGGATACCCGACCTTGCTCAGCCTGATAAGTGGATACTTCCCCTTGCGGCTGCAGCTGCCACCTTCGTATCATTCTCAATGTCATCCGCACAGCAGATGAATTCAGCATCCATGGGAGCAGCAGGAAATGCTGCCCAGGGAAATATGATGAGCAAGATGATGAAATATTTCTTCCCCATCATGATCCTCTGGTTTGCAAGAACATATCCCGCAGGACTTGCTATTTACTGGTTCGGCAGCCAGGTCATCCAGATCTTCTACAACTTAAGGTTCAACCAGTGGAAGAAACAGCAGGCAGAAGAAGACAAGAAGAGCAAAAAGAAAAAGAAATAACATTATAATCTGACATCATAGTAACATTGGAGGAGCTTTACACATGGATTATTCCGAGAAATGGGGACGCGACGTCGATGAAGCCGTTAAACTGGCTCTCGAAGATCTGAAGGTCTCCATAGATGAAGTGGATGTTACTGTTCTTGAGGAACCTTCCAGAGGATTCTTTGGTATCGGTTCCAAGCTTGCTCTGGTAAGAGTAGAAAAAAAGAAAAAAGAAGAACCTAAGCCGGAACCGCCGGCACCTGCTTATGAAACTCCCGTTGCAGAACCGGTCAAAGAGACCGTAAAAGAGGAAGTAAGACCCAAGCAGAATAAAGAAAAAAAGAACAGACAGAAAGCCACTAAAGAAAACAAGACGAAAAAACCCGAATTGTCAGTCCTCAGGGAAGATCCCGAAGAGGAATTAACGGTTCTGGAAGACCATAAGGCTATTACCTTCTTGAGAGAAGTTATCAAGGAAATGGGTCTTGACTGTGAAGTATCCGGCAAAATGGGAAAGGAGACCATATACCTGAACATCCAGGGAAAGGATTCCGGCACCATCATCGGAAAGCGCGGTCAGACACTGGACTCCATCCAGTATCTTGTAAGCCTTGTAGTTAACAAGGATCAGAACAAGTATACCAGAGTGGTAGTTGACGCAGAGAACTACAGAGCTAAACGCGAAAGGACACTTGAAGCCCTGGCATACCGCCTGGCAAGCAAGGTCTCCAGAAGCAAGAGGCCCGTCAAGCTGGAGCCCATGAACCCTTACGAGAGAAAGGTAATACACGCTACTCTTCAGAATCATCCCCATGTGACCACAAGGTCCGAGGGAGAAGACCCTTACAGAAGAGTCATTATCGAATTAAAATAGTCTTTTAAACCTCATCGAAGTAAGATATAATGTCGATGAGGTTTGTTTTTTAAAAGGAAAACACATGAGAGTCGATACTATAGCTGCTATCTCAACTGCATATGGAGAAGGGGGAATCGGCATCATCAGGGTATCCGGCGATGATGCTTTTAGCGTTGTGACAAGTATCTTCACCGGCAAACTCAAGGAACGGGAGATGGTCTACGGCCATATCAGAGACCCTAAGACCGGAGAGACCGTGGACGAAGTCATGGTCTGCGGGTTCAGGGGACCTAAGAGCTATACCGCCGAAGACGTCTGCGAGATCCAGTGCCACGGATCCGTCGTATCCCTCAAGAAGATACTTTCGCTGTGCCTGGATAACGGTGCCCGTCTTGCGGAGCCCGGAGAGTTCACCAAGAGAGCTTTTCTTAACGGAAGGCTTGACCTCTCACAGGCAGAAGCTGTCATAGACCTCATCAGATCCAGGACAGAAAAGAGCTTCGAAGTAGCTCTCGACCAGCTTCAGGGAGGCTTTTCTGAAAAGATCAGGGATCTCAGGCAGCGCCTTGTGGACGTTCTGGTGGACCTCACGGTAAATATCGATTATCCCGATGAGGATATAGAGGAAGTCACCTACGATAAGCTCGGCACAGGGCTTACCGGGATAAGGGATGAGATCGCGAAACTCCTTGATACAGCTGATACAGGCCGCATCATGAGAGAGGGACTCAGGATCTCCATAATAGGAAAACCCAACGTAGGAAAATCATCCCTCATGAACGCTCTTCTCAAGGAGAGCAGGGCCATAGTCACAGCCATCCCCGGAACCACCAGAGACGTAATAGAAGAAGACCTTTCCATCGGAGGTATCCCTGTGATCCTCACGGATACTGCAGGGATCAGAAAGACAGATGATACCATAGAGAAGATAGGTATAGAGAAGAGCAAGGAAGCCTTCAACAAGGCGGATCTCATCATATTCATAGCCGATCTTTCGAGAGAGCTGAGTGCTGAAGACAGGGAGATACTTGAAGCTGCAGCAGGCAGGAAAGTCATCTGCCTCATGAACAAATCCGATCTTGAGAGGAAGCTCGATGAGGAAGAACTGAGGGAAGCTCTTCCGAACGCAGTATTCATCGAAGCATCGGTGGCAAAAGACGAGGGGATAAGCGATCTTGAAAAGACCATTAAAAACATGGTATACGGAGGACAAGTTTCCCAGAAGTCAAGCACCATCGTTACAAACGCAAGGCACGAGGCACTTCTTAAGGAGGCTAAGCAGTCTTTATCTGACGCTATTTCTTTGGTGGAAATTGGAGAGCCACTGGAACTGATCGAGATCGACGTGAATCAGGCATACGCATCCCTCGGCCTCGTAATAGGTGAAGAGGTAGGGGACGACATTATAAACGAAGTCTTCAGGCGCTTCTGCCTGGGAAAATAAAGGTGAAGATATGGAACACATCTACATGGGAGAATATGACGTCATAGTGATAGGAGCGGGGCACGCGGGATGCGAAGCAGCCCTTGCTTCCGCGCGCATGGGGCACAGCACTCTCATGTTCAGCATCAATCTGGAGGCTATAGCCATGATGCCCTGCAATCCTTCCATCGGAGGGACCGGCAAGGGCCATCTCGTACGAGAGATAGACGCTCTCGGAGGCGAGATGGGAAGAAACATTGACAAGAGCTTCATCCAGGTGAAGATGCTGAATACCGCCAAGGGCCCGGCGGTCCATTCCTTAAGGGCTCAGGCGGATAAGAACAGATATCATCTGGAGATGAAAAAGACCCTGGAACATACTCCGAACCTGGATATGAGGCAGGGAGAGGTGACGGATATCATAGTTGAAGACGGCAAAGTCACCGGAGTCATCACCAGAACACATACGTACTATAAGGCAAAAGCCGTTATTTTAGCCACCGGCACATTCTTAAGAGGTAAGATCTTCATCGGCGATGCAGCATTTATGAGCGGACCAAATGGTCTGGCACCTTCCGTGGAACTTGCGGATAATCTGAGGGCCAAAGGCATGAAACTCAGGCGTTTCAAGACCGGCACCCCTGCCAGATGTCTGGGCCAGAGCCTTGACTACGATAAGATGACGGAGCAGAGGGGAGACGAGGAGATCGTCCCTTTCTCCTTCATGGATGATGATATAGGTGAGAACAAGGGGCTTTGCTGGCTTAGCTATACAAATGAAGAGACCCATAAGGTGATACGTGCCAATTTCCACAGATCTGCACTGTTCGGAGGTCAGATCGAGGGAATAGGTCCCAGGTACTGTCCGTCCATCGAGGATAAGGTTAACCGCTTCAAGGATAAGGAGCGCCATCAGCTTTTCGTGGAACCTGAAGGGCTGGATACCGACGAGATGTACATCCAGGGCATGTCCTCATCCCTTCCGGAAGACGTACAGAGAGATTTCTATAAGACCATTCCCGGCCTTGAGAACATCAGGATAGTGAGACCCGCCTACGCCATAGAGTACGATTCCATCGATCCGCAGGATCTCAAGCTGAGTCTTGAGTACAGAGGTCTGGAGAATCTGTTTTGTGCAGGGCAGTTCAACGGGTCATCCGGCTATGAGGAAGCGGCGTGTCAGGGCCTGATGGCAGGAATAAACGCAGCTCTCAAGATCGAAGGCAAGGGTCCTTTCATACTGGGACGCGATGAAGCGTACATCGGGGTCCTCATAGACGACCTTGTGACCAAGGGAACCAACGAACCATACAGGATCATGACTTCCCGCGCAGAATACAGGCTCCTTCTCAGGCAGGACAACGCGGATCAGCGTCTCACTGAGAAAGCATATAAGATCGGGCTTGCCGGAGAAGACAGGTTTCAGAGATACCTTAAGAAGATGGAGGCGGTGAAGAGGGAGAAGGAAAGACTCGAGAACAAGAGCCTCGGAGCAGATGAACTCAGGGAATTCCTCATAGCCCACGGCACTACCGAAGTCGAGGGAAGGACCAGTTTTATGGAACTTCTGAAGCGCCCGCAGATAAGTTACGATGATCTTGAAGAGATAGACGACGAGACCAGACCCGGCCTTACGTATCATGAGAAGACCCAGCTTGAAGTGGAGATAAAGTATGAGGGCTATATCGACAAGCAGCTGAGGCAGATAGAGAGATACAAGAGGCTTGAGGACAGGAAGCTCTCAGAGGATCTGGACTATGAAAGTATCGACGGGCTGAGACTCGAAGCCAGACAGAAGCTGGGGCAGGTGAAGCCCTTAAGCATCGGCCAGGCCTCCAGGATATCCGGAGTTTCTCCTGCAGACATCAATGTCCTCATGGTATACCTTGAAAAGAAGAGAAGAGAGAAGAATTGAAACTCACTGAAGAGCAGAATTTAAAACTTGAGAAGTACATGGAAGGGATACTTTCGTGGAACGAGAAGGTAAACCTGACTAACATCACAGATCCCGCGGAATTCAGGGTGAAACACAACGCGGATTCTTTGATGTGCGTGGATTTTCCTGAGTTTATCAGCGCAAAGAACGTGATAGACGTGGGGACAGGAGGAGGCTTCCCCGGGATACCCCTTGCGGTATATGCTCCAGACAAGAGTTTCACGCTTCTGGATTCCCTTAATAAAAGGCTTAAGATCATAGATGAGCTTGCGGGAGATCTGGGCATATCGAATATCAGCCTGGTGCATGGCAGGGCAGAGGATATCGCCAGGACTAAGGAACACAGAGAGAAGTATGACCTGTGCGTATCCCGCGCAGTTTCCAACCTCGCTACACTTTCTGAGTACTGCCTTCCTTTTATAAAAGTCGGAGGATTTCTTCTGGCATACAAGGGGCCCGGAGCAGATCAGGAAGCGAAAGATGCCGAAAAAGCCTTGAAAATACTGGGCGGACGCCTTATTGATATCAGGGAGACCACCATGGAGGAATACGGTCTCGACCACAGGATCCTCGTTATAGAAAAGGTGAAGAACACATCTAAGACATACCCGAGAAAGGCCGGGACGCCCCTCAAGGAACCTTTAGGAAAAGCCTGATATTGTTAAATTAATATCAAAGATACAATAGAATGTTTCACGTGAAACATTCTTTTTTTGCTTTTTTTCAGTATTTATTATAGTAATTTATACCGATCTGTAGTATAATAATTATACTTGAGAAAAGGGAGGATCAAAGTGGGAAAAGCAATAGCAATATTTGATCAAAAGGGTGGAGTTGGAAAAACCACTACCAATATCAATCTTGCCGCATGTCTCGCCATGAAGGGTAAGAAAGTGCTGATACTGGACATCGATCCTCAGGGGAATACTACCAGCGGCATCGGCGTTTCCAAGAGAAACCTGAAGAACACGGTATATAACATCCTGATCGATAAGAACTATGATCCCAGAAAGACGATCATGCATACCAGTACGGAGAATCTCGATCTGATCCCGGCCAGCGTGGATCTGGCAGGGGCAGAAGTTGAACTTGTACAGATCGAAGAGAGAGAAAAGACTCTCAAGATCGGACTTGATAAGGTAAGGGACGACTATGACTATATCTTCATAGACTGTCCTCCTTCACTTGGACTTCTGACGATCAATTCGCTTACGGCTGTGGATTCGGTGCTGATACCTATACAGTGCGAATTCTATGCTCTCGAGGGAGTAAGCCAGCTGGTAAGCACCATAGAACTCGTAAAAAAGAGCCTGAATCCCAAACTTGAGATCCAGGGAGTTGTCCTGAGCATGTTCGACGGAAGAACGAATCTTTCCATAGCGGTAGTTCAGGAAGTAAAAAAGTATTTTGGAGATAAGGTATATTCAACGGTTATTCCCAGAAACGTCAGACTGGCTGAGGCACCCAGTTTCGGCCTGCCGATCATCAAGTATGACCCCAAGTCCAGAGGAGCAGAGGCTTACAGAGATTTTGCTGATGAATTCTTAGAACTGGAGGAGGAGTAAATGGCAGGAACTAAAAAGGGCGGCCTGGGGAGAGGCCTGGATGCCCTGTTTGCGGATTCGGTTCCTGTTAACAGAGGAGCGGAAGTCAAGATCGCTGCAGCAGCAGAAACTGAACCGGATAAAAAGCAGGACGATGCCGAGACTGTCAGGTATATAAGCATCCATGACGTCAAGCCAAACGCCAATCAGCCCAGAAAAGTCTTCGACGAAGAAAAGATCGCAGAACTTGCTGAATCCATCAGAGAAAACGGCATTATCCAGCCCCTTATTGTAAGAAAAAAGGGAAAGACCTATGAAATAGTGGCCGGAGAGAGACGCTGGAGAGCATCTGTCAAGGCAGAACTCAAGGAAGTTCCCTGCATCGTCAGGGATATCGATGACGAGCAGAATATGCTGCTGGCCATCGTGGAGAACATGCAGAGGGAAGACCTGAATCCTCTGGAAGAGGCAGAGGGTCTCAATCAGATGATATCCACCTACGGGCTCACCCAGGAGCAGGTATCGAAGAGCGTGGGAAAGAGCAGGCCATACATTGCCAACTCGCTGAGACTTCTCAAACTTCCGGATGAGATAAAGGAGCTGATCTCGGAAGGCAGACTGAGCGCGGGACACGGCAGAGCTCTTCTCAGCGTGGAGGACCCTTCCAGACAGGCCAGGATAGTTGAAATGATCCTCAATGACGGGCTGTCAGTAAGAGAAACGGAAAGGTTGGCATCCGAAGAGCCCGCACCCGGCAGGAAGAAGGCAGGAAGAAAACCCAAGGATCCTGACGTGGCAAGGGTCGAAGCGGATCTTAAAGAAGCACTGGGAACCAGGGTCAGCATCAAGAGATCCGGCAAGAAAGGAAAGATAGAGATCGAATTCTTCTCCAGGGATGAACTCGAAAGGCTTATAGAAATGCTCGAAAGCCTGGGAAATTAGGCAGGCACAGTTCGGGCAGACAACAGGATAAAAGGAAAGAAAAAGGGAGTGTTTCACGTGAAAAACTCCCTTTGCTTACCAGAAGTACAGGAGAAGGACCAGGCCGATAAAAATACAATATATATAATAGTAGATAACCATTAAAAGACAGCGCCCTTTATACTATATCTTGTGGATGCATTTGAAATCGTTATGTGGTATAATTAATTTGAGTTTTTGTGACCATGTGGAGAATCAGAGATGGAAAACATAAAGCAGAACATTAAAAACGTTCCTGTTCCGCACATTACCATAGACAGGCAGGGCAAGGTCCTCAGCGCTAATGAACATATCGGTGAAGTATTCCTCTATGAAGGGATCGTGGGAGCTGATATCTTCACTTTGACAGGATTCAAGGCACAGGATCTGTTTGCTGTCGCAGAAAACAGACAGCACCCCGTACTCAGCAGGAACGAGAAGAAATTCAAGGTAGTTCCTTATCATGAGACCGATGATCCGGACGTCCTTGCCGTCGTATTCCTTGACGTAACGGGATTTGAGGAACTGAAGGACAGGTATAACGACGAAAAACCCTGTGTTGCCAAGATACAGATAGATAACTACGATGAGCTCATCGAAGCTCAGGCTGTGAACGGCAGTTCCAACCTGGCGGCATCGATAGACAAGATCATCAGGGACTGGGCGGCAGGGCTGAATGCTTCAGTAGGCCGTGTAAAGAATAATAAATTCATGATATGGTTTGCTCAGGGAAACCTTGAAAAGGAAGGGTTCCGCAAGTTTGAGATCCTGGATGAAGTAAGGAAACTCAACTCAGGAACTGATTTTCCCGCCAGCCTTTCCATAGGCATCGGAGTAGGAGGCAAGACCATAGACATCACCGAGGATTACGCTGACGGAGCCCTGGATATGGCGCTTGGAAGAGGCGGCGATCAGGCGGTGATCAAGCATATAAACAAGACAGAATACTACGGAGGCAAACTCCAGAGCGTAGAGAAGAGAAATAAGGGAAAGTCCAGGATAGTGGGTCATGCCCTCACCCTTCTCATAAGCCAGGCCTCCAGGATATTCATCATGGGCCACAAGTACACCGATATGGACAGTTTCGGCGCGGCTCTCGGGATCGCCAGACTGTGCATGGTGAACGGTAAGAACCCGTATATAGTCATAGAAAACCCCAACGAATCGCTGGAAGATCTGCTGGCTCTTGCCAAGGACAGCGGAAAATACAACTTCTTGGGATGCGAAAAGGCCATAGGTCTCTGCGAGAAGGACAGTCTGGTGATAGTGGTGGATACTCACAGACCTGATATCGTGCAGTGCCCTGAGCTCCTTGAGATATCGGAGAAGCAGGTGGTCATCGATCATCACAGAAAGATGGAGCCATCCATAGAGCTTCCCCTTCTCAACTATATGGAATCCTATGCATCATCGGCGTCAGAGCTTGTGACGGAGATCCTGGAATACATGCTGCCGAGACGTGAGATGGATAAGCTGGAAGCTGAGGCGCTTCTCGCAGGTATCATCGTTGATACCAACTACTTCTCATCCAGAACAGGCGTAAGGACCTTCGAAGCCGCGGCCTGGCTGAGGCGCCAGGGAGCAGACCCCACGGAAGTTAAGAGATTCTTCCAGGAAGCTCCGGATTACGCAAGGATGAAAGGGAAGGCTCTTTCTGAAGCGGTGATCATGGGTAATGGAATAGCTCTCGCGTCCTTTAATGAGACCAGAGGGGACGCTCAGCTTCTTTGCGCTCAGCTTGCGGACAGGCTGCTTTCGCTTAAAGGCATCAGGGCATCCTTTGCCTGCGGCAGAAACATGGAAAGAAGAACGGTGATCAGCGCAAGATCTCTGGGAGACGTGAATGTTCAGGTCATCATGGAAAGAATGGGCGGCGGAGGTCATCTCAACAATGCCGGAGCCCAGGTGGACCTGTCCGTTGAAGGCGCGATCAAGAAAATTATGGAGATAACGGAGGAAATGAACGTATGAAAGTAATATTACTGGAAGATGTAAGAGGTACCGGCAAGGCCGGAGAAGTGGCAAACGTATCTGATGGATACGCCAGAAACATGCTGATCCCCAGAGGACTTGCAGTTGAAGCCACTGCCCAGAACATAAAGCAGCTTGAAAAGAAGAAGGAAGCTCAGAAGAAGCAGTTCGAAGAGGATAAGGCTGCGGCTCTGGAACTTAAAAAGAAGCTGGAAGAGGTGACCGTGGAAGTAAAGACCAAAGCCGGAAAGGACGGCAAGGTCTTCGGTTCCGTCACCTCAAAGGACATCGCTGATGCCCTGAAAACAATGGGGTTTGACATCGATAAGAAGAAGATACAGCTGGACAGCCCCATCAAGGCAACAGGTACGACAGACGTTAGTGTTAAACTTTTCACAGAAATAGCCGGAAAAGTCAAGGTAAACGTGATCTCTGAGTAGTGACCGGAGGTAAGAAGATGGCAGAGAGGATCCCTCCTCATAATGAAGAGGCCGAGAGATCGGTACTGGGCGCAGTAATGCTCAACAGAGAAGTTCTCTTCGACGTTATGGAACACGTAAAAGAAGATGAATTTTACGATTCCGCCAACAAAGAGATATTTGCGGCCATAGTTGAACTATATAAAGAAAATAAAGCTGTTGACGTGCTCACCGTCTCAGAAGAGCTCAAGAAAAGGGGCGTCCTTCAGATGGTAGGCGGAAGATCCTACGTCGCTCAGCTCACCCTTGACGTGCCTTCAACCATAAACGCTGCGGAGTACGCCAAGATAGTATCTGAAAAAGCGACTTTAAGGAAGATGATCACAGCATCAGAAGATATAACGGATAAGGGTTACCGCGCAAACATGGATGCGCAGGAGATCCTCGATTACGCTGAAAAGAGCATCTTCAGCATCGCCCAGCGCAATCAGAAGAGCGACTACAGCGACGTGCAGTCGGTTCTCCTCACCAATATCGCTGATATAGACGAGGCTGCAAAGAATCAGGGAAAGGTCCTGGGAACTCCTACCGGATTCAGGGATCTCGATGATAAGCTGAACGGCCTTCAGAAGTCGAATCTGGTAATAATCGCTGCCCGTCCCGCTATGGGAAAGACGGCCTTTGCCCTTAACATCGCACAGCAGAGTGCAGTGAAGGAAGGCTCCACAGTAATGATCTTCAGCCTTGAGATGTCCAAGGAACAGCTGGGACAGAGACTTCTTTCCTCCCAGGCCAGGGTGGAATCGTCCAAACTACAGAGAGGAAATCTGGACAAGAAGGATTGGGACAGGGTAAATCTCGCCCTGGACGAGATGCAGAAGGCGAAGATATTTATAGACGATACTCCCGGCATCACTCTCATAGAGATAAGGAACAAATGCAGAAGGCTTAAGGCGGAAAAGGGCCTGGACCTGATAGTGGTCGACTATCTCCAGCTCATGACCTCTCCCGAAAAGAGCGACAACCGTCAGGTGGAGATCTCTGCGATCTCCAGAAATCTCAAGCTTCTGGCAAGAGAGATGGACTGCCCTGTAATAGCGCTTTCGCAGCTTTCTCGTGCACCGGAGCTGAGGACCGACCACAGGCCCAATCTGGCAGACCTACGCGAATCCGGAGCAATAGAGCAGGACGCCGACGTGGTAATGTTCCTCTACAGAGACGAATATTATAACAAAGAAAACTCCGAGAAACCCGGAGTCTGCGAGATAAACATCGCAAAGAACCGTTCCGGCCCCACAGAGACAGTGGAGCTCACATGGGTGGCCAGGTACACCAAGTTCAGTGATATGGCATAAGGGAGAAGAAACGAATGAAATTTGACAAAGGTAAGATAAAGGACTACTACCTTTTTACCACCGATGTTGAAAACGTTTTTATAAATGAATATATGGCCGAGGCTCCCGGGGACTATGTGAAAGCGTATCTGTACGGATTGTTTTGTTCTGAGCACGGGATGATGCTAAAGCCCGCACTCATGGCTGAGGTCCTCAGGATGGATGAAGATCGTCTGCGCGATGCCTGGGAATACTGGGAAAGGCTGAACGTAGTGGAAATCGTCGAGGACGAGGAGGACTACACCATACTGTTCTTAAACCTGAGAGAGCAGCTCTATTCCGGTGAGCAGGCCCCGAAGAAGGAGGACCCTGCTGAGACTAATGAGGAAAAGGCGGCGACCGGTGCGGATGAAGACTTCAGGAAGATCACCGAAGCCGCAGAGGACATGCTGGGAAGGCCTCTCAATGGCAAAGAACTCCAGGAGATCGGATCCTGGTCAAAGGACCTGGGTGTGAACGATGAGGTCATATATGAGGCTTTTGATTACTGCACTGAAATAGGAAAGACCGGCATAAACTACATCTCCAAGGTGGTGCTGGCATGGGCCAAGGAAGGCCTGAAGACCGGAGATATGGTAAAGGCTTATCTTGAAAAGACCTCTGAGAGACAGGGCTCCTACAGAAGGATACTTAATTCGCTGGGTCTTAAGAGGAATATAACCGAAGCCGAAAGGCGCATGGTGGACAGCTGGCTGGACGATATGCATTTCTCCATGGACAGGATACTGGAGGCCTGTGAGAAGGCAGGATTCACCCAGAATCCAAACCTCAGATATGTGAACAAGGTGCTGGAAAACTGGAAGCAGGAAGCCGACGTCTGGGGAAGAGACGTGAACCAGAGGGTCAACGTTTCGCAGAACACTCTGAACAAATATTACGAATATCTTAGGAATCAGGCTGAGGTAAGAGCCGAAGGTCGGAGACGGGAAGTGTACGATAAATTACCTGAAATTCGTCAAATCGACATAAATCTTCAGTCATTATCGAGTAAAATATCAAGAGGACTTCTGGGAGGATCCACCGTAAGCGACATGGATTCTGTGAGACAGGAGATAAGAAACCTTGAGAAAGAAAGGGCTATACTTCTTACGGAGAACAATTATGCCCTGGACTATACAGACGTAAAATATCTCTGCCCCAAATGCAGCGATACCGGTATCGATGAGAACGGCAGGCGCTGCAGCTGTGCACGAGAGAGAATGGGAGAAGCAGAACTATGGCAAAACGGCAAGCTGTGATCGAAAAAATATGGGTGATAGGCGCCATATTGATAGATCTGGCAGACGACATAATAGATGAATCTATAGAGATACTGAGGATCGGCTTCGAAAGACTGGTGGATCTGGCGGGAGCTCTGGTGACGGTCACCGACTGGATACTGGACCATATATCCTGGGGGATCACCTATTTCGGCATCAAATTCCTGAGAAAAGCTCATGACTACAGGGTGTCTCTTCTGAAATACAAGAGACAGATACAGAACGGAGCGTTCTATTTCATAGTATCAGGACTTGCCATCGCCTTCCTGTTCTCACATTATATCAACTATTCCTATGCGTATAACGGCAGGACTATGGGTATCGTGAGAGAGCAGAAGGACGTACTTGAAGTGCTGGATCTGGCATCTGAAGAACTCACACAGGAATACGGACTCAAGGTAGCTATAAACGGTGACACGGATATAACCTTCAAACCGGTGCTTTCCTTTAAGAAGGAGATCGATAAGCCGGACAGCGTTCTTAAGAAGTTCACTTATATGGGAGATATCCAGACCAAGGCCTACGGCTTCTACGTGAACGGCATCAGGATCGGAACGGTCCAGTCTGAAGAGATCGGAAACAGCGTCATACAGGCTGTGATCAATAAATACCTCAATGGAAAAAGCCAGGACGATTTTGACTTCGTGGGCATAAACGAGAACGTGCGTATAAGCGAAGTTGATTCATCCCTTACACAGATAAACAGCAAGGAATCTCTCCTTAAGATCATAGAGGAGGGAGCGATAAATGAATACAGGACCACTGATTCCGCAGGAAATGAAACGGTAGTCAAGGAAACCGTTCCCATCATGACCGTAAAGACCGTAGGTGAAGAGACCTTCACTGAGACTATCGCATACACTACGGAAACTATAGAGTCAGACAGCTACTATGAGGGTGATGAGTTCGTCCAGACATGGGGCTCCGAAGGAAAACGCGCGGTAACGGCCAGGGTCACCAGGGTAAACGGCGAGATCACTGACCGCGAAGACCTCAAGACGGAAGTCATCATACAGCCCGTGAACAAGGTCATCATCAAGGGAACCAGGGAGAAGCCGCCTACAGTCGGATCCGGAACCTTTATCCTGCCGGTAAACGGCGGAGTCGACACCTCAAGCTTCGGTTGGCGCTGGGGAAGGATGCACGAAGGTATAGATATAGGAGCATCCACAGGAACACCTATATACGCTTCGGACGGAGGCACTGTCATAACCGCAGGATGGAACGGCGGATACGGACTTTGTGTAGATATCGACCACGGAGGCGGATATATGACACGTTACGGACACTGCTCCAGCATCTACGTATCCGTTGGAGAACAGGTATTCCAGGGACAGACCATAGCTGCTGTAGGAAGCACCGGATGGTCCACCGGACCACACTGCCACTTCGAGATAAGGATCGACGGAGTAGCGTATAATCCTCTGGATTTCCTGTAACCTTACAGGCATTTAAGTAAAAAGGGTATTAAAAAATGGCAGACATAAGAGGGGATCTGGCTCAGGCGCAGTCCAGAAAGAGAAAACTTAACATTTGGAAGCTGGCGATGCTTCTGGCCCTGATCGCCGTGGTGGCATATTTTGTGCTATCGGCGGTAAAGATCCTGGAGCTGAACAAGCAGAAGGCTGAACTTGAGGCTGAGAACCAGAAACTGAAGGAGACGGTGGAAGACCTGAAACTGCAGCAGGAGACCATTGACTCCGATCAGTATATGGAGAGCCTTGCCAGAAGACAGCTCAGACTCATCAAGGGCAATGAGATCCTCTTCGTCTTGCCCGAGATAAGGGCTGACAGCGAAGGAGATGAGACGATTTTCAAGGGAAGCACTGAGAAAGCCGTAGAGGAGGCAGAGGCTAACCGCAAGGTGCAGGAGGCTATGGCTGCACAGGAGGAGAACGCCCAGGCTGAAGGAGAGGCCGGCGGAGACACGGAGGGCGGAGACCAGGCAGAAGACGCTTCCGGAGGAGGATCAGGAGACACCAATGACTGACCTCATGAAGATAAAAGAAACCGTCATCGTCGAAGGAAGAGATGACACCATAAATCTAAAGAGAGCCGTGGACTGTTTCACCATTGAGACCCACGGCTTCGGCATTAAACGGGAGACCTGGGAGCAGATCGAAAAGGCATATAAGGAGCGCGGCATCATCATCTTCACAGACCCCGATCATTCGGGCGAAGAGATAAGGCGCAGGCTTACGGAGAGATTTCCGGATGCGGGGCAGGCATATCTTGCGAGAAAGGATGCCCTGAAGAAGGGAGACGTAGGAGTGGAGAACGCAGAGCCTGAAGCAATCCGGGAAGCGCTCGCCAAGGCGGGGGAGCTTATGAAGAGGAAGACTGCCGCAGAAGGAGAAGAGTCTCCCGGGGAGGAACCGGAGATCACCATGAGAGACATGGATGAACTTGGGCTTTCAGGAGGCAGCGGATCCAGGGAACTGAGACAAACTGCAGGGAAAGCCCTGGGCATAGGGTATGCCAACGCCAAAGGTTTTCTTACTAAGCTCAGGGGCTTCGGTATCACAAGAAAGGAACTCTATGAAGTTATATTCGCCATCCGAGATAAGGGAGATAAGAGATAGATTCGGGTTCAGGAATTCCAAAAGCCTTGGTCAGAACTTCCTTACGGATAAAAACATAATTGACAGAATAATCGAAGGCTCGGGGATCGGACCGGATGACCTGGTGATAGAGATAGGACCCGGAATAGGAGTCATCACCAGAGAGGCTGCGATGGCTGCTAAGAAGGTGATCGCCGTTGAGATCGATACAGACCTCCTTCCCGTGCTCGGGTATACTTTGGGAGACCTGGACAACGTGGAAGTCATCAATCAGGATATCCTGAAGACAGATCTGAAGGAGATCATAGACAAGGAGGACTTCTCCGGCAAGGTCAGGGTCATAGGAAATCTTCCCTATTACATCACAACGCCAATCATAATGAAACTGCTTGAAGAGGATATCGGGGCAGAGACCATAACCGTCATGATGCAGAAGGAAGTGGCAGACAGACTTAAGGCTCATCCCGGAAAGAAGGAATGCGGGGCGATATCGCTGATGGTACAGTACTTCTCTGAAGTTCAGGAAATAGTCAAGGTACCCAGGACCGTATTCATCCCTCAGCCGAAGGTGGACAGCACGGTGCTCAGATTGGACGTAAGAAAAGAGCGCGCGGTGCAGATTGAGGATGAGGAATACCTTTTCAAAGTCATTAAGGCGGGCTTTGCACAGCGGAGAAAGACCATCGCGAACTCGTTATCGGTATTAGGCGATGTGACTCGCGATGAGATCCTGAAAGCGCTGGAAGCAGCGGGGATAGACCCGGTCAGAAGGGGAGAGACGCTGGACCTGGAAGAGTATTCAAGACTTGCGGAAGCTCTTAAAGACATCAAATGAGAAAAAGCCGGACAGGGGATCCGGCATAGTAAGATATATAGGGAGAGGGGAAAATGAACGGATACAACGTTATTGAAACGGAGAGACTGAGGCTGACCTCCTGGCAGGATACGGAGGAAGATGCACAGGGACTCTACAGCTGGGCTTCAGACCCGGACGTGGGACCCAACGCAGGATGGAAGCCTCATGCGTCAGTGGAAGAATCCAGAAGGATCCTGAGGGAACTTTTCGTTCCGGGAGGAGACGGATACGCCATCCGGGAAAAGGATACAAACGAGATAATAGGGAACATATCCATCTATGAAGATACAGCCCGCGAAGGGGTGGCATCCATGGAACTGGGATATGCACTGAAGAAAGAATGCTGGGGAAAGGGCTATATGACAGAGGCAGCAAAAGCTGTAATGAAGTATGCCTTTGAAAATTACGGACTGTCAATCATGGCAATACGCACATCCGAGGTGAACAAAAGATCCCAGAGGGTCATAGAGAAGTGCGGATTCAAATACGAAGGCACTTTGAGAAAAGCCTATCACATCTATACCGGCGAAGACAGAGACAGCAGGATCTACTCCATCACAAAAGACGAATGGGAAGAGATCAACAAATAATACTTATAAGGAGAAAGCAATGCTGAATTTAAGGAAGATAATGGGAATCGCTCTGATTCTGGTTCTTTGTGTGACTATGACCTTAGGGCTTGCAGCCTGCGGAGGAAGCGAAGACGGACAGGATACACCGGAGCCTGAGGAAACTGTGGAGCCTTCGGAAACAACCGAAGAAGGAACGCTGGAAATAAGCGTGGATCCGGGGCTGACCAATATTTCTGAAGCTGACTGGGGTGTATGCCTGAGCGGTAATTCCGTGCAGTACGATCTGGGGCTGGACGTTTCCAGAGACTGGACTATGAAGCCTACTCTTGACAGGCTTGACCTGACAGATCCCGAATCTCAGAAGTCTGTCCTTCAGGACAGGGTCGAAAAAGGCCTTGCGGAGAGCAAACTCGGCAAATTCCAGCTGAACACGGCATACGAACAGATGGGAGTTACACCTGAAGAAGCAAAGGAAATGGGGCTCAGAGTAGGAGACATGCTGTCCTGCAGCGGATTTGAAGAGGGGGATCCGGAACTCATGATCCTTGAAGCAGGAGCATACTATGATCCGATGGAGGAAAACTGGTTCCAGTTCTCGAGGCTTGATTCGAGAAATTATGCATCTGTCGGAGAAGTGGACATACCTGCGTTCTGCCAGATGATAAAGGACGACTATGGCATTACCATAGACGAGGAGCGCCTGGAGCTTGGAATGAAGAGCGCCTTCGACAGGGCGGCATACTATATCGTACCTGAAGGCGGTGAAAGCGCAGAAACTGCTGAAGAGGAAACTGCAGATGACACCGCTGATTACGGAGACGGCGGCACCTATACGTGCTCCATAGAGCAGACGGCAAACGTTACTTCCGCCATATACTTTGAAAAGGTGACGGTGAGGATCACTGCACAGCAGATCCAGATCGGTGAGGCTACGATGTACGTCCATATCGAGAGGATCAGACACTATAACGACTGATAAAAAAGATATAAACGATATGACAAGACCCCGCATTCATACGAGCGCGGGGTCTTTTAGTGCCCGGGACTGTTATCACCGGGGAATAAATATCATTCTTTTACAGCCTCTTCAACTGCTTCCTTAACTTCTTCAGCAGCTTCCTTTACTTCTTCTTTGACTTCCTCAACTGCATCGTCATCGATGATGTCAGCAGCCTTGTCCTTGACGCCGTCCACGAATCCGCCGACCTTTTCTTTAGCGTCGCCTACGAAATCGTTGACTTTATCCATGAGATCAGGAGCGGCAGCGGTAACCTTCTCCTTAGCATCGCCTACGAAGTCGGTGACTTTATCCTTGGCATCGCCGACGAAATCATTTACCTTGTCCATTACGTCGGGAGCGGCAGCCTTCACCTTTTCGGAAACGTTTGCATATGTATCAGCTACCTTGTCCTTAGCGTCGTCTACGAAGGCCCCCACCTTATCGGATACTTCGGGAGCAGCGGCCTTTACCTTTTCGGAAGCATCGCTGTAAACTTCCTGAGCAGCCTTCTTGGTCTCCTCGATGTAATCCTTGTAATCCACCTGGCCGTCCTGGTTCACATCACCGATGCCGTCGGGATTGTTTTCTTTAACTTTCTGAACAACTTTTGCTGCGGCTACAGCTCCGCCTGCTGCGGCAGCTCCGCCGAATAATTTTTTAAAGAATCCCATCTTATTCCTCCTATGTTTGAATGGTAGATATTTAGCGCCCTTTGGGGAGGGTGTATCCCTGAGGGCAGTAAAAGATCTCACCACCCTGATATTACGCATATTATACCACACTGTCGCAGTAATATGCAAAAGTTTTTATAAAAATCACGCATAGTAGTGTTTTGATGAAATTGCCCTCACATATGGCTCAGGTCCGGGCTCCCGGTGATGGGGATCTCTTCGCCGCCGTAGACAGGAGGAGCCTTCACCAGGACCTTGAAGAAGTCCTTGGCCCTTGCCAGTACTTCCCGGATCTCGCGGTAGACTGCGCCGGCGTAGCTTTGCTGGTCGGATGAGACGCCGACGGCGTCGATCCCCAGCTGCTCAGCAGTATAGAGCGCTCGGAACTCGTGATAGGTCTGGGTCACCACGATCATCCTCTCTACGCAAAATATATTCTGCGCACGATATACCGAATCATATGTACTGAAGCCCGCGTGGTCCAGGAAGATGTCCTCCTCAGGGACGCCGGCATTAAGACAATAGTTGTACATGACGCTTATCTCGTCGTACTCCACCTGGCCGTGATCTCCGGAGAGAAGGAGCTTCGGAACTACGCCTGCGTTATAGAGGGCGATGCCTGTGTCAAGCCTGTCACGGAGCATGGCGGAGGGCTCGCCGTCAGAATAGACTGCGCAGCCAAGAACCAGTGCGCAATGATAATCTCCTGCCTTAAGATCTGATACGACAGACTCATCGATAGTGCAGTCATAGCCCACCCTGTATGAGATGTCGTCCTTCACGTCATACCAGACGAAGGTGTTCAGCAGGAAGACCGCGATCAGCACGTTAACTATGAGGGCCGCAGGTATGCCTATCCTGAATTTCGTCTTCCTGGTCTTATGATGGAAGATCAAAGCACCCAGAAGAAGTCCGGGTCCGCCCATAATAAAACCCCAGAAAAGCAGAGTGCTCTCCGGGATGCGGCTCCTGCCTTTGACGGCGCGACGCTTGTCGATACCCATGAGAGTGAAGCTCAGCAGGTTGAGTATTAAGATCAATATAAGCGCGTATCTGATCATCAGGTCTCCTTTTTCAGGATTATAACTCATAAATAAGGGCCTTTTGTGAAGGCCCTGTGTGATTATTCTTCGTTGTTCTTTGCTGATTTCTCTCTGTCTCCGATAAGGAAGATGAATACCAGTGAACTCAGGAGCAGCATGTAGGGATAGAAGAGATAAGGCATCACGTCGAAGGCGCTAACTTCAAACCCAAGAGTGGTTGCCGCAGAAAGAGCCACCAGCATCTGTGCTCCGTAGGGGATGACGCCCTGGAAGACACAGGAGAAGGTGTCCAGGATGGATGCGGTCTTTCTGGCAGTTATGCCGTAGTCGGAAGCGATATCTTTGGCGATGGGGTTAGCCATTACGATGGCAACGGTATTGTTGGCTGTTGCGATGTCCATGGCGCCTACCAGGAGGCCCATTCCCAGGAGACCGCCTTTCTTTCCTTTAAATACGGACTTGATCCAGCTGAGCAAAGCATCGAAGCCGCCATACTCGCGGATAAGCGCACAGATGGCGGATACCAGGATGGCCACCATGGTGGTCTCGAACATGCCGGCAGCACCGGATCCCATATTACCGAGAAGTTCAGTGGGAGCGACAGCCCCTGTAGCCATCATGATGATGGCGCCGGATACTATACCGATAAGGAGAACCAGAAAAACGTTGATTCCGATGATGCCTCCCAAAAGTACCAGCACATAGGGAATGATCTGGATGAGATCGTACTGTTCCACAACTGCGCCTCCCTGATAGGAGCTGAGTGACAGCACCAGGGTCAGCACCAGCGTGACGATAGCAGCGGGAAGGGCGATCTTGAAGTTCTCCCTGAACTTATCCTTCATCTCGCAGCCCTGTCCCTGACAGGCAGCGATAGTGGTATCTGAAATGAATGAAAGATTATCTCCGAACATGGCGCCGCCCATTACGGAACCTATGCAGATGGGAACGCCGAAGCCGGAAGCCTGGGCTACTGCCACGCCGATGGGAGTTATGAGGGTGATAGTTCCTACAGAAGTTCCCATGGCTATGGATACCAGACAGCTTATTACGAAAAGAACTGCAGCTGCGTACTGAGGAGGGATGATGGACAGGATGAAGTATGCCACGCTGTTAGCGGAGGACCTGCCTACCACGCCTACGAAGATACCTGCCATCATGAAGATGAGGATCATGGTCATGATGTTGGGGTCGCCGACGCCTTTTCCCATAAGGGCGATCTTCTGGTTGATGTGGAGCCTGGGGTTCTGGATGCATGCCACCAGAAGGGCCACAAGGAAAACTACCACGATGGGGATATTATAGAATCCCATGGGGATCTTGAGTACATATTCGAAAATGATACCGAAACCCAGGTACAGGACCAGGAATACCAGTATCGGAAGCAGAGCTTTGGGATTACCTTTCTTCATTTATATATAGCCTCTTTTCTAAGTAGTTCAGTTGCAAAGGGTGCAACAGGCGATATTATAGCACTATTTACCTTAAGGAGCAAGAAAAAACCCGCATTTCATGTACTTATATAGATGGAAGAAAAAACTGAAAAGATGGAAGATTTTTAATGAGGGGAAGCCCCCGAAACGGCGACTAATGTTTGTAACGACCTGATAAACTTGCACTTCGACACATCTTTTTAACAGTTTTGACGGTTCCCGTGACGCAAAGTCACGTAAACTTAAAACGTAAGATACTTAATTTTTAAGTTTAATTATTTCATTCAGTTATGGCTGATATAGCCAGAGGGAGAGTACTATGGAAATGAAGAAACTCACAAACGCGCTTCTGAGATTCCACAGGAGACACGGACGTAAGCTCATGATCTTACTCCTGGCTCTCGTGATGGTATTCCAGTACAGCACAGCCTCACTGGCAAGCGTGGCTTACGCTTTTGACGGAGAAGCCGTCGAGACAGAAGCTGAAGTCATCGTTGAAGAGGCTGAGAACACGGAATCCTCACAGATGGAAGTTCCGGAAGTAGCAGAAGCACCTCCGGTTGAGGAGGAGACGCTTGCTGAAGAGGCAGAGGAGCCCGCTGTAGAAGCGGAGATCCAGGAGCCTGTTCAGGAAGAAGCAGCACCTGCTGAAGAAGAGCAGGCAGCAGCCCCTGAGACAACAGGGGAAGAAGCAGTGGCTGAAGAAACACAGCCCGAAGAAGTAAAGGCTGAAGAGCCTGAAGAGGAAGCACCTGCGCTCAATAAGGAAGCGCTCAGCTTCTCAGGTTCAGCCAACGGAGTCTACGTAAGAGTAAACGCAGAGCCCGGGACCTTCCCTGAGGGAACTCAGATGAAGGTGGAGGCCATTGCCAAGGCTCACGTAGAGGACGCTGTAACAGAGGCAATGGGTGAAGAAGTAAACGACTTCAGAGCAGTAGACATCACCTTCTACACAGCAGAAGGCGAGATCGAACCTCTTAAGCCCGTAGACGTAAGGCTTTCCACCAGCGCCTTCAGTTCAGATCAGGCTGTAAGCGTAGTCCACGTAGAGGACCCCGCAAAAAATACAGCTGAAGTCATGGAACTCAGCAGCGCAAGCGCAAGCTCCGCAGAATTTACAACAGACGGATTCTCCATCTACGTTGTGGTTGAGACCGGAGAGAACGCCAGACTCACCGTTAATTTTGTGAACGGCGATACGACAATCGCATCAACCGTTGTAAAGAAAAGCGATATCAACGCGACTACTGAAAGCGGAGACAGCCTTTTCGATCAGATCGTTTATGATCCCGGAGTAGGTGCTCTGGACATGCACCACGTTTTCCGCGGCTGGACAACAGTTGAAAACTACACTGTTGAGGGTCTTGACGGAGCTAACAAGCCCATGACCATTGATGACGTAAGGAATGACGTGAAGGCCAAACTCAATGACGGAGTGACAGACGGAGCTTCAGTCACCTACTATGCTATGACCTTCAAGGTCGTAAACGTGACCTTTAAGGATGAAGATCAGGTAGTTATCAAGAACGAAGGTCTTCTTACCAAGGGAGAAAATGTAAATTACACCGTTAACGAAGCATATACTCCCAAGACTTCCGATCAGGAATTCCAGGGATGGTATTTCACAACAGAAGGAACCATAACAGACGGCTCCGGAAATCCCATAGAACCCGGTTCCACAATCGAGAACGAGTCAGAGATCATTATAAGCGCAGATACCACACTGACAGTAAAGGCTCCTAAGGGATGCTGGCTGATCTTCAAGGAAAACGGTACAGGCGCAAGCTACACATCCCCTCAGTTCCTTGAGGAAACGAAGCCTGTGGTTCCCACAGATCCCACCAGATTCGGATACACCTTCGGCGGCTGGTATACAGACGAGGCCTGCACAGAAGAATTCGACTTCGATCAGATCCTCAGGAACACCACTACCGTATATGCCAAGTGGACTGAGAACGAGACTGCAAACTATTCCATCATTATCTGGAAGCAGAACGTTCAGGGAAATGGCTACGATTTCGCACAGTCCTTCAGCAGGACAGGAAACGTAGGAAGCACGATCAGTAATGTGAATGCTTATGGAACCGGGGATAACAGATATGCAGCCATCGATGGTACCGCATATCGCTATACAGGGTTCCACCTGAATAATTACGACACTAACGTGACAGTAAACGTATACGGCAACGCAGTAGTAAACGTATACTACAACAGAAATACAGTTACCCTTACCTTCCAGCACAGGGCAAACAACCGTTGGATAGTAGACTACGAGATGAGCGGACTCTATGGATCCACTCTCGCAAGCAACGGCTACACCTGGCCCAGCGATTACTGGTGGTATGACAGCTACAACAACCAGGGACAGGGATCCGGCACCAGAACCACCTTCCTCGATGCCTTCATCCTTTCTGATGGAAGCTCGAGCCAGACATTCTACCGCGGAAACGGAAATGGTACGAACCACGTATACTGGTATAAGGCAAATGCTGACGGATCGTTCCCTCAGGCTACGGCAGCCAATGCAACAAACACCGCAACGACCGGAACCGGAACCTTCAATATTTCCGATAAGTATAACGGATATCACGCTGTTTCCTACAGCACCAACGGCAGGGACTGGACAACGGTCAGCGGCAAAAATGCTCAGGGATATTACGCATCAGTAGGCAACTACACCAACCTCTATATCCGCTTCTCACCGGATACGTACAACATGGTATTCGATGACGGCGTATATGTAGACGGAAACAACGTGGCAGTAGAGGGATACGCTCCCAGAGGAGAACTGAAGAAGGTTGAGGACGTAGCGTATAATTCAGATATCTCCTCATACAACAAGGGCGGAGCCGACTACTACGAACCCACATTCGCAGGCTTCGTATTTGAAGGCTGGTATCTGGATGATCAGTGCACACAGGCTTACACATTCTCCACCATGCCTGAAGGCCTTAACCTCTACGCCAAGTGGGTGCAGAAGCAGTACCGTGTGTTCCTGAACCCTAACGTACCTACATCCGATTCATCCTTCAGCATGGGCGGACAGAACACGTCCTTCCGCGTTGACTTCAACGAATCCATCAACGCCATCACGGCTGTAAGAGATGACTACGAACTGGTAGGCTGGTATTCAGACAGCGCACTTACGCAGTCCTTCAACTTTGATGCCTTTGTCCTGAACGATACGACCGTAACAGCACCTTATGACAAGACCCGTTCAACGGAGCTTGACAAGTACGGCAATCCTACAGAAAACATCAACAAGGATGCCCAGGAGAACCGCTTCTGGATCATAAACTCCCTGGATCTCTACGCCAAGTGGCGCAGCAAGCTCCTTGGAGCAAACGGCATCACCGTAGTTTATGACGCAGGAGAAGGAACCTTCTCAGGCGGAGGCACCACATACACAGATCCTCTCACATACAAGGATCTTTCCAAGGCAGTTGCAACGACAGCAACCACATCATCAGACGCAACAAAGGAATTTACCTACTGGGTAGTATACAAGTGGGATGAAGCGAGCAACAGCTTCATTTCTACCGAACAGAACGTATATCCCGGAGATTCCTTCGAAGTGCTCAAGGCATATTCACAGGTGACTGAGAATGAGGGAAGCACTGAAGAGGAACCCAGCTACACATACACATTCAAGCTGGTAGCAGAATACAAGCCTATCGATGAGGAGACCCTTACACATATCTACTGGTATGCGAATAACGGAAGTGAAGATGTCCAAAAGGATGAAGGCCTTCACATGAACGATCCTATCGCTATCGAAGCAGCAGATCTGTTCAGCTATGAAGGATACAAGTTCATCGGCTGGGCCAGATATGAAGAAGGCAGCAAGCCCGAATCACCGACAGACAGAACCAACCTTTGGCTGGTATACGATGAGGACACAGACAGCTTCACATCAAACGGAGCAGCAGCATCCAAGGTAGCTTGCGACGAGAAGCAGCCCTACCACGATCTGTACGCAGTATGGGAACCTATCAGCTACACCATAAAGTTCGATAAGAACGCAGAGGATGCATCAGGAACCATGGCAGACGAGAGCTTCAACTATGATGAAATGAAGGCACTCACAGCCAACGCATTCACCCGTCAGGACTACACCTTCCAGGGATGGGCAACATCAGCAGATTCAAGCGAGGTTGCTTATACAGATACACAGAGCGTGATAAATCTCACATCTGAAGACAACGGAGTGGTCACCCTCTATGCAGTATGGAAGATCAACCAGGCTGACGTTACCGTGCACCACATGCTTAAGGGCACGACCACCAAGGTAGCTGAGGACGTTACCAGACAGGAAGACATCGGAACAAGCGTAGATCCTTCCGCTGAGCCCGCAGCAACAGAATTCCTTGACACCTATGATGGATTCACCCTTACAAAGGACAGCACAGATCCTACACAGTCTGTGACAGTTACAAGAGACGGCGTTGAGATCACTCTCTACTACACGCTTCCTCTTACGATCACAGCAGGATCAGATTCAAAGAAATATGACGGAACTCCTCTCACAGGAGAATACACGATAGAAGGCGCTCTGAACGAAGCAGACGAAGCTGCCATCACAGCAGCCCTCGGCGATGCTCCTTCCATTACAGACGCCGGGACCCTGGATTATCTCACAGAAGAAGATCAGGCAGATATCGAAGGAATCCCCGCATACTACGTAGTAAGCTATGAAGAGGGAACTCTCGAGATCACCAAGAGAACAGTTACCCTCACATCCGCAGACGACAATAAAGTCTATGACGGAACAGCTCTTACAAATAACACAGTTACTGTCGGAGGAGACGGCTTCGTAACAGGAGAAGGCGCAGCATACGACGTGACCGGAACCCAGACAGAGACAGGTTCCAGCGCAAACGCTTTCACCTACACCCTTAACGAAGGAACCAAGGCAGATAACTACGACATCTCCAAGACTGAAGGAACTCTCACGGTAACAGCAGTGACAGACAAAGTCACCGTAACCATCGCAGAGAACAAAGGATCAGAGAAGTACGACGGAACTGAGAAGGAAGTTACAGGATATGAAGTAAAGAGCATCAGCAATGAGCTTTATACCGAAGATGACTTCACCTTCACCGGAGACGCTTCAGTCAAGGGAACCGATGCAGGAACCTATGACATGGAGCTTACGGCAGCTGACTTCGAGAACACCAGCAAGAACTTCACTAACGTAGAGTTCGTGATCGTGGACGGACAGCTCATAATCTCCAAGAGAGCCGTTACTCTCACATCCGCAACAGATGCCAAGACCTTTGACGGAACACCTCTTACAAACGATGAAGTTACCGTCAGCGGAGATGGCTTTGCAGAGGGAGAAGGAGCTACATACAATGTAACTGGAACTCAGACTGCAGCAGGAACAAGCAAAAACACCTTCGAATATACTCTGAACGAAGGAACCAAGGCTGCCAACTACGATATCGAAAAGGTAGAAGGAGACCTCACTGTAAATGCAGATGCTAAGACCGTAACAGTTGTCATCACTGAGAACTCCGGATCCGAGAAATATGACGGAACCGAGAAGACAGTTACAGGATACGAGGTTACAAGCATCAGCAGTGATCTTTACACAGAGGCAGACTTCGAGTTCAATGGCGATGCGACCATAACAGGAACCGATGCAGGCTCCTATGACATGGAACTCAAGCCGGCTGACTTCGTGAATAAGAACGCCAACTTCACGAACGTTGAGTTCAAGATCGTTGACGGAACTCTTGAGATCGCAAAGAGAGAAGTTACCCTCACATCAGCAACAGATTCCAAGCCTTACGACGGAACACCTCTTACAAACGATAACGTTACGGTCGGAGGAGACGGTTTCGCAACAGGCGAGGGCGCAGCATACGATGTGACCGGAACCAGAACTGAAGAGGGAAGCACTCCCAACGCTTTCACTTACACCCTGAACCAGGGAACCAAGGCTACCAACTACAATATCACCAAGACCGAGGGAACTCTTACTATCACAGCAGTGACAGATAAAGTCACCGTGACCATCACAGAGAACTCCGGATCTGAGAAGTATGACGGAACCGAGAAAGAAGTTACCGGATACACAGTTGAGATCAGCAATACTCTGTACACCGAAGATGACTTCGACTTCACAGGAAACGCTTCAGTCAAGGGAACCGATGCAGGATCCTATGACATGGAACTCAAGGCAGCTGATTTCACAAACACAAGCAAGAACTTCACAAACGTTGAGTTCGTGATCGTGGACGGAAAGCTTGATATCGCTAAGAGAACCGTTACCCTCACCTCCGCAGACGACAGAAAAGTCTATGACGGAACAGCACTTACAAACGATGAAGTTACAGTCGGAGGAGATGGCTTCGCAACAGGCGAAGGCGCATCCTACGAAGTGACAGGAACACAGACACTGGTAGGTTCCAGCGCTAACACCTTCAGCTACACGCTGAACGATGGAACCAAGGCAGGAAACTACACCATAACAAAGACCGAAGGAACACTCACAGTAACAGACGGAACCGAGCCCGACGATCCCGCACCGGTACCTGATGACAAGGTAGTAACCAAGACAGACGGAACCGAAAAGACCTACAAGCTGGGCGACACCGTAGAGTGGACCATCACAGTTACAAATATCTACGACGAGACCAAGACTCTCACTGTAACAGAGACTGCAGGAATGACCATCGTGGGCGATGTTCCCGCGACCCTCACAGCAGGACAGACTATCGAGATCAAGGTACAGCACGTAGTAACATCTGCTGATGTAGTAGCAGAATCAATCACAAACGAAGTAACAGTTAAACTCGGTGACCTTGAGAAGAAGGGCGACGACACAGTTGAAACAGAACCCATCGAGATCCAGATCACTGCAGCTTCAGACAAGAAAGTCTACGACGCAGAGCCTCTTACAAACAACGGATACGAACTCACTTCCGGAACTCTCGCAGCAGGAAACGAGATCGACTCCGTAACAGTAACAGGATCACAGACACTGGTTGGATCCAGCGCAAACGTTGCATCCGACGCCAGGATCGTTGACAAAGACGGCAAGGACGTTACCAAGGGATACGAGATCAAGTATGTTGACGGTACCCTCACAGTAACAGACGGAACCAACCCCGACGATCCTCAGCCGGTACCTGATGACAAGGTAGTAACCAAGACAGACGGAACAGACAAGGCTTATAAGCTCGGCGACACCGTAGAGTGGACCATCACAGTTACAAACATCTACGACGAGACCAAGACTCTCACTGTAACAGAGGCTGCAGGAATGAACATCGTGGGAGAAGTTCCCGCAACACTCACTGCAGGACAGACAATCGAGATCAAGGTACAGCACGTAGTTACAGCGGCTGACGTAGAAGCAGAATCCATCACAAATAACGTTACAGTCAAGCTCGGCGACCTTGAGAAGCACGGCGACGACACAGTTGACACAGAGCCCATCGAGATCCAGATCACCGCAGCATCCGATAAGAAGGTTTACGACGCAGAGCCTCTTACAAACAGCGGATATGAACTCACCTCCGGAACTCTTGCAGCAGGAAACGAGATCGACTCCGTAACAGTAACAGGATCACAGACACTGGTAGGCCAGAGCGCAAACGTTCCTTCAGACGCCAAGATCGTTGACAAGGACGGAGCAGACGTAACCAAGGGATATGAGATCAAATACGTGAACGGTACCCTCACAGTAACAGACGGCGATCAGCCTGACGATCCTCAGCCTGTACCCGATGACAAGGTAGTTCAGAAGACAGATGCAAATGACGGCAAGACCTATCATGTAGGCGACACCGTAACATGGAACATCTGGGTAAAGAACATCTACGACGAGACCAAGACTCTCACCGTAACAGAAACTGCAGGTATGAACATCGTAAGTGACGTTCCTGAGGAACTCACAGCAGGGCAGGAGATCAACATCACAGTAGAACACGTTGTAACAGCTGCTGACATCGAGGCAGGAACCATCAGAAACGACGTAACTGTCAAGCTCGGCGACCTGGAGAAGAAGGGCGACGATACAGTTGATACAGAGCCCATCAAGATCCAGATCACAGCAGCATCAGACAGGAAAGTATACGATGCTCAGCCTCTCACAAACAGCGGATACGAACTGACAGACGGAACCCTCGCAGAAGGAAACGAGATCGGCTCTGTAACAGTAACAGGATCTCAGACACTTGTGGGTCAGAGCGCAAACGTTCCTTCAAACGCCAAGATCATTGACAAGGACGGAGCAGACGTGACCAAGGGATACGAGATCGAGTACGTGAACGGAACGCTCACAGTAACAGACGGCGACCAGCCCGACGATCCCGCACCGGTACCTGACGACAGAGTAGTTCAGAAGACAGATGCCAATGACGGCAGGACCTACCATGTAGGCGATACCGTAACATGGAACATCTGGGTAAAGAACATCTACGATGAGACCAAGACTCTCACTGTTGAAGAGGCAGAAGGAATGAACATCACAAGTGACGTTCCCGAAGAGCTCGCTGCAGGCGAAGAGATCACCATCACAGTAGAGCACGTCGTGACAGCTCAGGACGTAGCAGCAGGATCCATCAGAAACGATGTAAGCGTTACACTTGGTGACCTGGAGAAGCATGGAGATGACACAGTTGATACAGAACCGATCGCCATCACCATCACTGCAGGAAGCGGAAACAAGACTTACGACGGAACTGCATTAACAGTAAACAGCTACACCATGACAGCAGGTCAGCTTGTTTCAGGAGACAGTATCAGCTCAGTGACCGTAACAGGATCACAGACAGCAGTAGGAAACAGCGCAAACGTTCCTTCAGATGCGAAGATCGTGAACGCTGCAGGAGATGACGTGACAGCAGGATACACCATCACATACGTGAACGGACTCTTAAGAGTAACCAACGCACCTACTCCTCCTCCCACACCTACACCTGTTCCGACACCCGAGCCTACACCGGTACCTGTACCGGCAGCAGACATAACTCCTGTGCCTACACCGGCGGCACCCGAGCCTGCACCGGCACCCGAGCCGACACCGGAGCCTACACCTGCACCTGATGAACCCGCAGAGGAAGAGATCCCTGAAGATGAGACACCTCTCGCAGGAGGCGCATGGGCACTGATCAACCTTCTTTGCTCAATCGGAAGCTGTCTCACCAGCGCAGTTCTTCTCATCCTGTACTTCACAGGTAAGAAGAAAGACGAGGACGAGGAAGAGAATACCGACGCAGCAGAAGGCGGCGCAGAGGAAGACGACGATGAAGCAAAGGAACTTAAGCGCAAAGGTCTCATGAGGATACTGAGCCTTATCCCCGCTATCGGATCCGTGATCTTCTTCATCCTGACAGAAGACATGAGACTTCCCATGATCATGGTTGACAAGTGGACTCCCTGGATGGTAGCCATCCTCGTAGTAAGCATCCTCCTCGCAATCTTCTCCAAGAAGACAAAGAAGGACGCTGAAGAAGAGCAGGAAGAACCCCAGGCTTAATAAAGGACTGAGATAACTTCCAATAAAACAATTTAATACAGCCCCAGGCTCGATAGCTGACAGCTGAATGATTAAACAATTAAAGAACGACCGCAAATGCATATCGTATCTGCGGTCGTTTGCTTTTACCGGGAATAGTCGAAAACCGCGAGCCAAAAGGTCCGCGGTCCAAATGTAATAATTGATTGTTATTGTCTAAAGCTTTTCTATTTCTTCCTTACTGAGGCCGGTTGCTTCCGCAATAGTGCCAACAGGCACGCCGGCATCTTTTAAATTTCTGGCCACTTCAGTTTTTTCTTCAGCTCTGCCTTTAGCAGCGCCTTCCTTAAGACCCTTAGCATATTTTTCATCCAGTAGTTCTCCGAATGTCATGATCCCACGCCTCCATTCGTCATTATCGTTGAGCCGAACGACTTCATTGTGGATATCCCTAATGAAATCATCTGTGCTGTCAACGTTCTGGCTCCGTACATATCCATAAAACGACCGAAGCTCATCCGGAATCATCTCGTTGTCAGCCTCGGTGTTCAATAATATTGTATATGATTCTGTTCTGAATGGCAAATGATATTTAGGATCGTACATTTCGAAACTGTATATAGGATGACCTTCACCGATGGGGTCAAAAGAACAGATAAAGATAACATACTGGGGATTAAGAGAGTCATAGTCGTCTCCCTTTTTCAGGAAGGCCTGATCCATCATTGAATGATAGTAGCGGGAGCGTTTCGCTAAGTTTCGGCCGTCTTCGACCTGCATTTCTATATCATACCAGGCTTCATCATTTTCGAAAAGGACGTCGAGCCGTACACCATGAGAGGTGAGACCGGTGATTATAGAGCGTTCTGGTGTGGCACGGTCAGGAATAGACTCGCCGTTTTTGAGTTTAAGGTCAGAAACCTTACGTCCTGGAAATAATCGCTCCAGGAATGTGCGGCATCTTTCAGGATCCTGCATAATGATGGGGAATACGATTTCATTGGTGAATGGGTAAAAGTTTTTCATAAAATACCTCCATTTTTGCACGCAAAAACCGCGAGCCAAAAGGTCCGCGGTCCTGCGCATTTGATATTTATTTACACTGCCATATTAACATGGCTGTTTTTTCTTTTCAGTACAAAATGAAAATTAGATTGTTTTTTATTTGAAACAATATCGGGAAAGGAAGAAACAAACCAAAATCAAAGAAAGAAAATGTCACAAATTAGCCTTGAATTCGTCCTAAAAATGCAATATAATATGATAAAATATGTATAATTAGGGCGAGGTATGAACTTCTGCTCACGAGATAGTCATTTATGACTGATAAGACATCCGGTAAAAAGCCGGTGCACTACTCGTTACTATCCATGAACGGCGCATGACAGTGTCGCCACGGAATTATCATATATCATTACATCATAATGTTTCGGGCCACGCCCGAAAGGCTAGTAAAAAATCGCATTGTTTGAGAAGACGCACCTCAGACAGGCAAAGTAAATTATATTTAATCTTTCTTAATTGGAGGAATTGGGGATGAACAAAAGGAAAAGAATTGGCAGAATGGTATTGTGCCTGATCATCTCATTTGTGATGGTCATGACATTGATACCACGTATGCCCGCGGGTCTGGCGTTCGCTGCGGAAGGCGATGAACAATTGCCGACAAATCCGACGAAAGCTCGAGCGTCAAACAACAATGGTACTTACAAAATCGAGCTGAGCATTACTGGTGATGCTCAAACTAACACTGATGCCACCAAGGCGAATGTTATTATCATCATGGACACATCCGGCTCTATGGCGGATGATGCTCCAACGGCGAATACAAGTCCAACTGGCAGATACGGGTATAGAGATGAGTCATACATTAATTTATATACCCGCAATGCCAATGGTACTTATAGCCAAGTCACTAACAACACCACAGAAGGCCCTGTTTACTATCGAACTGGTAATTATCAGTATTATGAGTATACTACAACCAGGTATACTTCTAATCAAGGCGAATCGACAAGATTGGCACAGACCAAGACTGCTGTCAACAGCCTGATCGATACCCTTTTGGCGCAGAACCAGAACATCAGCGATATGATCGAAATCGCTTACATGACCTTTGGAAGCAGCGCTGCTTACAGGACACCAGGCTCTGCTACTGGAACTGGTTGGGTCAGCGGGACGAATGGAACAACACTGAAAAACACGGTTTCAACCACGAACGTAAATACCGGCCAGCAGGCAGGTACTAACTGGGACGATGCCCTGCATGATGCTAAGGCTCTTGCAGATGCCAAGACTGATGGCGATAAGACATACATAGTCTTTTTCACTGATGGCGAACCGACTTTCAATAATGGCGGGGTTAACGCTCAAGGCAACCACAATCATGGCAATTCACAGCAGGGCGGAGGAAATCATACTACGAATGCGGACATTGAGTCAGCAGAATACGAAGCAGCACTGCTTAACTCAGATAACTATGATCTCTATGGTATCTTTGCATACGGCGACCCTGAGAACTATAATTACATGACACGTGTTCTTACCAAAGGTAATGGGTCTGCTGATGGGTTTGGTTTCTATGCTGATAACCAGAGCTCCCTCAACGAGGCTTTTGCTGCAATCGCGTCAGCGGTTTCTGCTGCAGTTGGAGTTGAGCAGGTTACCTTAAGCGATGGTACTACCAGCAGTGTTACACAGACTTCGGGAACGATTTCACATCTTCTCTCTGTTGATGAATCTTCATATGAATATTGGATGACTTGGACTGTTGCTCAGAACGGCACCTTTGAAATGTTCCAGAATGGAAAGACTACGACATATACAGCAACTCAAAACGGCAATAATATTGTCATAACCTGGACTGAGAATGGTGAAGCCAAGACAGTAACATATGAAGGCACCAAGAATGGAAATGTCATAAAAATCAAGTGGGATAGAGCAACTGAATTCTACAATTATGCGCCTCCCGAAGCAGAGTTTGAAAACGATGCTGTCAATTGGGATCTGAGCGAAGTAGGAGAAAAGGGAACACTCCTTGATGGTGTTACATATAGTTACAGTTTCGATGTATACCCTGCACAGGATACATATGATATAATCGCTCAGTTAAAAAATCATGAAATAGAATATGATTCCCTTGATGAAAATATTCAGAAATATATCAAGCCAGATGGACACGGCGGTTATACACTTGAAACCAATACTGCAGCTACATACAGCTATTACGATGCTATAACAGAAACGACCCATCAGGGTACTATGGATAATCCGCCTGCTGTTACTACTGATGCATCCCAGATGACCATTAAAAAGACTTGGGAGAACAGCATTGACGATTATGACAAAGAGCCGCTCAATATGTCGATTATGCAGAAGACTGGCTCAGAAGTAATAAACTATGGTACTGTTGCACTTAATGATGGAAATGATTATCAGAACAGCATCTATATTGCAACAGGACTACTGACTACTACTAAGGATGCACAGGGAAATGTCACAGACATAAAAGTTCTGGATACAGGCCATGACTATTACATGGCAGAACCTGTTGGTGTTTCTTACCACTGGGATCTCATAGCAGAGACCGTTCACCCTATGCTTATAGACGGAGTGCTCACTACCCTAGTTAAGGTTGATGAGCCTTCCGGCATGGCAGGAAAGAATTACTACAAAGAAGGAAATACCGAATACTATCGTTTAACGGATGGAGTGTATAAGGCCAAAGAAAGCGGCGCGACAGTTTCAGCCGAGAACAAGCGTCGTAATACTTTACTTCTCACCAAAGAATTAGATGCAAACGGCTTTGACATTCCTGAAGGAACCAGGTTCACTTTCGATATGACAGTGGACAACAATATCGATAATCCCTCTGCGGATGATGAGGATGTATGGTTTGCCGTTTATAAGAAGGGAACTACATCATTTGAAACCAACAATATCGTATTTGACGATACGATTGTTACCGGAGCTGAGAAGGAAATCGCGACGATCGACACTACCAGAACAGATACTGTATCAGCTGACAATGTAGTATCAGTTGACGGTGATCACCTGACATACACATATGGCGGAAACCAGTATACTGTCAAAATCGCATCTGCTGAGGACGGAAGCTATACATACTATGTATATGAAGTGATCGGAATCGATGAAGATGCCGGAACTGTAACTTATACTCGTTATGGAACTGAAGCTACTGCTCCTTATGAAGGTATGGATGGTAACAATCCGAAGTATTGGACTGGTTTCTGGCATGCTCCAAGCGGTACTGCAAATATTAAGGCAGAACTTGAAGAAGGCCAGATCGTACGCTACACCAATCTTCCCATCGGTTCAACTTATACGTTCGTAGAAGAAGAACCGACAGACGGTTTCGCATACGAAAAGGCAGAAGCTACAGTCAAGACAGGATCGGCCGGTTCAGAAGGAACTGATCCTAATGCAACAGTAACAGATGCCCAGCGTAAAGTTGAAGGCACCATGAATGTTGGTAACAGCATCTATAAGACAACCTATACTAATAACATGGAGAAGGTTGATATTACTGCTACCAAGGTTTGGGAAGACAACGATAATCAGGATGGATTACGTACCGCTGTAACTCTTCACCTGAATAAGAGCGTTGATGGTGAAACTCCTACAGTAGTAACAGGTCAGGACAAGACTATTCCTGAGGGAGCAACTGGAGATGCACTCACAGTCACATGGGAAGATCTTTCCACAGTAGAAAACGGAAAAACCGTTACATACTCCGTTACTGAGGATGAAATCGATGGGTACACCACCGAAATCACAAAGGATGAAAACGGCGCAAATGCTTATATCGTTACCAACACCCACACACCTGAAACCGTTGAGAAAGTAGCCACCAAGGAGTGGGTAGATAAGGACAACGTCAACAATACAAGACCTTCATCCATTACCTTTAACCTGATGAAGAAGGTAAGAGATGGAGAAGCCACAAAGGTTATGTCCGTAACTCTTGACGGAACTGCTGAGACAGCGCCTACAGGAACAGATGTTGACGGATATGAGTCCGCTGCCTGGGAAGCTACATTTGTAAACCTTCCTAAGTATGAAGGCGGTACGGAGATCACATATTCTGTGACTGAGGATGCTGTCGAAGGCTACACCACTAACATTGATGGTCTTAATGTCAAGAATACATATAACTATGGAAGCCTTGATATTTCCAAGACCGTAGATTCCGGCAACGGAGATACTTCCCTGACCTCTAATAAGGAGTTTACTTTCACAGTTAACCTTTATAAAGACAGCACCAAGGCTGAAACTGTAGAGGGAACCTTCAACTATACAATAACTCCTGCCGAAGCAGATGCTTCGACCGGAACGATCGCTTCCGGCGGAACAGTTAAGCTTAAGGACGGTCAGACTGTTTCAATAGCTGATCTTCCTATCGGCACATATTATGAAGTAACAGAAGCAGCTGAGGACGGATATACTACCACAAAGACCGGCGATACCGGTACGATAGCAAGCAGCACGACCTCCACGGCGGCATTCACTAACACTTACAGCGCTGAACCTGCCAAGGCTCAGATCCCTGTAGTCAAGAACGTTACTCCTGAGGATTCCGGAGCAGCAGATATCACCGGCAAGTTCACATTCACTCTTGCAGCAGATACGAATACTGCCGGAGAAGGCGTCACCACACCGATGCCCACATCCGACACAGTGCTTTGCGGAGCTGATGGTGTTGAGGTCAAGTTTGGCGAGATCACATTCAATGCTCCCGGAACATACACTTATACAGTAACAGAGTCTGAGACTGATGGAGCTGTCGGCGGCATCACGCTTGATACCGATAAGCCCAGAACGATCACCGTAGTCGTAACGGATGACGGAGAAGGCACACTCACCGCTGTAGTTAACGGCGGATCGACGGTTTCCTTCAACAATCCTTACTCAATGACATCGTTAGATATCACCATCCCCGTTGAGAAGGAACTTGTGATCCCTGAAGGACTTACCGGACCGGACATCACCAACAAATACACATTCACAATTGCCACTACCAATGATGCACCTCTTCCTGAGAATAAAGTAATCGAAGGACCTTCCGGCGCAGCAGGCGGTTCAATGACATTCGGTCAAGAGTCCACTACAGGCAAGATCACCATAACCGAACCCGGCATCTACACATATACTATTACTGAATCCGGAACAGTCGCCGGAGTCGAGAATGACGAAACGGCAACCAAGACCGTAACAGTAACTGTTGTAAACAATGGTGACGGAACAATGTCCTACACCATCAACAATGCTGAGGATAAGACAGATGATGTCACCAAGTTCACCAACACTTACAGCGCAGATCCTGTAAAGGCAAGCATCCCCGTTGAGAAAGTTCTTACAGGAGATAATGCACCTAACATTCAGGGTAAGTATACATTTACAATTGCTGACGACACAACAGATGAAGTCAGCTCACCTCTTCCGGAAACGAAGTCATATGACAACCCTGATGAGGATGGCGGTGTTGTGACATTCGGAGAAATTGAGTACAAGGCACCTGGAAAGTACGTTTACGTGATTACAGAGTCCGGAACGGTTGAAGGTGTTGTAAACGATGCAAATGCCACGACCGGTAAGACTGTAAGAGTAGAGATCGAAGACGGCAGGGAAGGAAAACTCGTTGTAAAGAGCATTTCTTCCACAACAGATAGCCCGCTTCAGTTCACCAACACTTATCACGAGACCGCTATTACGATCCCAGTGTACAAGACTCTGGCTAAGAATCCTACAACTCTTGAAGGACCTGACATCACAGGCAAGTATACATTCAGCATTGCCGGATCGACCGGAGCACCTCTTCCGGAGACAAAATCCGTTACCAATAACGGCGCAATGCAGTTCGGTCCTATCACCTTCAACGAGCCCGGAGAATATACTTACACAGTAACAGAGTCCGGCGAGGTCCAGGGCGTAACCAACGATCCTGATGCCAAGACCGTAACCGTAAGCGTTACCAGAAATGAGGAAACCGGTGAACTTGCAGCAGCTTTTGCTGATGGATCAGCGACAAGCTTCGACTTCACCAACACTTACACGGTAGAGTCTACGACGGCAAGCTTCCCTGTGACGAAGGAAATGTCCGTTACCGGATTAGGACCTAAGTCCTGGAGCTACACGATCGATGTGACAGCTAATGGAAACGCTCCTGAAGCAGCTAACATGACAGGAACGGTAACCAATACAGCTCCTACCGTGACCTTCGGTGACTTCACCTTCACAGAGCCCGGAGAATATATTTACACAGTAACAGAGACCGGTACGATCGCAGGCGTTACAAACGATCCTGCGGCAACTGCAGGTAAGACCGTTAAAATTACTGTAACGGACAACAAGGATGGTACGCTTACTGCTGAAGCAAACAGCACAACAGCCAACCCGCTTACATTCACCAACACTTATACATATAACTCAACCACAGCTACCATCCAGGTACACAAAGATCTGGTAGCTGAGAACCCGAAGGTCTCCTTACCTGACATCACAGGCGAGTACACCTTCACACTTGCGGATGATACATCAGATGAAGTTGATTCACCTATGCCCGCAAGCGGCGGAGAGACCGTTACCAACCCTGCAAAGGATGGCGGTACAGCTGAATTCGGAACTATCACATTTAATGCTCCGGGAACATACACCTATGTTGTAACAGAGTCCGGTAGCGTTACCAACGTAACGAACGATCCTGCGGCGACTACAGGTAAGATTGTAACGGTAACCGTAGTTGACGGACAGGAAGGAGAACTCGTTGCGACGGTTACATATCCTGATCCGGAGAAAGCTGAAGTAGACTTCACCAACACCTACAAGGCTGATCCTGCAACGGTAAGCTTCCCTGTAAAGAAAGACTTGAAAGTTCCAGATAACCTCAAGGGACCCGAGACCTGGAGCTACACGATCAATGTTGCTGCTAATGGAACTGCACCTTCAGCAACGACCATGACAGGCACCGTAACCAATGAAAAGGATACAGTGACCTTCGGTCCTTTCAGCTTTACTGATCCCGGAGAATATACTTACACAGTATCCGAGACCGGAACCATTGCCGGTGTTGAGAATGATAAAGAGGCGGCAGGCAAGACCGTTACTGTCAATGTAGTTGACAACGGAAACGGTACACTTTCGGCCACAGCAAGCTCGACAGATGGCAGCCCGCTGACATTCACCAACACGTATGGTGTGACGCCAAAACCGGTCGAGACCAAAGCGTACCTGACTAAGGCTGTAGGATTCATGCCTCCGGGAGTCGATTCAGTAGATTTCAAATTTACTCTTGAAGAGACAACGGCGGATGTGGTAACACCTGTTAAGAATGCAACTGTAACAGCGACTGAATCAAACAAAGATTATCAGATCGACTTTGGTGTACTTACCTTCACAGAACCCGGCGAACATACATATACTTTGACCGAGGTCATGGATGGTATGGATCCCGGCTGGACCGTAACCGGAAGCCCCGCTACCACAGTCAAGATCGTTGTTACCGATAACGGAGACGGAACGCTTAACGCAGAAGTCACCGGAGCAACGATCACCAACACGTTTGAGACGGTAACGGTCGCAGGCAAGAAGACCTGGAATGACGAAAAGTACCAGGATCTCGATGAAGACGTGTCCGAGTACGAGAGACCGGAGATCACGATCAAACTCAGCGGCAAAGTCACAACAGAGGACGGTGAGGAAAAAGAAGTCATAACCAAGGAAGTTACACTTGACGGAACACCCGATACAGAACCTGCAGCAGGCGAAGTAGTCGGTTATGAACCCGAAGCCTGGGCATTCAAATTCGTGAACCTTCCTAAGAACTACAAGGGCGAGGAGATCGTATACACCCTTGAAGAGCTCGATGCAGACGGCTTCACCAGTGTGATCACAGGCTACAACGTTGCCAACACACCTGATGAGACAAAGACGGTAAACAATTCCGAGACAGCTCTTACCATCAAGAAGGTCGATGCTGCTACCGGACATGAGACAGGAATCAGCGGAGCAGTATTCACACTGTACGATTCCGAAGGAGAAGCATTAGATACTTACACCACAGGAAGCGACGGAACTGTAACGATCGGCTTCGATGGCTACACGACAGATGAGGATGTAGATCAGGCAGTTACAAGCACATACACCTTGAAGGAGACTGAAGCTCCTGAAGGATATGAGCTTAATACCACAGAATATACAATAACTGTAAAAGAAGATCTGGTATCCGTTAAGCTCAACAGCGATAACGTTTGGGAGTGGCTGTACAATCTGATCACAACCGCAAGTCCTGATTTCAAGGATGGCGTTCTCACCGTATCCGATACACCGATCAAGACTCAGATCACAGTCGACAAGACCTGGAACGATGCAAACGACCAGGATGGAATAAGACCTGATTCTCTGACATATACCCTTACGGGAATGGCAGGAGATGCTACTGCGTTTACTGATACAGTGACAGTCGATGTAGCAGCAGATGGATCGGCATCCAAGACATGGACAAATCTTGCGACATACTACGACGGAACAAAGATCGAGTATGCAGTTACTGAAGCAGCTGTTTCCGGTTATACCACTCAGGTCGGAGCCCTGACAGAAGTCAAGGACGAAGAAGGAAACGTTACAGGCTACACCGTAGCAGTAACCAATACTCACGAAGTGAAGAAGACCACCGTGACCGTAAACAAGGCATGGGAAGACTTCGAGAACAAGTATGAGACTGAGACACCTATCACAGTACAGCTGAAGGCAGACGGAGAGAACTACGGAGCACCCGTTACTATCTCCGAGAGAAACAACTGGACCTACACCTGGACGGATCTCGAATTCAACCAGAGGAAGGAAGCAGCCACCGCAGAAACAGCACCTGTTGTATACACCGTTGTGGAATCACCGGTAGACGGATATGAGACCGCATACGGAGAGGTCACAAAGGCTGCTAACGATACTTACAGCGTAGCAGTCACGAACACACTTCAGAACTACGAAGTTACAGTGACCAAGGAATTCGAGGGACTGACAGTCAAGAGACTTCCTGCGAACTTCCAGATCACAGCGACCTATGAAGGACCTGATGGAGAAGTGACCAAGATCCTCAGACTGACAGATGAAGCAGCTGAAGTATCCGAAGACAAGATGACCTACAGCTGGAAGATCACCGGAGTTCCTTTCGGAGCAGAGGTATCAGTAACAGAGTCAGGTGCAGACGTGATCGGTTACGAGCTCACATCCACGATGCCTGAACCTATCAGGGTAACATCTGACAATACTAAGAATATCCTCGAAGTGAAGAACGTTTACACTCCTAACTTCGGAGACCTTAAGATCAATAAGACTCTTGAACTGTTCGACAAGACAGCAGGAGAGACAACCTTCGTATTCAGCGTGATCGCCAAGGTAGGCGAGACCACAGTATACGATAATGTAGTTTCACTGAACTACACAGCAACAGATCCTGCAACCAAGAGTATTGAGATCAAAGGAAAGATCCCTGTAGGAGCAACAGTCGAAGTAAAGGAGATCTACACTTCAGGAAGCTATGAAGTAGTAGGATCCGATACGGTAAGCGACATCACGATCGTAAAGGGTGAGGCAGCAGAAGCAAACTTCACAAACACATACAACGATAATATCAATCAGGGTTATGGAATCCTCAACGAGTACACGACAGCAGACGGTACTGAATGGGCCCATAACTGAAGCCAAGTAAAAGAGGAGGTTAAAGACTGATGAATAAGAAGAAATTCATTTTAACAGCTCTTTGTCTGGTGCTGGTACTCGGAATGATGGTAGCCCCGACCCTGGCATATTTCACAGACTACGCCACAGCAGAAGGTGCTGTGGCCGTAGAGCTGGGATACAAGACAACTATCACAGAAGATGTACCTGATGACGCACATAAGGTGCTTCATATCAGGAACGAAGGACCTGAAGCCTGCTGGGTAAGAGCCAAAGCAGTCGCATCAAGCGATGTAACACTTACATATTCGGGAACCGGCTGGACTCTTGATGAAGATGGCTGGTACGTATATGACAGCATCCTTGAAGGCGGCAAAGAAGCAACAGATCTCACAGTAACCATCGAATTCCCCGTTGGCTATGAGGGCGATCAGAAGAACGTAGTAGTTCTCCACGAGAGCGCAAAAGTCATTTATGGCGAAAACGGCGATCCCGTGACACCGCCCGACTGGACGATGGAAGCGAATCTTGACTAAGGAGGTAGGAAAAGATGACAAAGACTAAGAAATTTTCTGCAGTAAGCATCGTCCTCCTTATCGTAGCTGTGATAATGCTTCTTATCGGAGGGATCGGAGGAGCCAGAGCGGCCCTCACCGAATCCGACACACATAACGCAACGTTAGAGATGAAAGACCTGAGCGTAGTTCTTCAGGAAAACGGAACTGATGTAAATGACGAGGGCGAACTTCTTTCAAAACTTCTGGGAGCTGACACATCCCTCAAGGTAGGAAAGAAATATTCTGAAGTACTTACCGTAAAGAATGACGGGACCATCGACGAATACGTGAGAGTCATACTCTACAAGTACTGGACAGATGGTGAAGGAAAGGCAGTAGACCTTGATCCTGAACTCATCAAGCTGGGACTTGGAGCAGACTGGAAAGTAGATGACAGTGCTTCAACACCTGAGCGCACAGTTCTTTACTACACTGAACCGCTTGCGGCAGGAGATACATCCGAAGCAGTCCTTGAATCCATTACTATCGACAGCAAACTGGCTACGATGGTAACGATGGGAGACCCGGTAACTTCCGAAGACGGAGTTACTACTGTAGAGTATACTTACAAGTATAACGGCCTCAAGTTCGGCCTTAAGGCAGAAGTAGACGGAGTCCAGACTCATAACGCTGAGGACGCCATCAAGAGCGCCTGGGGCAAAGAGATGAGCGAAGTAATAGGTTAAAAGGAGGAGACAGAGATGAAAAAGATTATCGTTAGTTTGCTTCTTGTGACCTTACTCGTGATAGGTTCAGTGGCAACAGCATACGGAGAAAGCTACAACGGCCCTGATGGACTGTACGTAACGTACGACGGAAAGAAACTCGACAGCAATCTCAACCTGGCAGACATACTGGATGATCTTCAGCCGGGAGATGACATCACCATCAAGGTCGCCCTTAACAACAACGCTGAAGGTGAGACCGACTGGTGGATGAAGAACGACGTTATCAAGACCTTCGAGGAATCATCCAAGGCTTCCGGAGGAGCTTATACCTATGTGTTAAGCTATAACGGAGAAGAGATCTACAACAACCAGGCACTTGGCGGAGACGCTGTTGTAAACAACAAAGAAGGCCTTGAGAAGGCAGACGCTTCTCTGGAAGACTTCTTCTTCCTGGAGATGCTGACAAAGGGTCAGAAGAGAGAAGTAGTTCTCAAAGTCGCACTTGACGGTGAGACACAGGGAAATGCCTACATGGATACCATAGCGAACCTTGATCTGGTATTCGCAGTAGAACCCAGAGAGACCAAACAAGTCATCGTAAAGACCGGTGACACCACCGTCATCCTTCCCTACATCGCAATGGGACTTGCAGGACTGGTGCTTCTGATCGCAGTGCTGGTATTCGGAAGAAAGAAAGCAAAAGAGCAGTAAGGAGGGGAATGAAATGAAAAGAAAAGCATTACTTACATTCATTGCAGTCCTGGCTCTGATGCTCATCATGACAGTACCGGGATTCGCGTATGACTATGAGGTCACCGTTGACGGCGGACTGTACGGCGAAGTAACAGGAACGACACCTGCAACGATCGCATCCGGCGGACAGTGGAACCCCAACGACTACAGCGTAAACGTAACAGACAGCAAGTACTACTTCAAAGGCTGGCACAGAGCCGGTCAGGAAGGAGTGCTTGAAGGAGCACAGGATATCACTGAAGACGTTGATTTCGTAGCAACCTTCGGTATCAAGGGAGATCAGGTTAAGTACACCGTTAACTTCGTAGATGCATCAGGCGCGACACTCGCCGCATCCAAAGAGTTCTACGGAAACGTCGGTGACAAGCCGGTAGTAGCATACGTATACGTAGAAGGCTATCAGCCTCAGGCATACAACCTGACAAAGACACTGGATGCAGACGAAACTCAGAACGTGTTCACATTCACCTACAGCGTTGAGACTCCTATAGAGGAGACAACGATCGTTCCCGGTGAAGGCGGAACTGCCGGAGGCGGAGCTGCTGCCGGAGGAGAAGGCGCAGCAGCAGGCGGCGGTGCAGGAACTGCAGAAGGAACCACAGGTGGTGAAGGTGCTGCTGCAGGCGGAGAAGGAACGGCCATCGATGAAGGAACCACACCTTCCACCCAGCCCGCAGAGATCATCGACCTTGACGACGATGACACACCTACATCAGACACCCCGGGAGAAGAGGGTGAAGGTGAAGACGGCGAAGGCGAAGAAGGCGAACAGACCGATATCGACGATAACGCAACCCCTAAAGGCGTTGTAACAGGCGGTATCATCGCAGCAGTAGTTGCAGCCATCGGAGCAGGTATCTTTGCAGTAACCAGAAGAAAAAAAGATGATGACAAAGAGGTCAAATAAGTGAACTCAAAAGTTGATTCTAAAAAAGAAAGAAAGAGCGGAAATATATTTTCCGCTCTTTTGGGCATATTGGGGACGTTGATAATCATCGCGGTGATAGTGTGCATGATACCGCTCGCGGTACCGAAGATCATGGGCTATCAGACCTATGACGTGGTGAGCGGCAGTATGGAGTCAGAGATACCGGTTGGAAGTCTGGTGCTTGTTAAGGATACTGAGCCTTCAGATATCGCTCAGGGGGACGTGATCGCCTTTTACAGCGCTTCCGGAGGAGATGCGGTAGTGACACACCGTGTGGTGGAGAACGACGCTGAAAGGGGCGAATTCATCACCAAGGGCGACGCCAACGAGCAGAACGACATGAACCCCGTGCCCTACAGCAATCTGCTGGGAAGGGTAGAGAAACACTATCCGGTGATCGGCGGGATCATGGCAGGCCTGACAACCGGAATGGGGAAGATATATCTTCTCATGATCCTGGCAGCAGGCGTGATACTGAATTTTTTGTCAGGGAAATTAAAGGAATAAAAAAGTAATATAACACCAAAGGGACCGGAAACTACCGGTCTCTTTTTATGTTCCGACAGCATTCAATATCCTGTCCTGGATTATTTTGTTTATTGCCATTACATTAAAGGCTAACTTCAGTCCGTCCCGGATGCCGTGAAGAATAATATAAAAAATATTTAAAAAAAGTCAGATTTTCCCTCAATTACTTTAGATCGTGACGGAAGCCGTGACGCTTTGACCCATATAATGAGATTGTAAAAAGGAACAAACACCACAAACTAAAGTGTTAAGCGGCCGTCGGCCGGAGGAGGAAAAAATGAAGACGAACAGAATGAACAAAAAGAACAGCCTGGGCAGAAAGGCCCTGGTAATGGCACTGGCTTTCATGATGATCATGCAGTTCAACTGTCTCACAGTTGCAAGCGCCTGGGCCGACACAGAAGAGACCGCTATCGCACAGAACGAGATCCTTCAGGAAGAAGGAATCAAAGAAGAAGCACTTGTAAATGAAGCTCCCGTACTCTTGGGAGAAGTACAGATCGCACCTCAGCAGGAAGAAGTCAAAGAACTCGCTGAGAAAGCAGAAGCTCCCGAGCAGGAAGTTAAAGAAGAGATCAAGGAAGAAGTAAAGGCAGAAGAAGTCAAGGCAGAAGCTCAGGCTGAAGTCAAGACAGAAGTTCAGGAAGAAGTAAAAGAAGAAGCCGCAGCTCCAGAAAATAAGGAAGAAGCTGTTAAGGCAGAAACCGAGAAAGAAGCCGTTCAGGAAGCAGCAGAAGAGCCCGCACAGGAAGCTCCCGCAGCACCCGCTCTCATAGACATGGCAGACGGCAAACTCACAGTGCACATCACTAACATCCTTTATATAAACAGGACAAGACCCGAAAGCTCCGTTGACGGCAAGGCAGTTCCCTGGGAATACACATTCACTATCTCAAAGAACGGAAGCAAAGCTATCAGCCACAATGGAACCTACAGCTACGTAGGAGGAGCAACTGCCTCCGCCAGCGGCCAGGGCTTCAAGGCCAAGTTCCTCCAGGGATTCGTTCTCGCAACACCGTCATCCGGGATCGTAAGAGGCGACAGCCTTGACGGTTTCAGAACCATCCAGAGAATCGCAAACACCAAAGGTGAGAGCGTAACAGTAACCTTCACAGACGGAACCACAGAGATCTTCAAGGAAGCAGACATCTACATCTCACCGGTATACAGCATCGAAGAGAACTGGGTAATGTACTACAACATGATCGACAGAGTTTCCACCGGCTCCGGCTCCTGGAACAACGCAAACGGATCAGCAACATCCTACACAAAGACCTTCAAGGATCCTTCCGTAGGAACACCTAAAGCTCACTACAGATTCATCAACTGGTACAACGAAGACAAAGATCAGTATTTTGCAGCTGGCGAAAAGGATAAGTACACAAACGACATGTTCAGATCCGGCGAAGTAAGAACAGTAAACGTATTCGCCATCTGGCAGCCTTCAGTAACAGTAAACTACAGCGTACTCGGAAGAACAGTAAAGAGCGCAGAGAGCTTTGAAGGAATCGATATATACGGATACGCACCTCTTAACCAGGATGAGAACACACAGTTCGCAGGCTGGTTCGATGAAGAAGGAAACCTTATCAGTGAAGACGCAGTATACAGCGCCCCCGCACTTACCGGAATCGAGGAAGAAGTTATCGCACCCGCAGTACACACAGTATACGCGGGATTCACCACCAACCATACAGTAAAGATCATCTGGGACGATCAGGACAGAGAAGACAGCTTAAGAGCAGAGTCCATTGAAACAGTCCTCATCGAAAACGGAGAAGAAACAGAACTTACAGAAACATTAAGCGAAGAAAACGACTGGACATACACCTTCAGCGGACTGAACGCATACAACGCAGACAACAGCAAAACTGATTACACCGCAGAAGAACTGACCGTTTTAGGAAACTCATACGATATCGCAGTAAACACAATCGCAGAAACATGCACCACAGTGATCAATCTGACATTCAGACCTTCCATCACACTCACAGCAGCATCTGACAGCTGGACCTTCGATGGAGAAGAGCATTCCAACTCAGAAGTAACCCTCACAAGCGGAAGCCTCTATGAAGGAGACGAGCTCATCGCCATCGCAGCCGGCAAAGTAATGAACGAGGAAGACACTGAAGAAGGAAACAACATCGTAGCAGAGTACAAGATCTTCAGAGGAGACGAAGACGTAACAAGCAAATACAACATCACTCTTGAGGCAGGAACACTTGAGATCCTGGCAGCACCTGTTATCGAAGAGCCCGTGATTGAAGAGCCCGTGATCGAGGAACCTGTTATCGAAGAACCCGTGATCGAAGAACCCGTGATCGAAGAGCCCGTTATCGAAGAGCCCGTGATCGAGGAACCTGTTATCGAAGAACCCGTGATCGAAGAACCCGTGATCGAAGAGCCCGTGATCGAAGAGCCCGCTATCGAAGAGCCCGTGATCGAGGAACCCGCTATCGAGGAACCCGAAGAGGAAGCTCCTGCAACGATAGAAGAACCTCAGCAGGAACCTCAGGACGAAGAAGTAATAGCAGAAACCGAAGTTCATGAAGAAGAAATAAATGAGGAAGCACCTGTTTCCGGAGAGCCTGAAGAGAAGCCCGCTGACAAGGCCCCTGCGAAGGAAGACAAAGCAGACAGCCAGCCCGCTTCCGACAGACATGCAGAAGATGACGACGATGACGAGATCGCACCTGCAGTAACAACCAGACCCGCAGCACCTCAGAGCATCGAAGCAGCAACTGCACCTAAGGCAGCTCCCGCAGACACAGTAAATACAGCAAACGCAGCAAGCATCGAAGAAGAGATCACTGAAGAAGCTGTACCTACAGCAGCAGGAACAGGCGCATGGGCGATCCTGAACCTCATGGCAGCAGTACTCTCCGCAGTACTCAGCCTGGTACTCCTGGTACTCGGACTTACCGGAAGAGACCATAGATTTGAAGCAGCAGCAGACGCAGCTGAAGGCGGCGAAGAGAACAAAGAGATCAAACGCAAAGGTCTCCTGAGAATCCTCAGCCTCATCCCCGCGATCGCTTCCATCGTGATCTTCATCCTCACAGAGGACCTGAGCCAGCCCATGGTACTGGCAGACAGATGGACAGCCCTCATGGCAGTACTCCTTGCAGTAACCGCACTCCTGGCTATCCTCTCCAAGAAGACCGAGAGAAACGCTGAGGAAGCATAAAAACAAATAAACCAAACATAATAAAGAACCTACTAATAACTTAGAATAAATACTTTTTTCCCTCCTTTCACTCAAAGGGCCGGCAGCAAGCCGGCCCTTTGGGGTTTTTGGAGAGGAGGGGATATAGATGCGCGGGGTGCGGATTTATAGGAAGGAAGATGTGGTGGACATTTTTTGCGCAGAATGGTAAGATTTAAGCACCAAAACAAACGGAGGGACATATGAAGATCGGAGATACTAACGAAATAAAGAGAGTCGTAACTGATGAGATAACAGCGGCTGCAGGCGGATCCGGAGCGCTCAGGGTGTTCGGCACACCTTTCCTGGTAGCGCAGATGGAGAACGCGGGGCTTGAATACATGGCGCGTGAGCTTCCTGAGGGAAAAAGCTCCGTGGGTATTTCAGTGAGCGCTGAACATACCGCGCCTACACCTGTAGGCATGGAGGTCACGGTGCGCGTGACTGTCACGGATATTTCCGCGAACGGTAAGATCGTGGATTTCGATATGGAGGCCTTTGATGAAGTGGGACCTATCGGAAAGGGGCACCATCAGAGAGCGGTGATCGACATCGAGCGCTTTATGGGAAAGTGCTACGGGAAGCTGGAGAAATAGTGCGGAGCGGATGTTTTGCGCCGGATGATTTGGAAATGATAGACAGTACGCTTAGTCTTGCCGGTTGTGGCCTGGCGCTGTGCAAATAAAAAAATGATAGACAGTACGCTTTGCTATATTGAAAAAAACGGGAAGTACCTGATGCTTCTCCGTAATAAAAAGAAGGTCGACTGCAACAAGGGCAAGTGGATCGGAGTCGGCGGCAAGCGTGAGCCGCTGGAGACCGTGCCGGAGTGTCTTTTGCGCGAGGTGAGAGAGGAGACCGGGCTTCGGCTGAAGTCCTGGACCACGCGGGCCATCATCGCCTTTAACTCGGACGAGTGGGAGCATGAGAGGATGTTCCTGTTCACGGCGGATGATTTTGAGGTGGTGAGCGGTGCGGGAGTGTCTGAAGAGGACGCTGAGCGCGGGCGCCGCGTACTTCGGGCGCTTGAGACAGGCGAGGTGCTTTCGGGCGCCGAGGGAGACCTTAAATGGATCCCAAAGGATGAGATCATGGACCTGAACCTCTGGGAAGGCGACCGGTTATTTCTGAAGATGGTTGCGGAGGACGAGCCGTTTTTCTTCATGCGGCTGGAGTACCACGGGGATGATCTCGTGGAAAGCCACGTGGGAGGCGAGTCCTTCAAAGAACGTGTCTACGAAGAGACGGCGAGGGTGCCCCGCGGGGCTGTGTCCACTTATGGGGAGATCGCCGTGATGGCGGGGCACCCGGGGGCCGCCCGGGCTGTGGGAAATGCCCTGCATGACAACCCATACGAGGGTGTGATACCCTGCCACCGCGTAGTGAACGCCTCCGGGCGGCCGGCAGCCAACTTCGGCTTCGGCGGACCCGAGGAGCAGCTGAGGCTGCTCCGGGAGGAGGGCGTGGAAGTGAGAAATGATCGCGTCATATTTTAGTATATATGTAATTAGGAAAGGATCCGTTCACGGATCCTTTTTATTTGGTTGGACCTGAGCAAGCCCGACGAAAATTTTTTGAAAAATGATGTAAAGCGTGCTTGACATAGGATCGCCCCCGTGCTACTATACATGTAAAGGAAGCTTTACATCAAATTGCGTCCAACGTGAAAAGGAGCATATATGAAGAATAAGATAGTAGAGATCCGCCAGGAGCGGGGGATCAAGCAGGATGAGCTGGCGAAGGCTTTGGGAGTCTCAAGGCAGACCATCAGCTCCCTCGAGAATGGGCGCTATGACCCGTCCATCCTTCTGGCGCACAAGATAGCGAAAATGTTCGGTATGAGCATAGAGGAAGTATTTTTGTTTGAGGAGGATGAGAGATGAAGAACAGGTATTTGCCGCTGGCAATATTGTATATAGTGCTTGGCGTCGCGCTGTTTATCGCAAGCCAGATCGCGGACCTGGGGGACAGCACCATAGCGCAGATCCTGCCCGGCATGGGCGGCGCCTTGATCGCCGTAGGCATTGTAAGGCTCTACAGGGGGATCCGGCTGGAGAAGGATCCTGAGTACAGGGAGAACTATGAAGTCGAGGCTCACGATGAACGTAACCGTTACCTCAGGATGAAAGCCTGGAGTTGGGCGGGCTATATGTTCGTTCTGATCGCAGCCGTCGCAACCATCGTGTTGGCGGTCGCAGATAAGTATGAACTCATGATGATGGCTTCAAGCGGCGTCTGCATCATGCTCCTGCTCTACTGGATCTCCTACATGATCGTGAGAAAAAAGTATTGACATTCCACCTTGTGGAAACCTTAGAATAAACGCGTAACACAAGTGCAGCAAATAATCAAAAGGAGATAATCATGCTTAAGATAGAACACCTTACAAAGATTTACGGAGACTATAAGGCGGTGAATGACCTGAGTCTGGAGATCGCCCCCGGCGAGATCTACGGCTTCATCGGCCATAACGGTGCCGGCAAGACCACGACCCTCAAGTCAGTGGTAGGGATCCTGCCTTTCGACGAAGGTGAGATCTACATCGACGGCACCTCCATCAAGGCCGACCCCATGGGCTGCAAAAGAAAGATCGCATACATCCCTGACAATCCGGATCTTTACGATTACATGAGCGGTACCCAGTACCTGAACTTTATCGGCGGGATCTTCGGAGTGCCCACAGAAGAACTTGAGAAAAAGGCCCGCTTCTACGCCAATGAGTTCAGCCTGATCGGCGATCTGGACAAGGCCATCGGATCCTATTCGCACGGCATGAAGCAGAAGCTCGCGGTGATAGGCGCTCTCATCCACGATCCCAAGCTGATCCTCATGGACGAGCCCTTTGTGGGACTGGACCCGAAGGCAGCCTTCATCCTTAAACAGATCATGAGAGAGATGTGCGATAACGGCGCTGCCATCTTCTTCTCCACCCACGTGCTGGAAGTGGCTGAAAAACTTTGCGATAAGGTGGCCATCATCAAGGACGGCCGTCTGATCCGCTCCGGTACCATGGAGGAAGTAAAGGGAGACGAATCCCTGGAGGAAGTCTTCCTGGAACTGGAGGAGTGAAATGAACACTTTAAATAAAAAAACGCGGGGAAGTTCTCCCGCAGGCGGAACTCTCGGCAAACACTCCGGGCTTCTCGCCACTCTCATAAAAAAGCAGTTCATGGAGCTCGCCACGCTCTTCAGCTTTGGAAAGAAAAGATCTAAAAGCGGTTCAGCAGGAGGCTTCGTGATAACCATTGCGATCTATGTGCTTCTGGGATTATCCATCGGAGCAGGTGTGAGCGCTCTTTCGGACTCACTGGGGCTCGAGCTTCTCGGAAAGGGCGAAGACTGGAAATTCTTCATCCTGATGGACATAATGGGAGTGCTCCTGGGAACGCTGATAACCATGTTCACCGCGGACCTCACTCTTTTCAGAGCAAAGGATAACGAGATGCTCCTCTCCATGCCCATCCCTCCGGGATACATACTGCTGGCCAGGATGATGCCTCTCTTATTCATATCGTTTATATTCGTTTCGTCAACGGTGATACCTGCGATGATGACCTATAACAAAACTATCGGATTCAGCGCTTTCACCCTTATTTCCAACGTCATCATGCTGATCGCCCTGACGTTCCTGGCGCTTGGCTTAAGCGCGGTGCTTGGCTGGCTGGTGTCCCTCGTAAATGCGAGACTTAAAGGAAAAGGCATCGCATCCACGATAGCGAGTCTTTTGTTCCTGGGCGTATACTTCTTCGTATACTTCCAGATGAGCAAATTCACCTCGGCCCTGGTGAGCCACAGCTCGGCCATGGCAGACTGGATCCACAGGTTCCTTCCGCCTCTCTACTTCGTAGGGCTTGGCCATACCGGGTCTGCTGCCGGCCTGGTGCTTGGACTGCTCACCATAGCTGTGATATTCGGGCTGATATACTACGGGCTTTCCAGGACTTTCAGAAATGCAGTGATCAGTGCAGGAAAGGGAGGCTCCTCCAAAGTCGGTTCCGGCGTTCTCAAAGCCGGCACACAGGCGCAGGTCCTCCTCTTTAAGGAATACCGCCGCTTTATCTCAAGCTCATCCTACATGATGAACTGCGGGCTTGGCGCGATATTCATGGTGGTCCTGGCGGTGGCGGCTGTGATAAAGAGGAACTCCATCACGATGCTCCTCGACAGCGCAAAAGAAGTCTTTCCCAACGCTTCCGGCCTCGCTCCGGCGGTGCTTACGATCTTGATCTTTGCGCTGGTGTCCACCTGCTACTACACCATGCCTTCCATCTCCCTTGAAGGAAATAACATCTGGATCCTGCAGACCATGCCAATCGACCCCATGAAGATCTTCGTGGCAAAGATAAAGATGGAATACATTCTTTGCGTACCGGGGGCACTGATACTTGCAACGACGGTCGCTATAATTACAGGCATGTCCGTTCTGACCTGGGCAGCCGTGATGATAGCAGCCATTGCGTATACCACGTTCACGGCATTCTTTGGACTCTGGATAAACATGAAGAGGCCCAGCTTTGACTGGACTAACGAGGCATACCCTATCAAGCAGGGACTGAACCCGCTTATCTGCCTCTTCGGAGAGTGGGTGCTGACGCTCATTTTCGCCGGCATATTCTTTGTTGCCGGAATGTTCATTCCCTATGAGATCTACATTCTCATGGTGAGCGTCGTGCTGCTTCTGGTATCCTTCGTGATCTACCGCTGGCTGGCCGGCCCCGGCAGAAGAAAATTCGCATATTTAGGATAAGAGGATAATAACATGAAAAAACTGCTGCTATTACTATTATGCCTGACCATGATTTTTTCCTTTGCTGCCTGCGGAGGAAGCGGCGATGCTGTTCCCGCTGACAACGGAAGCGAGAGCGGGGCGAGCGATGACGCAGCGCCTACAGGTGAATACTTCACGTTCTCAACCGAGACCTTCGGGGGCGAAGCATTCACATCCGATGACGTGAAGGACGCGAAAGTCGTGATGGTCAACATGTGGGAACCCTGGTGCGGACCCTGCGTGGGAGAGATGCCGGACCTGGAGAAGCTCTATCAGACATATAAGGATCAGGGATTCGTAATTCTGGGCGTGTTCTCGGATACGACGGCTGACGATGACGCGACCAAGATTCTGGAGGATACGGGCGTGACCTATCCCATCCTCCGCATGAGCAAAGAATTCGCCGGATTCCAGACAGGCTACGTGCCAACGACTGTCTTCCTCACGGGAGAGGGTGCACTTCTTCACGAGGATCCCGTGATCGGTTCTCATACGTATGAGGAGTGGGACCGCATGGTGAGCGGACTTCTGGAAGCTTTAAGCTGATTACGGATAAGGCCGAAAGGACTTGAAAATGACTAAGAGAAAATATATCCTGGCGGGGGCGCTTCTGGTGGCCGCGGTCTTCGTGATCATCGGCATCCTTCAGGGACAGCCCGCCCAGGTCTTCAACAAAGCAATAAACATCTGTCTGGAGTGTGTGGGCCTTGGATAAGAGATTTCGTCTTACAATACAGGGCATCGCCGCCCTCATACAGAACGCGAACTTCAAGGATTTCTTCACTGGGACCATCAGCCAGAGCGCTACGAAGGCTTTCTGCGTTCCGGGACTGAACTGCTATTCCTGTCCGGGAGCAGTCGGCGCCTGTCCCATCGGATCCCTTCAGAACAGCCTGTCAGGCATGACCTTCAGGTTCCCTTACTACGTCCTGGGACTCCTGATCTTCTTCGGAGCGGTGCTTGGCCGTGCGGTCTGCGGGTTCCTATGCCCCTTCGGACTCCTTCAGGATCTGCTTCATAAGATCCCATTCCCAAAGAAGATCCGCGCCTTCAAAGGCGACCGTAAACTCCGCAGCCTGAAGTACGCAGTGCTTCTGGTGCTGGTGATCGGAGTGCCGTCCTTTGCGAAGCTGACGCCGGCCTTCTGTAAGTACCTATGTCCGTCAGGAACAGTCTCGGGGCTGTTTCTCGCGCTGGGGGATTCCAGGCTGTTTGAGGTGCTTGGCAGCACCTTCTACTGGAAGCTCAGCATTCTCATCGCCTGCGTGATCGTGAGCGTCATGATCTACAGACCTTTCTGCAAATACCTCTGCCCTCTGGGTGCGATCTACGCGCCCTTCAATAAGGTGGCGCTTGTCAGCATGAGCTGCGATAAGGACGCCTGCGTTTCGTGCGGCGCCTGCGCTAAAGTCTGCGGCATGGGAGTGGATCCCGCGGAGGATCCCAACGATACCGAGTGCATCCGCTGCGGAGTCTGCATCAAGGAGTGTCCGGCCAAGGCGCTCTCGTACGAGTTCGGGGTAAAGCGAGAGTCTGCTATGAGTGAAATGGAATAATAAAAAGAGGCCTTGCGTAAGCAGGGCCTTTTCGCATAATAAAAGGCGCCCGATGGGCGCCCGTTGGTATCCCCCGACAGAATCGAACTGTCAACTGAGCTTTAGGAGAGCTCCGTTATATCCATTTAACTAGGGAGACATATTTTTGCACATCTATAATAACACAGGACCACAAAAAATAAAAGACCAATTTTTAAAAACATCGTTGACACAGAAGAAATAAAGGTGTAACATATCAGTTAGCCGAGGCTAACTGATTAAGGAACCACATGGAGGGACATCACAGGATGTCCTATAAAAAAGCCTAACGGTTAGCATAGGCTAACTAAGTAACGGCCTAAACCCCATCTTTCCGCTTTTGGTATCGCGCTGGACCCGCGATGCTGAGGCACACACAATCTGAAAAGGAGCCCACTTATGTCCGACGAACTTCTGATAAGACACTGTGCCCCGACTCTGGCGGGGCTCAAGACAGCGAACATGTTCAACTGCGAATACGGATCAAAGGAAGAGATGCGGAAGGACCTGAGGGACCTAAACAGGCGTCTTTCGAGGAAGGGCGTGATAGCCGTTCCCCTTAAGTTCAGCGGAAAGTCGGCCCTCGTATACATAGTTCGCATAAGAGACCTGAAGGAGGATCTTTTGGACGAGCAGACCGCGGAGATCTTAAGGGAACAGGGCTATTCCGACTTCAGGCCGGCCTGCCTCATATCCCACCTTTCCAAAAGGCTTTCGGGCTGCGACTTTCCCCACGAGATCGGGCTCTTTCTGGGCTATCCTCCGGAAGACGTCCAGGGGTTCATAGAGAAACGGGAGTGCAAGCTTACGGGGTACTGGAAGGTCTACAGCGACGTGAATACCGCAAAGGATAAGTTCGATAAGTACAGCAAGTGCTTCAGGATATATCTGAAGCAGACTTGATAAGGGGGAAATGCCCGCGTGAAATTTGGACGCGGGCCTTTTCTTTTTCTTTTTTTGTGATGCTGATGCCCGCCCCGAAGTGCTTAAAGAATATTTTTCATGAGGCATTTTTTCGTTGATAAATATAAGGATGTGCGGTAAAATATAAATAAGAGAAATGTTCGAATTTTAACAAGTGGTCGACCGGCGGCCTTCATCAGTTATACAGAATATGGCGCAAAGTATTTTGCGCCGAATTTAGTCGGGAGAGAACCATGTATAAAGTATCGCAGCTACAAAAGGAGTATAAGAGGAAACTCATTACAGCCGACCAGGCAGCCGGATATGTAAGAAACGGCATGCGCATCCACTTCGGTACCGGATGCGGAGCGGTAGTTGATATCGATAAAGCTCTGGCCAGAAGGGCAGACGAGCTGGAGGATGTTACCATCATTTCCACGGCAGCTATCAGAGAGGAGCCCTTTGAGGTGTTCAAAGCCACTCATTCCAACGATCAGGTGCGCTTCGCTTCGACCCTTTTCTCAGCGCAGGACAGGGAGATGAATGAAGCGGGCCGCTGCTGGTACATTCCCATGATGTCCAGCGAGCTGCCGCAGCTTTGGGTCAATAACGACAACGGGGTGGACATCGCGTATTTCCAGGTAGCCCCTATGGATAAACACGGCAACTTCAACATCGGCCCTCAGGTAGCTGACATGTGGGGCGTTCTGAAATCCGCTAAGATGCGTATCGTGGAAGTAAACGAAAACATGCCGATCGCTCACGGATACCAGACCCAGATAAATCTGTTCGGTATCGATTATGTGGTGGAGGGAAGCAACACGCCTCTCGTGGAGATCCCCGAGAGACCGCCTACGGAGATCGATCTCAGGATAGCCGATCACGTGGTAAAGAACATCAGGTCCCACTGTACAGTGCAGCTGGGAGCCGGAAGCCTTCCCAACAATATCGGCAAAATGATCGCGGAATCAGATATAAGGAACGTTGAGAGCCATACGGAGATGCTTAGCGATGCCTTCAGACATCTGTTTGAAGAGGGAAGGCTCACAGGGAACAAGCCTCTGGACAGAGGAAAACTGGTATATACCTACGCAGGCGGCACCAAGAAGCTGTACGACTTCATAAACGACAATCCGATCTGCTGCTCGGCCCCTGTGAATTATGTAAATAACTTCTCCACCATATCCAGGATCCCCAACTTCATCTCGATCACCAGATGCATGGGAGTCGACCTTTACGGACAGGCGACCGCAGAGTCCGACGGACTTCTCCAAATATCGGGAACCGGCGGTCAGCTGGACTTCATAATGGGTGCTTTCGCATCAAACGGCGGACGCAGTTTTCTTTGCACTCCTTCCACCAGAACTGATGCGGACGGGACAGTGTATTCACTGATCAGTCCGACCCTGAAGAACGGGGCGATCGTTACGATACCGAGAATGTGCACGGACTATATAGTCACGGAGTACGGCGCGGTGTCCCTTAAGGGGAAATCCACCTGGGAGCGGGCGGAGCTTCTGGTCTCCATAGCGCATCCTGATTTCCGCGATGATCTCATCAAGGAAGCAGAAAGGATGGGCATCTGGAAGAGAACGTCAAAACTAGTATAAAACACCTGTCTCAGGACTGACAGCAGGTCATAATAAACGATCACATCGCATATAACAGTGAGCCCCGGATAATGAATGCCGGGGCTTTTATCAAGTACTTAAAAGAATACATTTCAGAGGGCATTTTATCGTTGATATACATAACGATTTGCGGTAAAATATTAGTTAGAGAATTGTTTTATTTTTAACAAAGATCAACTGGCGGTCAGCATTCGTTATATAAAACAGAGGGCGCATGAGAAGCACGTTTTTTGCGCCAAAAGAAGGATGAAAGATCATGTATAAAGTATCTCAGCTTGAAAAGGAATACAAGAAGAAACTCATAACTGCCGATCAGGCAGCAGCGTACGTCAGAAACGGAATGCGTATCCACTTCGGTACGGGCTGCGGAGCGGTAGTTGATATCGATAAGGCCCTGGCCAAGAGGGCAGACGAGCTTGAGGACGTCACCATCATTTCCACGGTAGCCATAAGGAACGAACCTTTCGAGGTGTTCTCGGCCACTAATTCAAACGATCAGGTGCGCTTTGCGTCCGCACATTTCTCCGCACAGGACAGGGTCATGAACAAGGAAGGCCGCTGCTGGTATATCCCAATGATGTTCAGTGAGCTGCCGTTCTTATGGGTGAACAACCATAACGAAGTGGACATCGCCTACTTCCAGGTAGCGCCCATGGATGAGCACGGAAACTTCAACATCGGGCCTCAGGTCGCCGACATGTGGGGCGTACTGAAATCCGCCAAGATGCGTATCGTTGAAGTAAACGAGAACATGCCCATCGCTCACGGATACCAGACGCAGATCAACCTTTACGGTGTGGATTACGTGGTAGAGGGAAGCAATACTCCTCTGACAGAGCTTCCGGAGAAGCCCGCGTCAGACATCGATAAGAAGATCGCGGCTCACGTTGTCAAGAACATAAAGTCCCACTGCACGGTGCAGCTGGGAATCGGAAGCCTTCCCACATATATCGGAAAGATGATCGCTGATTCAGACATCAGAAACGTGGAAGGACATACCGAGATGATGACCGACGCCTACAGATATCTGTTCGAGGCCGGCAAACTCACGGGAAATAAACCGGTGGACCGTGGTAAACTCGTATATACATTTGCTGCAGGATCCAAGGACCTCTACGATTTCATAGACGACAACCCCATCTGCTGCTCGGCGCCTGTTGATTACGTCAACAACTACACCACCATCTCACAGATACCGAACTTCATTTCGGTCAACAGCTGTATCGGTGTGGACCTCTACGGTCAGGTATGCGCTGAGTCTGACGGTCACCGCCAGATCTCAGGAACCGGCGGTCAGCTGGACTTCGTAATGGGAGCTTTCGGATCGGAAGGCGGGGACAGTTTCCTTTGCACTCCGTCCACGAAGACTTCCGCCAGCGGAAACGTCTACTCGCTGATCACGCCTATACTGAAGGAGGGAGCTATCGTTACCACCCCGAGAATGTGCACCGACTTCATCGTTACCGAGTACGGCGCAGTACAGCTCAAGGGTAAGTCCACATGGCAGAGAGCGGAGCTCCTGATCTCCATCGCGCACCCCGACTTCAGGGACGACCTGATCAAGGAAGCCGAGAAGATGGGCATCTGGAAGAGATCCTCGAAACTCATATAAGGCAGAAATATTTTTGGATTTGTACTGAAAAGAAAATTTCAATATGGTAATATGATATAAATGAAAATGTGACCCGGCTTATGAGAGCCGGGTCTTTTGATGTATACTTTAGTAGCGGTTCCGAGGGCGGTAGTCCGAGGAACAATAATCCACCGGCTATGCCGGTGCGGTTGAGCGTCTTTAGATTTAAGCAAATAAATTACCCCCAACGTGGTATGATAGATTTGGTCCGCCAACCAATCTACCACAACGAGGAGGTAATTTATGAATGACAATAATAGTTTAGCACATACCACGTGGAATTGTAAGTATCACATAGTCTTTGCGCCAAAGTACAGACGAAGAGTCATTTATGGAAAGATCCGAGCTGACATCGGTAGAATCATAAGAATGCTTTGCGAGAGAAAAGGCGTTAATATTATCGAAGCTGAATTGTGTCCTGACCACGTGCAT
>JAZQAY010000086.1:0-44050 GCA_045545455.1 Anaerovoracaceae bacterium | reverse complement strand
TGTTGCCATGATGTCACATCCCGCGTATGCGGACTGCGATTCACTCAATACCAATGCCATCAAATGCTTCCAGGTAGAATTTTTTGGAAGGGCTGCTCATGCAGCTGCTTTCCCGGAGGATGGTATCAACGCACTTGATGCAATGATACAGCTTTTCGTCGGGGTAGGGCTTCTCAGACAGCAGACAAAGGACGGATCCAGGATACACGGAATAATCCAGGAGGGAGGCAAAGCGCCTAATATCATCCCTGAATATACAAAGGCTCTGTTCTATGCCAGGGCTCCGAGATTCGCCTATGCCATGGAAATATCTGAAAGGATCTATGACATTGCCAGGGGAGCAGCTCTTGCCACCGGATGCACCGTAGAGATAAAGGATGCTGAAGAGGATTTCAAGGATACCTGTTCAAACAGATATCTGTCGGACCTCATGGTGGACAATATGGAGAAGTATTACGGTCATAAGTTCATGAGATCCGGTGGTGTAGCAATAGCCGGAAGCTCGGATCTGGGAGACGTGAGTTACTGCTGTCCTGCAATTCAGACTATCACAGGTCTTTCTGCTCCGGGAGAAAATGCGGTATATAAGCCGCATACACCCGAATTCGCGGTGAGGACAGGTACCAATCAGGCAGTGGCTAACTGTCTGGATTTTGTAAAGGGATTTACCGTTACAGCGATACAGCTGATGAGGGAACCTGAACATCTTGCGAAAATCAAAGAAGAATTCAGTCACATAAACGACCCGAAACCTGCAGGAGGTTTCGAATCGCCGCTGTGATCAGCTATAAATGGATCTCAATTCATACTCAGCCCGTGAAGGGCTGAGTCTTTTTTGTTTTATCGGTTCATTTCTTTACCCAGATGAACTTTTTGCACTAAAAATGTTCTAAATTCAAAAACATATTGAAATAAAAAACCAGAGTGCTATATTTGAAACTGAGCGGGCTCTTAACCCGTTTCAGCACACAAAATGTTGTGGAAAATATGAGGTGAATTATGGCTGTAAACAAAAAACTGGTTACTGACCCCAAGTGGTGCAAGGGCTGCGGCATCTGCGTAGCATTTTGCCCCAAGGATGTGCTGGTGATCACCAAGGAAAAGGTGGTCGTCGACAATCCCGATGACTGCATCAAGTGCGGACTCTGCGAGCTCAGATGTCCTGATTATGCAATTTGGCTTGAGGAGGAAGAGTAATGTCAGAGAAGAGATTTCAATTATTACAGGGAAACGAAGCGGTAGTTGAAGGTGCTATCGCCGCCGGTATGAGGTTCTATGCCGGATATCCTATTACACCTTCCACTGAGATCGCAGAACGCTCAGCTCTCAGACTTCCTCAGGTGGGCGGTAAGTTCGTCCAGATGGAAGATGAGATCGGAGGTATCGCAGCAGCTCTCGGAGCTTCTGTTGCCGGACTCAAGGCAATGACCGCGACCTCAGGCCCGGGATTCTCACTTAAGCAGGAAAACATCGGTTATGCCGCGATCGCTGAGATCCCCATCGTTATCGTAGACGTACAGCGTGAAGGTCCCTCCACAGGACTTCCCACATCGCCTTCACAGGGAGACCTGATGCAGTCGAAGTGGGGAACTCACGGCGACCATCCCGTTATCGTAATATCACCCTCATCAGTACAGGAATGCTATACAGAGACAGTAAGAGCATTCAACATGGCTGAGAGATTCAGAGTACCCGTTATCTTCCTTATGGATGAGATCATCGGACACTTAAGAGAAGGATGTGAAATGATCCCTCCTGAGGAGCTGACCATCTCAAACAGAAGGATCGACAGGCAGTTCAACGGTACTTTGGCATATGCTGTTCAGGAAGGAAACTACGTCCCTGAATTCGCTCCTTTCGGAAAGGGAGACCACTTCAACGTTACAGGTCTTTTCCACGACCTCGACGGTTTCCCCACAAATGACAACCAGCAGACGGATTCCCAGGAAAGACGTCTCCTCGACAAGATCACCAAGAGAAGAGACAGGATCCAGAAGTGGGAAGAAGTTGACTGTGACGATTGTGAGACCATGATCGTTTGCTTCGGAGGAACCGCAAGGGCAGTCCAGGGAGCAATGGATCTGGCCAAACAGCAGGATTTCTTTAAGATCGGTATGTTCAGACCCATCACAGTATGGCCTTTCCCTGAAGAAGCACTTAATAAGATCATAAGATCCAACAAACACTTAAGACAGATAATCGTTGCTGAACACAACGATGGACAGATGGTGCTGGAAGTCCAGAGAATAGTCGAGGGAAGAGTTCCCGTTATCCATCTGGGCAAGATCGACGGAACCACCATCACACCTGAAGAAGTTCTTAAGAAGATAGAGGAGGAGTATTAATATGCCAAGCAAACTTATAGAAAAGACAATGCGTGTTAACAGACTCCCTCATATCTGGTGCCCCGGCTGCGGACACGGTATCCTTATGAGAGACGTTGCTCAGGCTATAGATAACTTAGGGCTTGACCCTGACAAGGTCGTTATCGTTTCAGGTATCGGATGCTCATCCAGAGCTGCCGGATACATGAATTACAACACGCTTCATACGACTCACGGCAGAGCCCTGGCTTTCGCTACAGGCGTCAAGCTCGCCAATCCGGAACTCACCGTTATCTGCATTACGGGAGACGGCGACTGCACTGCTATCGGCGGAAACCACCTGATCCACGCATGCAGAAGAAACATCGATATTACTTCTATCGTTTTCAATAACAATATCTACGGTATGACCGGAGGACAGTATTCTCCTACAACACCTCACGGTGAGAAGGGAACCACAGCGCCTTACGGAAATATCGACTACAACTTCGACATCCCTAAACTTGCAGAAGCAGCCGGTGCCACATTCACAGGAAGATGCACTGCATATCACGTTCAGGGAGCAGTGAAACTCATCGAGGATGCCATTAAACACCATGGTTTCTCTCTTATCGAAGGCATGTCCGTATGTCCTACATATTACGGACGTAAGAATAAGAAGGGCGACTCCATCGCAATGATGAACTGGCAGAAGGACGTTTGCATAGATGCTAAGGTCGCAGCTAAACTTCCTGCTGAAAAGCTTGAAGGCAAGATCCTCATCGGTGAACTTTCAAAAGATGAGACTAAAGAAGAATATACAGACATGTATATGAAGATCATTGAAAGATGCGGAGGTAATAAGTAATGGCTAAGACTGAGATCAGAATGACAGGATCCGGCGGACAGGGTGTCATCATGGGCACCATCATCCTCGCCGAGGCCGCTTATGACGACGGGAAACAGGTAGTGCAGTGTCAGGCCTATGGACCTGAAGCCAGAGGAGGTTCCTCCAAGGCTGAGACCATCGTATCAGATGACAGGATACACTACACTAAGATCAAATATCCCGATCTGCTTCTCTCACTCACACAGGAATCACTTAACAAGTTTAAGGATGCAGTCAAGGACAGCACTATATTCGTAGTTGACAGCGATATCGAGGTACCTGAGGAGATCAAGGAAAAGCATAAGGTTTACAGCCTTCCTATACTGAACTCCGCCAAGGACGTTATCAAGAACAAGATGTCAGCCAATATCATATCCTGCGGAGTGGTAAATGAACTTACCCACGTAGCGACACAGGAAGCCATGGAAAGGGCAGTTCTTAACCACGTTCCCAAGGGAACAGGCGACACGAACCTTGCCGCTCTCAGACTTGGCGGACAGATGATCAGAGAGTATTCTGAAAAATAAAACAAATAATACAGTATATTTCCTGCCCGGGTTCACGGGCAGGATTTACTGATATTATCAGGAGGCAAAAATGGGCTATTTAAGCGGCGTCACCGCAAGCATTTTTTCCATTATTTTCGTAGCATTCATGATCGCTACCATCGGCTATCTCATAGGCGCTATCGAGATCAAGGGCATAGCTCTAGGTACTGCAGGTGTTTTGCTTGTAGCCATAGTATATGGGATCATAGTAAGTAAAGTTCCCGAATTTACAATGGGGGACACAACTATTGTGCTCTTTGATGATGCCATCAAGTCCCGGTTCAGCATGTTCTCAAGCATTGGTACAGCCATGTTCGTAACTGCTGTTGGACTTATAGCAGGTCCTAAGTTCTTCAGGACCTTCAACAGGTCTACCATGTCATTCGTATACATGGGTATCATCGTTATCGCTCTCGGAAGTATCATTACTGCAGCTTTCATATTGATCGATGATAACCTGGAGCCGGGAATGGCAGTAGGTATCATGACCGGAGCGCTCACAAGCACACCGGGATTATCCGCAGCTAAGGAAGTCGCTGCCGGAGCAGAGGACCTGGTTACAGCCGGGTATGGTATAGCATATCTCTACGGAGTTCTGGGAGTAGTATTCTTCGTCCAGATCATGCCAAGGATCCTGAAGGTCGATATGGCTGAAGAACGCAAGAAGCTTGTCGGCATCAATACAGTTGCCGAGAGAAAGATCACCAGAAAACTCAAACAGGTAGAGCTGTATGGTTTCCTTCCTTTCTTCCTGGCTATCGCCATGGGATGCATTATAGGTGCTTTTAAGATCCCCGGGATCAATTTCTCACTTGGGAATTCCGGAGGCTGTCTTGTTGCAGGACTCATAGTCGGCCATTTCGGCCATATCGGAAATATAGACATGAGGATCGAGAAGAACACCCTCAACTTCATGAGAGAACTTGGACTTGTATTCTTCCTGATAGGGGCAGGGGTTCCCGGAGGAGTAAACTTCGTGAGCAACATCAGACTTTCGTTCTTCATATACGGTCTGATCATAACTACGGTCCCCATGCTTATCGGATACTTCCTTGCAACCAAGGTGTTCAAGATAGATCTTCTGAACGCACTTGGATCCATAACAGGAGGCATGACCAGTACGCCTGCTCTGGGAGCACTCATCGCCACAGCTGAGACAGACGAGGTCGCAGGAGCATATGCAGCGACTTATCCGGTAGCACTCGTATGCGTGGTGATCATGGCCAAAGTGCTTATGATGCTCTGAAACTGAATAATGAACATATGGCAGATCCCTTGCTTCGGCAGGGGATTTTTTGTGCCTAAAAAGGAAGAATGTTTTTGTATAAAAACAATATAAAAAATTGTTTAAAAAATGTATTTTTGCTCTTGATATCGTTTTTTCAGTGTGATATACTTCTTGTAATTTGATTTAGCGATTTAACTAACTAAAGTTATATATACGAGAGGTGTAAACATGCTTAAAATGTCAGACAAGACCAACCTTCTGGAACAGAGCACCTACAGGTATTCGCTTCAGGATGTTGAAGACCCTAACCTTTACAGGGAGATGTATAACTACGAAGAAGTGCCTAAAGTAGCTTTTAACTTCAGACGTGTTCCTATGGTCACCCCCAGGGATATCTGGATAACAGACACGTCCTTCAGGGATGGCATGCAGTCCATGGCGCCCTATGAAGTGTATCAGATCGTGGATCTGTTCAAACTTCTTTCCAGGCTTGGAGGCCCGAAAGGCATAATCAGACAGTCAGAATTTTTCGTATATACGAAACGGGATCAAGAAGCCATAGAGAAATGTATGAACCTTGGACTTGAGTTCCCGGAGGTAACTACCTGGATAAGGGCTTCGAAAGATGATTTCAGACTTGTTAAAGACCTGGGCATAAGAGAAACCGGTATACTGGTATCCTGCAGCGATTATCACATCTTTAAGAAGATGGGTATGACAAGATCTCAGGCTGTGGAATTCTATCTTTCGACTATAAAAGATGCCTTTGATGCAGGAATAGTTCCAAGATGTCATCTGGAAGACATTACAAGAGCCGATTTCTATGGCTTCGTAGTGCCTTTCGTGAATGAGATCCAGAAGCTGTCTGATGAGGCGGGAATACCTGTTAAGATCAGGGCCTGCGATACAATGGGATATGGCATACCTTATCCCGGCACAGCACTTCCCAGATCAGTTCCTGGTATCATATACGGACTGAATCACTATGCTGAAGTGCCTTCGGAACTTCTGGAGTGGCACGGGCACAATGACTTCTATAAATCCGTGACGAATGCGGCTACCGCCTGGCTCTACGGATGCAGTGCCGTAAACTGCTCGCTTCTGGGCATAGGTGAGAGAACGGGAAATGTTCCGCTTGAGGCCATGGTATTTGAGTATGCATCACTGAGGGGGACACTTGATGGTATGGATACTACAGCTATCACTGATATAGCAGAGTATTACAAAAAAGAGATCGGTTATGAGATACCTCCGATGACTCCTTTCGTAGGAGAAAATTTCAACGTAACCAAAGCCGGCATACATGCGGACGGCCTTATGAAGGACGAGGAGATATATAACATCTTTGATACTGAGAAGATACTGAAACGCGCTCCGGGAGTCAGCATAAGCAAAACATCGGGATCCGCAGGCATAGCTTACTGGATCAACGAGCACTACAGGCTGGAAGGCAATGACAGGTACACAAAGGATTCTCCTCTGGTGGTCGAGCTTAAGACATGGGTAGATGAGATGTATGCCGATGGCCGCACCACCGTGCTCTCATCCGGCGAGATAGAAAAAAAGATACTGGAGATAACCGACATAAATGAAAGAAGAGGCAATTCATCCATAAACAAGGCAAATGAAAGGACGGACTTATGGGGTATACACTAGCACAAAAGATAATCAGTGAACATCTTGTATCCGGAGAGATGATACCGGGAACTGAGATTGCTCTCAGAATAGATCAGACCCTTACTCAGGATGCCACCGGTACGATGGCATACCTGGAATTTGAGACCATGGGAGTCGACAGGGTGAGGACCGAGCTTTCCGTAGCCTATGTCGACCACAATACTTTGCAGTCTGGTTTTATGAATGCTGACGATCATCGCTTCATACAGTCAATGGCAAGAAAGTACGGTCTGAAATTTTCCAGACCGGGAAACGGCATCTGCCATCAGGTACACCTTGAACGCTTCGGAATTCCCGGAAAGACGCTGATCGGATCGGATTCTCATACTCCGACCTGCGGAGGACTTGGAATGCTGGCGATGGGTGCAGGAGGCCTTGACGTGGCCTGTGCCATGGGCGGAGGAGCCTACTATATAACTATGCCCAAGATGCTTAAAGTCGTTCTCAGGGGCAAACTGAGGCCTTATGTGACTGCCAAGGATATAAGCCTTGAGATACTGAGACTGATTAGCGTCAAGGGAGGAGTAGGATATGTGATAGAGTGGGGAGGAGAGGGCATAAATACTCTTTCAGTACCTGAACGGGCGACCATAACGAATATGGGAGCCGAACTGGGAGCTACCACATCGATATTTCCGTCTGATGAGATAACGAAGGAATTCCTTGAAGCTCAGGGAAGGGGCGAATGCTGGAAAGAAATGTATTCGGACCATGATGCGGAATATGATAAAGTGGTTGAGATCGATCTTGATAAGCTTGAGCCTATGATCGCATGTCCCCACAGCCCGGATAACGTCACCTCTGTCAGAAGCCTTGAAGGTAAAAAAGTGGATCAGGTATGCATAGGGTCATGCACTAATTCCTCGCTTTATGACATGCTGAAAGTGGCAGCTATACTTAAAGGAAAAACCATCTCACCTGACGTCAGCCTTTCTATTTCACCCGGCTCAAGGCAAGTCCTCACCATGTTGGCTGACTGCGGAGCCTTATCGGATATACTGGGATCAGGCGCCAGAGTGCTTGAGTGCGCCTGCGGACCCTGTATAGGAATGGGATTCTCACCGAATTCCGAAGGAGTATCCCTAAGGACCTTTAACAGAAACTTCGAAGGAAGATCCGGAACCAAGGATGCAGACGTTTATCTTGTCTCCCCTGAGACCGCCGCCTGTTCAGCCATAGCCGGAGTCATCACGGATCCTACCGTTCTGGGGAGCATGCCTGAGATCGATATGCCGGACAGTTTCAGGATCGACGACAGCTCTGTTCTGGAACCCTTATCAGGGGAAGATGCGATGGACGCTGAGATACTCAAGGGACCTAATATCAAAAGTTTCCCTGAGACAGAGCCCATGTCAGATCGCATAGAGGCAGAAGTTACCCTTAAGGTCGGTGACAACATAACTACGGATCACATCATGCCAGCAGGATCCAAAATACTTCCATACAGATCTAACATACCTTATCTTTCACAGTATTGTTTCGAGGTATGCGATCCCGGATTTCCTGAAAGAGCCAAAACTGCAGGACAGTCTGTGATCGTAGGCGGTGAAAATTACGGTCAGGGTTCTTCGAGGGAGCACGCTGCACTGGTGCCGCTTTATCTTGGCGTAAGAGTTGTCATAGCGAAGAGCTTCGCAAGGATACACGCAGCAAATCTGATAAATGCAGGTATTGTCCCTCTGACTTTCTGCGATGCATCTGATTATGAAAAGATGGATCAGGGTGACAGCATATGTTTCAGCGGAGTGCTTTCATCCCTTGAAAACGGAGGCTTCACACTTAAAGACATAAGTAAAGGTATCGATATACGTCTGACAGGGAACTTCACCGAAAGGCAGAAAGATATCATTAAGGCAGGAGGCCTTCTGAAATACGTAGGGCAGGGAAATATATGAACAGAGAAGAGTACATAGAAAAAGCAAAGGAACAGTTTGAAATACTGCTCAGGGAGCAGCTCGAAAGGTCAGACCGTATGAGTGCTCCGGCTGAGACACTTAACACAGAAGATGCGCTGGTCGTAGGTCTGATCGACGGAGACGGGATAGGCCCCATCATCATGAAGGAAGCAAAGAACGTACTGGAAACGCTTCTTAAAGATGAGATAGAGGAAGGAAAAGTGATCCTCAAAAAAATAGAAGGCCTGACCATAGAGAACAGAAAGGCACGGGGGGAATCTGTACCTTCAGATGTTCTGGAAGATATAAAAAAATGCGACGTCCTTCTGAAAGGACCTACCGAGACTCCCAAGGGAGGGACCCTTGAAAGCGCAAACGTTACATTAAGAAGAGAACTTGACCTATATGCGAACGTGAGACCGGTGTATGTCCCGGAACTTGGTATCGACTGGACTTTCTTCAGGGAAAACACCGAGGGAGAGTACGTGCTGGGATCCAGGGGAATAGAGATTCCCGGAAGTCTGGCAATGGATTTCAAGGTAACGACGGACGCAGGCACTGAACGTATTGCCAGAGCAGCCTTTGACTTTGCCGCGAAGAACGGTAAGAACAGGGTAGCAATAGTGACCAAGGCCAACATAATGAAAAAGACCGACGGTAAGTTTTCAGAGATCTGCAGGAGAGTATCGGAGGATTATGAAAATATAAAAGCTGAAGACTGGTATGTTGACATTATGGCTGCCAACCTTGTAAATGAAAACATAAGATCGGATTTTCAGGTGTTCGTTCTTCCGAATCTGTACGGAGATATAATCACCGACGAGGCTGCGGAGATACAGGGTGGGGTAGGCACTGCCGGTTCGGCCAATACCGGAGACCGCTATGCCATGTTTGAGGCAATACACGGAACAGCCCCGAGAATGATAGAAGATGGCCTTCAGGAATACGTCAATCCCTTAAGCATACTTAAGGCAACGGAGATGTTATTGAGACACATCGGATATTCAGATAAGTCAGATAGGCTGAAGAATGCTCTCGACAAAGCGCAGTCACCCGAAGCTCCCCGTATCACAGGATTCCGAAACGGTGCAAAGACAAAGGAACTGATGGACCTGATTATTTCAGAACTCTGAGAGATCCCGCATTAGCGGGATTTTTTGTTGCCGTTGTTTTTTTGGGCGATTATGATATAATTAACTCCGTAGTAAATCGAGAGGTAAACATGGAAAGAATAGTTATCAGGATCAAATCCGATAAAGGCAATATGCCTTCATATGAGACGGCCGGTTCAGCGGGGGCTGATATCCGGGCCTGCCTTGAGGAGCCCATAACGCTTCAGCCCGGGGAGAGAAGGCTCATCCCAACGGGGATGTATGTCGAACTCCCGGATGGAGTAGAAGCTCAGATCCGGGCCAGGTCAGGACTGAGCATCAGACACGGCATAACGATGATAAACGGAGTGGGGACTGTGGACAGCGATTACAGGGGCGAGTGGAACGTACCCATGGTCAACCTGGGACAGGAACCTTACACTATACATGACGGAGACAGGATCGCTCAGGCTGTGTTTTCAAGGTATGAAAGAGCTGAGTTTATACTTGTGGATGAGGTAAACGAGACAGACCGGGGCGGCGGAGGCTTCGGTTCTACAGGAGTTTGAAATGCTTTTCAGGGAAGATATAGAAAGAAGAGAAATAGAGACACTGGATGAGAGGGCCTGCAAGTCGGCTTTTTCAAGAGGAAGAAGTTTTGAAGAGCCCAAGGATGACGTGAGAACTGAATTCCAGAGGGACAGGGACAGAATAATCCATTCCAAGGCTTTCAGAAGACTGATGCATAAGACGCAGGTATTCCTGGCGCCTGAAGGGGATCACTTCAGGACAAGGCTCACACATACTCTGGAAGTGAGCCAGATAGCCAGGACCATCGCAAGGGCGCTCAACTATAACGAGGACCTTACAGAGGCTATAGCTCTGGGTCACGATCTCGGGCATACTCCCTTCGGCCATAACGGTGAAGAAGTCCTGAATAAGATACATCCGAGCGGTTTTCATCATAACGTTCAGAGCCTCAGGGTGGTGGACGTGCTTGAGGGAAGTCATCACAGAGTGGGCTGCGGTATGAACCTCACAGCTGAAGTAAGGGACGGAATAGTTAATCATACCGGCCCGAATGATCCTTTTACCCTTGAAGGACAGATAGTCCATCTGGCCGACAGGATCGCCTACATAAATCATGATATCGATGATGCACTCAGGTCGGGAGTAATAGACTTTAAGGATATCCCTCAGTCTTCCATCGAACTATTCGGAGCATCCCACAGAGCAAGGATCAATTCTCTTGTAATAGACGTGATCAGGAACAGCGAGGGAAAGGATGAGATATGTCAGAGCCCGGCTTTTAAGAAGGAGATGGATCATCTCAGAAAGTTCATGTTTGCTAACGTATATAAGAACAGTCAGGTCAAGAGGGACGAAGACCTGAACAAGGTGGAGACTGTAATAAGATCTCTTTATGAGTATTACCTGGATAATCCGGAACTTCTCCCGGATGAACTCAGGGAGATATCCGAAAGAGACGGTGTGGCGGAGGCTGTAAAGGACTACATAGCCGGCATGACCGACAGGTTCGCCTTATCCACATATACTGATCTCTTCGTTCCGAAGGGATGGAAATGATACAAAAATATTTTTTGAAAAAATAAAGGAAATGTGTTTTTTTGGGGTAAAAAAGGGATATAAACACAATATGGGGGATAATTCGACATGGCTCAGAGAAATTCAGGCAGCGGGGCGGACGAACTGAAGAGCCAACTAAATATCGTTGACGTCATAGGCAGGGTCGTACCATTGAAAAGAGCAGGTTCTAATTATAAAGGTGTCTGTCCGTTTCATAGTGAGAAGACCCCGTCTTTTGTTGTGTCTGATCAGAAGCAGATATTCACCTGCTTTGGATGCGGAGCAACAGGCGACGTCATAGAATTTACAAAAAGATACTATAATCTTGATTTTATCGAAGCTTGTGAGAAACTCGGCAAGGAATACGGTATCGACGTGGATTTTTCCAGGTCATCTCCCAATAAGGAAAAGGAAGAATACTATAAGATAAACCGGGAGGCTGCAGCTTTTTTCTACAAAGCTTTTACAGAAAAGGCTAACCCCGGATATACATATATGAAAAAGCGGGGACTCGAAGACGGCATACTTAAAAAATTCGGCATAGGTTACGCTGACAAGGAATGGGACAGTCTCTATAAACACTTCAAGGCCAGGGGCGTCGATGAGAAGGTGCTCCTAGAGCTGGGTCTCATCTCTAAAAGCAGGGATGGAAAGTACTACGATAAATTCAGGAATCGTGTGATGTTTCCCATCATCAATACTTCCGGAAGAGTGATAGGTTTCGGAGGCCGGAGAATAGCTGACAACGATAATCCCAAATATCTGAATTCTCCCGAAAACCTGATATTCCAGAAGAAGAATAATCTCTATGCTCTTAACACCACCAAGCAGGACATAGGTAAAGAGGGAAGCGCCATCATAGTTGAGGGATATATGGACGTTATAAGCCTCTATCAGCACGGCGTTAAGAACGTAGTGGCATCTCTTGGAACAGCGCTTACGGACAACCAGGCCAAACTGATAAAGAGATATACTCCGGCGGTAAATCTTTGCTACGACTCTGATACTGCGGGAATAAACGCAGCGATAAGAGGTATCGACATACTTGTACCGAGAGGACTCAAGGTAAAGGTATTCCACGTCACAGACGGGAAGGATCCTGACGAATTCGCCAAGGCTCACGGGCGGGATGCCTTCATGAAACTTGTGAAGAATGCACCGGGGGCGATACAATATAAACTGGATTCTTTAAAAAATGGCCTGGATATGAGCCGGGATGAGGACAAACTGGAATATATCAAAAAGGCAGCCGGCGTGCTGAGGACTCTCAGCCCTGTGGAAACTGACATATATGTAAAAGCTTTGTCAGATCAGTTAAAAGTATCTGAAAGGGCTATATTCGCAGAGATCAGCGATGAAAGTTCTAAAAGCAGCCAGAGACCGGCATTTACTGAAAGAGAGGGAAGCGCAGCAGCTTTGGAACTCAGTTCCAGGGAAGCAAACGTGATCTCGGCTATATTGACCAATCCGGATCTCACTGAAGCTCTGTTTGATGATTTTGGGATAATGGAATCCCCATTTTCCCAAAAGATCGGATATATGATGCTGGAATTGTTCGGAAACAGCGGCAATTTCAGCATAACAGATCTGAATGACAGGCTGGATCCTGATGAAAGCATCGCTCTTGAAAGGGCTGTGTCGGGAATAGTTCTTGCGGGGCGTGAAGAAGAGGTCCTGGAAGAAAGCATCAGAAAATGGAAACTTGAAAAGCTTTTCGATAAGGAAAAAAACATAGTATCCAGGATGGATCTCGCCGATGAGAGCGGTATAGACCAGAATACTATAGAAACACTGACAAACGATCTGATAAAAGTACAGAATGAAATTAAAAAATACGGGGGACGATGAAAATGGCAGATGACAAGAAGAAAACAGAACTTGATGAGCTTGACCAGGAACTGACCGAAGATCAGCTTCAGGAGGACGAAGAAAAAGATGATGATCCGGAGGCCCAGAACAAGGATCTCCAGGAACAGAAACAGAAGGAACTGCTCAGTCTGATCATGGCTCAGGCAAAGAAGTGCAATAATAAACTGCCTGAAAAAGACGTGAACAAGATCCTTGATTCCTTCAACCTTGAGACGGTGCACCTTCCTGATATCTATGATGAGCTCTGGGCTAAAGGCGTGGAGATCATCCCCGAGGAGACGATGCCTGAAGATCTCAACCTCATAGGTGAAGAAGTCGCGCTTGAAGAAGTGGATATCTCCGGGGATGAGACTCTGGATACGGATTATGAGTCAGATTTCGAAGCGGGCATGACTAAGGGTATCGCCGTTGATGATCCCGTAAGGATGTATCTGAAAGAGATCGGTAAGGTACCTCTTCTTACTGCTGAGGAAGAAGTTGAACTGGCCAAGAGAATGGGCGAGGGAGATGAAGAAGCTAAGAAGAGACTTTGCGAAGCGAACCTCAGACTGGTAGTTTCCATAGCAAAGAGATACGTGGGAAGAGGTATGCTTTTCCTCGATCTGATCCAGGAAGGAAACCTCGGCCTGATCAAAGCTGTTGACAAATTCGACTATACCAAGGGATACAAGTTTTCAACCTATGCCACATGGTGGATCAGACAGGCTATCACAAGATCCATTGCAGATCAGGCAAGGACCATCAGGATCCCTGTTCATATGGTCGAGACCATAAACAAACTCATAAGAGTTTCCAGACAGCTCTTACAGGAGCTTGGAAGAGAGCCTTCTCCTGAAGAGATCGCTGAAGAGATGGGCCTTTCGGTAGATAAGGTAAGAGAGATCCAGAAAGTAGCCCAGGAGCCGGTATCTCTTGAGACACCTATAGGTGAAGAAGAAGATTCACATCTTGGAGATTTCATTCCTGATGAAGATGTGCCTCAGCCGGTGGAAGCAGCAGCTTTCAGCATGCTCAAGGAGCAGCTCGTTGAAGTTCTCGATACTCTTACAGACCGTGAACAGAAGGTGCTTAAACTGAGATTCGGTCTGGAAGACGGAAGAGCACGTACTTTAGAGGAAGTGGGCAAGGAATTCGAAGTTACGCGTGAACGTATCAGACAGATAGAAGCCAAAGCTCTGCGTAAACTGAGACATCCTTCAAGATCCAAGAAGTTAAAGGACTATCTCGAATAATGATGTCATACGCCGCGGGAACCATGTTTTTGCGGCGTTATTAAAAGGAGATCGAAATGGTAAGCTATAAGCAGATAGAAAAAGCCATAGAAGCTAAAGCTCCTCTCAGTCTTCAGGAGGACTGGGACAACTCCGGATGGCAGGTCAGACTTAAAACTGAATTCAACAAGATACTCCTGGCGTTGGAGATACGTTCCGACGTCATCGAGGAGGCGGTGAACAAGGGATGCGATCTCATTATTACGCACCACCCTCTGATCTTCGGATCGCTGGATCAGGTGATCGGACTTGAGGGGATAGACTTCAGCGACTTCGATGAGGTGGACGGAGACAATATCACGTCAAATATGCTCATAGACCTGATCCAGGAGGGGATCAGCGTCTATTCAATACACACCCCCTTTGATAAATGCAGCGGAGGAAACAACGATTATCTCGGCGCGATGCTGGGTCTCGACAGGTTCGGGACTTCCGAAAGCGGAGACGGATACGTAAGGGTAGGAGAATTCGACGAAGCGGTAACTCTTGACGAACTCATGGACAGAGCTTCATCCAAGCTGGGAGTTGACAGGAGATTCTTCAGATATGCGGGAGATACAGGCGTTAACATCGGAAGGGTCTGCTGGGTGAGCGGTGCAGGATCGGAATATATGATCTCGGCCATTACTGAGGACTGCGATATATATATTACAGGAGATCTCAAGTATCATGACGCACAGAAAGCTCACGAACTGGGTATAAACGTGCTGGATCTGGGACATTACGCCACGGAGAACATTTTCAGAAGGGCGATGAGCAGCATACTGATAGCTGCGGATATTTACGACAGTGCCAGAGTGGAGCTGTCAGACGTGGATATCAATCCTTTCTCCCTTTGATCAAAAAACAATAAGCGGATACAGGACTTACTGTATCCGCTTATCTTTATAATCTTTCCACCATATATTCAAGTCTTTCGACTCTGTGCTTCTGAGTTCTGAGCTCTTCAAAGGTCGTAAGCGACCCTTCCGACTTGGATCCGAGTTTGAGTCTTTCGAGCCTTAGGGCGTTTTTAAGGTATTCCTCCGTATGCTCATTTCTGTGATCGAGAAGGGTAAGAGGGTATTCGAACTCCACGTCATCGGGATCGGCATTTACGAAAAGGGCTCTCCCGAATGATTCCACGGTGAGTATGGGCCAGATGAACTTACCTTCTCTGGCAAGATCTTCATGTACGACGGTAAAGTCGTTGTCAAGGAGCCAGTATCTTAATCTTCCAACGTGTTTTCTGGGCTGGAGTATGTACTTCCTGAAACTATGGGAATGGTGATAATCCTTTCCGAGAAGCTCGGTAATGAGCATTCCTCCCATGCCTGCCATGATAACGGTATCAACTTCACCGCTTTCAAGTACCTCGATACCTGAACCATGCCTGAGATCAAACGGTGCAGCTTCGGGAAGAAGGACCTCGGCGTTTTCTTTGCATTTAAGAAGTGAACCTTCGGATATATCTGACATTACGGCTCTGGGTGAAACGCCGGCTTCCAGAAGTGCCAGAGGAACGTATCCGTGATCTGTACCCACGTCACAGACTGTCTCGCCGGGACATACCTGATCGTATATTTTCTTTAATCTTTCATTCAATTTGATCATAACGGATTCATTATAAATAAATAGTTGGACAATTTCAAGTAAATCGTGTATATTGTTAAAAGTGCAAAAAACAGTAAAGGAAAAGAATTATGTCAACCAGACAGGAAGAAATAGCTAAAAGGCGTATTTTCGGAATCATATCTCACCCTGACGCAGGTAAGACTACTCTTACAGAGAAGATGCTCCTTCACGGAGGAGCCATACGTGAGGCAGGTACTGTCAAAGCGAGAAGAAATTCAAAGTTTGCAACATCGGACTGGATGGAGATAGAGAAGCAGAGGGGCATCTCTGTAACTTCATCTGTAATGCAGTTCGAATATCAGGGAAAGAATATATCTATCATGGATACTCCGGGACATAACGACTTTGGAGAAGATACATACAGGATACTGACATCCGTTGATTCGGCGGTCATGGTTATCGACGGTGCCAAGGGTATCGAGGCACAGACCAAGAAACTCTTCAAGGTCTGCGCCATGAGAGGGATACCCATCTTCACCTTTATAAATAAGCTGGACAGGGAAACCAAAGACGCTTTCGATCTCGTTCAGGAACTGGAGGATGTTCTCGGAATAGCTTCAGTTCCCATCACATGGCCCATCGGTTCGGGAATAAACTTCGAAGGTATCTATGATATCCTGAAGAACGAAGTAGTGCTGTATAAGGCTCAGAAGACGCTTAAGCTGGGTGAGGAGGGCGTATTCGGACCGGAGCTTGAGGATATGATCGCAGGGTATAACCTCAGTACGCTGAGGGATGAGATCGAGCTGATAACAGGTGCCGGCAATGAATTCGACATGGATGCAATAAATAAGGGAAAACTCAGCCCGGTGTTTTTCGGATCTGCCTTGGCGGATTTCGGTACCACACAGTTCCTTGAACACTTCCTTGAAATGTCCCCGGCCCCGGGCGTCAGAAAAGCTAAGCTGAACGGCGAAGACATAGAAGTCAAACCGGAAGGTGAGGACTTTTCAGGTTTTATCTTCAAGATCCAGGCTAATATGAACCCTGCACATCGCGACAGGCTGGCATTTTTCAGGATATGCTCCGGTACCTTCGAAAGGGGCATGGAGGTCAGACTCAGCCGCACCGGCAGGAACATGAAGCTTGCTCAGTCCACCATGCTGATGGCGAACGAGAGGGAAAACGTGGAAACAGCTATTGCAGGAGACGTAATAGGCATCTACGACACCGGCAACTACCAGATAGGAGATACTCTTTCGACGGTGAAGGGTGAGCTGTTCTTTGAGCCTCTTCCCACTTTCCCTGCTGAAATGTTTGCTCTCGTATCACCTAAGGATACCATGAAAGCCAAACAGTTCCAGAAGGGTGTGGACCAGCTGGCTCAGGAAGGTGCTATCCAGGTATACAGGAACCAGTACAACGAAGTCGTGGTGGGTGCTGTAGGTCAGCTTCAGTTCGAGGTTTTCGAATACAGACTGAAAAACGAATACAATGCTGCCATACGCATGGACAGGCTCGATATGACACTTGTAAGATGGCTTGGAGAAGGGATGGATCTGGATCACGTGAAAGATGTGATCGATTCCCGTCAGATGCTGGTATTTGACCATTTCCAGCGTCCGCTTCTGCTTTTCGCAAATCAGTTCACACTTAACTATTTCCAGGAGAAACACGAAGACATAAAGCTTATAGAGGCTCTGGACGTGGTAAATAAATACTGACAATAAAAAATCCGCATAACATATGCGGATTTTTTCATGGGTTGGGCCCGGCTGTAAGCCGGGTTCTGTATTAGACGATCATCTATCTCGACTGTACATTGCTGCACAGCTCCAGCGACCTACCTACCGGAGGCGACGAGCAGCCGCCTTTAGCCCTGTTTGGTCTTGCTCCGGGTGGGGTTTACAAGGCCGCCCAGTCTCCTGGACGCCGGTGAGCTCTTACCTCGCCATTTCAACCTTACCACAGCCTAACTGTTTCGGCGGAGTGTTTTCTGTTGCACTTTCCCTATAGTTACCTACGCCTGACGTTATCAGGCACCCTTGCTCTATGGAGCCCGGACTTTCCTCACACGTGAAGTGCGCGACCGTCTGCCGGACCCAGGATAGCATTATACATTATTTTCTTGAAAATGTAAAACGTTTATTGTATAATTCACAGGTACGATTTTTGAGGTATTAAATGACAGAAGAAATAAAAGATCTGAAAACTGAAAAAGGAATGCCGGTCACGGAGAACAAGATGGGGTATATGCCCATAAGGCCGCTTATGATCAGCATGTCGCTTCCGGCAATCATTTCCATGACGATCAACGCACTGTATAACATCGTTGACAGTTATTTCGTTGCCAGGATATCTGAGGATGCTCTGACAGCCGTATCCATAATTATGCCGTTACAGCTTATGATAATAGCAGTGGGCGTTGGGACCGGCGTAGGTGTGAACTCGCTGATATCCAGGAGGCTGGGAGCCAGAAGACAGGAGGATGCGGACAAGGCTGCGACTACGGGGCTCATCCTCGGATTCTTTGACTTTTTGCTGTTTTTCATAGTGGGACTGCTTTTACCGGGACTGTTTGTGGGATCATATGCTGAGCCCGGCACATATATCTATACTGCAGCAAGGCAGTATCTTACCATAGTATTCTGCGGATCGTTCTTCATTAATATACAGGTCATAATCGAAAAGATCCTTCAGGCCACCGGAAACATGAAGGCACCGATGATCTGTTCCATGGCAGGCGCCATAACCAACGTTATCCTGGATCCCATAATGATCTTCGGACTGTTGGGATTTCCGGAACTGGGAGTTGTAGGCGCAGCCCTTGCCACTGTGATCGGGCAGGTGGTTGGATTCACCATAGCTGTCATCATCCTTTTCGGCAAAAGAAACAGGGATAAACACCTTGTAAATATAAGCTTCAGAGGTTTCAGGCCTGAATGGAGGATAATCAAAGAGATATACCAGGTAGGCCTTCCTTCGATAATAATGCAGAGCATAGCTTCTGTTATGAACGTGCTCTACAATATGATCCTGGTAGCTTATTCAACTACGGCCGTTGCGGTACTGGGAGTTTATTTCAAGATACAGAGTTTCGTTTTCATGCCCGTGTTCGGGCTTAATCAGGGAGTCCTTCCCATCATAGGATTCAATTACGGAGCAAGAAACAGGGAAAGGGTCAAAGAAGCGAGAAAAGAAGGTATAAGATTTGCCCTGATTTTCATGGTTATAGGGCTGGCTCTGTTCCAGCTGATACCTGACAAGCTCCTTATGATATTCGATGCATCTCCCAGGATGCTTGAGTACGGCGTGCCTGCTCTCAGGATCATCAGCATCAACTTCATTCCTGCGGCTTTCGGAATAATGAACGGGACCGTGTTTCAGGCAACCGGTCACGGGGTATATAGTCTGATGTGTTCATTCATCAGACAGCTTATTGGAATAGTACCCTTCGCATATCTTCTCGCTAAGATCGGCGGTGTTACTCTTTCCTGGTTCAGTTTCCCGATAGGGGAGGTACTGGGACTGATCTACAGCTTCATTATGCTGAATAAGCTTATGAAGAATGAGATAGACACGCTATGAAAATTAGCGGAATTTTAGCAGTTATTTTGCATATTTAACACACTTTTTACCGCCTCCGTTTTATAATATCATCGGAGGTTTTTTAGATGAGACTGGGAATCGATATAGGATCAACGACCGTAAAGGTCGTCCTGATGGACGAAAACAATGAAATACTTTACAAGCGCTACGAAAGACATATGTCCAGCGTCTTTGAGAAAGCTCAGGAACTTTTAGAAGATATCCTTAAGGAAAGAGGAGACGAGAAGGTAAAGGTAGTTATCACCGGCTCAGGCGGACTGGCTCTCGCAGACAGTCTTAAATTGCCCTTCGAGCAGGAAGTGGTCACCTGTTCCATGGCAGTCAAGCATCTCATACCTGAGACTGACTGCGTTATCGAACTCGGAGGTGAGGACGCCAAGATAACCTTCTTCGGGGCCACGGTGGAGCAGAGGATGAACGGCACCTGTGCAGGAGGTACGGGGGCCTTTATAGATCAGATGGCGATCCTTCTTAATACAGATGGAGACGGTCTTAACGAGGCTGCCAAGGATTACGACACCATCTATCCCATTGCGGCACGCTGCGGTGTATTTGCCAAGACTGACATCCAGCCCCTTATAAACGAGGGGGCGTCTCTTTCCAATCTTGCTGCATCCATTTTCCAGGCTGTAGTAAACCAGACTATCTCAGGACTTGCCTGCGGTCATAAGATCGAAGGACATGTAGCATATCTGGGAGGCCCCCTGAGCTATTTATCGGAGCTCAGAAAGAGGTTTACGGAAACGCTGGGTCTCGGTCCTGATGAGGTCATCTTCCCTGAGAACTCAAAATATTTCGTCGCCATCGGCGCTGCCATTATGGCAGAGGATAAAGCTGAAGTTACCATAACTTCTCTGGTCGATGCTTTGAATAATATAGACAGTTCACAGAACAGGGCATCCAAGAGGACGGAGCCGCTGTTCAGGGATGAAGCTGAACTTCAGGCCTTCAGGGAAAGACATGCCAGGGCTAAGATAAAGAGAAAGGATCTTTCGCTCTGTGAAGGACCTCTGTATCTTGGGATCGATGCGGGTTCTACAACGACCAAGGCTGCCCTTATCGACGGGGACAGGAACCTGGTCTACAGTTTCTATAAGAATAACGAGGGAAATCCTCTTGAGACTACGAGAGGATTCCTCAGAGATATATATGCGAAGCTTCCCAAGGACTGCTTCATCTCCTACACCACGGTGACCGGTTACGGTGAAGGTCTTATCCAGGCAGGTTTCAATGCAGATGACGGCATTATCGAGACCATGGCCCACTATAAGGCAGCCGAACAGTTCCTTCCCGGAGTGGATTTCATACTCGATATCGGCGGGCAGGACATGAAGTGCATGAAGATCAGAAACGGAGCTATCCATAATATCATGCTGAATGAAGCATGTTCATCGGGCTGCGGTTCCTTCATAGAGACCTATGCCAAATCCGTGGATCTTCCCGTGGAGGAGTTTGCCAAGGTAGGTCTCCTTTCACAGGCACCTGTGGATCTTGGAACCAGATGCACGGTATTCATGAACTCCATGGTCAAGCAGGCGCAGAAAGAAGGGGCTTCCATAGGGGATATCGCTGCAGGCCTTTCTTACTCAGTCATAAAGAACGCTCTTTACAAGGTTATCAAACTCAGGAATCCCGAAGAAGCAGGAGAGAAGATCGTGGTCCAGGGCGGCACTTTCTATAACGAATCCTGTTTAAGAGCTATCGAAAAGGTGCTTGGAAGAGAAGTGGTAAGGCCGGATATCGCAGGTATAATGGGTGCCTACGGATGTGCGCTCAATTCCCTCGAAAAGGCCGACTGCGGACAGGTATCCGGCGTCCTCAGACCTGATGAACTGGATGAGTTCACATATGAGTCGAGAAACGGACGCTGCAGGAGATGCGAAAACAACTGCCTGCTTACCATAACCAAATTCGGAGATAAAAAGAGATATATCACCGGCAACCGCTGTGAAAAGGGCGCGGGACTCGATCTCACCCATGACGATCTTCCTAACCTTTATCAGTATAAACTCAGAAGACTCTTCGAATACTATGAGCCCCTTTCAGAAGAAAAGGCTGTAAGAGGACACATGGCTATTCCAAGGGTACTGAATATCTATGAAGACTATCCTTTCTGGCATACGTTCTTCACGGAACTCAAATACCGCGTGGTACTGAGCCCCATGTCGACCAAGGATATCTATCAGAAGGGAATGGAATACATAAGTTCAGATACAGCCTGCTATCCTGCCAAGATAGTCCATGGCCATGTCAGGGAACTTATGGACATGGGAGAGAAAAAGATATTTTATCCGTGCATAAATTATGAGTGGATAGAGGACCCTGACGCTCCCAATCACTACAACTGTCCTGTTGTAGCAACCTTCCCTGAAGTCATAGCCAATAATATGAGCCATGACTTCAAAAAATTCGGAGTAAACTTCTATCATCCTTTCGTACCTTATGATAACGACGAGAGACTGGTAAAGAGGATGTATGAACTTCTCGGAGAACACGGTGTGACTGAAAAAGAGATAGCCCGTGCTGTCTCAGAAGCCAGAAAGGAACAGCTGAGATTCAAGGAAGACGTAAGAGAAGAGGGCAAGCGTGCCCTTAAGTATGCCAAGGATCACGGCCTGAAATCCATAGTGCTTGCCGGAAGACCTTATCATCTGGACACCGAGATCAATCACGGCATCGATAAGATGATCACATCTTTCAATCTGGTGGTATTGAGCGAGGATTCCATCTGCGATCTCAGAGACTTTGACAGACCGGTGAGAGTTCTGGATCAGTGGATGTATCATTCCAGACTCTACCGCGCAGCAAACGTAGTTGAGGATATGCCGGATGTTGAACTGATACAGCTCAACTCATTCGGCTGCGGAGTAGACGCAGTCACAACAGATGAGGTAATGGAACTCCTCGAGTCAGCCAACAAGCTTTATACGCTGATCAAGATAGATGAAGGAAACAACCTGGGAGCGATAAAGATCCGTATCAGATCTCTTAAAGCCGCTATGGAGGAACGTGAAAAGAACGGCGTAATGCCTGAGGGAGGACATCAGCCTTTCAACAGGAAAGTGTTCACCAAGGAAATGAAAAAGGATTATACTATCCTTGTTCCTCAGATGAGCCCGCTGCACTTTGAATATCTTGAGGAGGGTCTCAAGGCCTGCGGATATAACGTGGTGCTTCTTCCTGAAGATAAGAACGGAGAGGGCATCCAGGAAGGACTCAGATACGTCAATAATGACGCCTGCTATCCGACACTGATCACACTTGGCCAGCTTATAAGAGAGCTTAAGACAGGAAAGTACGATCCGGATAAGACCGCTCTCATCATGAGCCAGACAGGAGGAGGCTGCAGAGCTTCAAATTACGTAGCGCTCCTCAGAAAAGCTCTCAGGGATCTTAATATGGAACAGATACCTGTAATCAGTTTCAATACCGGAATACTGGAGAAAAATCCCGGTTTCAAGATTGACCTGGAGATGGGAAAGCGCCTCATAATAGGAGCCGTATACGGAGATATTTTCCAAAGATGCCTTTATGCTACAAGGCCTTACGAGGTAACTCCGGGCTCTGCTCAGGCTATACGTGACAAGTACAGGGATAAGATCCTGGCCAACTGCAGGAACGGCAGCTTTACCCAGTTATGGAGACTTGGTCCCAAGATCATAAAGGAATACGATAACCTGCCTCTTAAGGACATAAAGAAGCCTAAGGTCGGCGTAGTAGGAGAGATACTCGTCAAGTACCATCCTGATGCAAACAACAGGATAGTGGAACTCATCGAAAAAGAAGGCGGAGAAGCCGTTGTTCCTGAACTTGTTGATTTCTTCATGTACTCCATGTACAACAAAAAATTCAACTATGAACACCTTTCGGGTACGAAAAAGGCTTATCGGCTTAACATGGCAGGTATCAAGCTGGTGGAATTCATCAGAGGACCTATAAGAAAAGCTCTTCGAGAGTCAAAGAGATTCAATGAGATGCCTCATATAGAAGAGACTTCAAAGGAAGCATCAGCCATTGCATCCAATGGAAACCAGTGCGGAGAAGGATGGCTCCTTACCGGTGAGATGATCGACCTCATCAAATCCGGAGCTACCAACATCGCCTGTCTCCAGCCTTTCGCTTGCTTACCTAACCACGTAACAGGAAAGGGTATGATGAAGGCCATAAGGGAGAAGTTCCCCGGAGCGAACATCGTAGCTATTGACTACGATCCAGGTGCTTCGAACGTAAACCAGATCAACCGTATCAAACTGATGATGGCGAACGCACATCACAATCTGGGCAAAAAGGCTATATAAAAATCAGAAACGGCTGTGGATGCACGGCCGTTTCTTTCATGCGGGCACTTGAAATTATGTCATTCAGGGTGTATAATCTACGAGAAATAATATAGAGAGGGAGGTGTCTCATGGGAAGACACGGTACGATCGCGGGAAGAAAAGCCGCACAGGATTCAAAAAGAGCAGCAATGTTCACTAAATATGCCAAGGCTATCACTGTAGCTGCTAAGGACGGAGGAGATCCTGACTACAATGCCTCTCTGAGACTGGCAATCGAAAAGGCTAAAGCTATTTCCATGCCTAACGACAACATTCAGAGAGCTATCAAGAAAGGTACAGGAGAGCTTGGTGGAGCAAGCTACGAGGAGATGACCTTTGAAGGTTACGGACTCGGCGGCGTTGCTGTTATAGTAGAAGCTCTTACAGATAATTCAAACAGGACCACATCATCAGTGCGTTCAACATTCGACAAGTATGGCGGAAACCTGGGAACACCGGGCTGCGTATCCTACATGTTCAATTCCAAGGGAGTTCTCGTCCTCGATAACGAAGACGGAGACCTTGATGAGGACACAGTTATGGATGCTGCCCTTGAAGCAGGCGCTGATGACATGGTAAATGAGGGAGATTCCTTCGTAATCTATACAGATCCTGCTGATTTTACAGACGTTCTCACGGGCATGAAGGATGCAGGTTATGAATTCGTGGAAGCCGACATCGAGAGAGTTCCCACAGTTGAAGCTACTCCCAAGCCGGAGGATCTCAAGAGACTTTCCAAGATGATCAGCCTTCTTGAGGATAACGAAGACGTTCAGAAAGTTCACCATAACTGTGCTGTTGAGCTCCTGGACGAGTAATATAACGGTTTCAGGCAAACTGAACTGCTGAATTTTATCCTGGATTATTCGTTAAAGGAAACATAAAAGAACCTACACTTGCGCAACGGGAACCCGTGTCGTTTAAGCATTATGCCAGGCCTCCATCGAGTGGAAGGCAGAAGCTTAGGTGCAGGGCACCCACCTATCTGTTGATAGGGCGTCTTTTATATCCTTGACGGTAACCCGGGATTTTTTAGATAATGAACCGATCGGAAGAGAAGATATCAGAATGAAGAGAATCGTAATAATAGACGGAAACAGCCTTCTGTTCAGAGCTTTCTATGCCATGCAGAGACCTATGATCACATCGGAGGGCATATACACGCAGGGCATATACGGTTTCCTTAATATGCTTAACAAGATCGAAGAAGACTTCAGCCCTGAGTATATGGCTGTGGCCTTCGATCTTAACGTTCCAACTTTCAGACATAAGGAATACGATGGATACAAGGCCGGAAGGAAACCTACTCCGCCTGAACTTTTAATGGAGATCCCTCTGCTTAAGGATATTTTGAAGGCTATGAATATCCGTATCCTGGAAGTTCCGGGATACGAGGCGGATGATATCATAGGAACGGTGTCAAGGATAGCTGAAGAGCAGGGAATGGAACCCCTTATTTTTACCGGAGACAAGGATGCACTTCAGCTTACGTCAGACGTTACCAAGGTGGTATTTACGAAGAAGGGAGTTACAGATTTCGATCTCTACGACAGGGCCAAGATGCTTGAGCGTTACAGCCTGACTCCCGCACAATTCATCGACCTTAAGGGAATAATGGGAGACAGCTCCGATAACATTCCGGGCATACCCGGAATAGGAGAGAAGGGCGGCATCGAGCTTCTGACACAGTTTGGAAGTCTGGAAGAAGTTCTTGCGAGAAGTGAAGAGATCAAAAAGCCTGCCATGAGAAAGAAGGTCGAGGAGAATGCTGAACTTGCCCGCCTTTCCAAACACCTGGCTACGATCGTAAGAGACGTTCCCCTGGAAACAGGGATCGAAGATATGGCCTTCACGGAACCGGATTATGAGGAACTGACCGCCATATACAAGAAACTTGAGTTCAGGAGTTTTCTGAAGAAACTGGGTGACAAGGCGGTTTCAGAGGATGTTCCAGTTTTTGACCGGAGCCGGCTTGAGTTCAAAGGAGAAAAGATCGTCATCCTGGATCGCAGAGACCTTTATAAACTCTTTGACCTTAAGGGAAAAGATGTATATTTCAGGATAATGGGGAACTTTTCGCATGTTGACGGCCTGTCGGCTGAAGGAATATTTTTCTTTTCTGACGATGCTTACTATGTTGATTTCAGATTTGTCCCTATGGACGAATTCTGTGAGACACTCAATCACATAGATATGAAACTCTTCGGTCATGATATAAAAGACAGTCTTTATGCCATGATAGTATGGAATATCGGACTCAAAGAGATCTCCTTTGATACCTCGATAGCTGAGTACTGCCTTGACGTATCAAGGAAGGATTACAGTTTCAGATCCGTTACGACGGACAGGCTTGGCATAGACCCCGAAACATTGTCCGCAGACAAGGTTGATCAGCAGGTATCCATGTTCAAGGAAATGAGAGCTAATATCGATGATCATATCACCGAGGCTTTGCTGTGCAGAGCTCTCAGGTCTCAGCAGGAGAAACTTCTTGAGGAGAATGACCTCAAGAGGGTATTCTATGAATGCGAACTTCCTCTGATAGAGGTACTGGCATCCATGGAAGCGACGGGCATCCTCTGCGACAGACATTATCTGGATGACTTCGGGAACAGCCTGGATTCCGAGATAGAGGGGCTCGAAAAGGAAATATATGAGCTGGCCGGCGAAGAGTTCAACATCAAATCTACGCAGCAGCTGGGTGATATCCTTTTCGATAAGCTGTCGCTTCCTCATGGGAAGAAGACAAAAAAGGGTTATTCCACCAGTGCAGACGTACTGGAAAAGGTTAAGGATGATCATCCTATCGTTCCCAAGATCCTTGAATACAGGAATCTTACCAAACTTGAATCAACATATATTGAGGGAATGAAACCGCTCATCGCATCCGATGGCAGGATCCACTGCCATTTCCAGCAGACCGTAACACAGACCGGAAGGATCAGCTGCACAGAACCAAACCTGCAGAATATTCCTGTACGGCAGGAGCTGGGCAGAAAAATACGCCGCGCCTTCCATGCAGGTGAGGGGAAAATACTCGTGGGAGCGGACTATTCTCAGATAGAACTCAGGGTGCTGGCGCATCTTTCGGGGGACGAAGCCCTTATAGAAGCGTTCAATAACAACGAGGATATCCACAGGATGACCGCAGCCCGCGTGCTGGGCATTCCTCTGGAGGAAGTTAAACCCATAGACAGATCCAGAGCCAAGGCCGTTAACTTCGGAGTTATTTACGGCATGTCAAGTTTCGGACTTTCCGAGGAGATAAACGTCACAAGAAAAGAAGCAGAAGCATATATCAAGGAATACTTCAACAAGCATCCCAAGGTAAAATCCTATATGGACGGCCAGATAGATTTTGTCAGGGAGAAGGGATATTCCGAGACCATACTCGGGAGAAAGAGAAGGATCAACGAGATAAAAGCTTCCAATTTCATGGTTCGTCAGCTTGGGGAAAGACTTGCCATGAACACTCCCATACAGGGTTCCGCCGCTGATATAATAAAGATCGCCATGAACAAGGTATACAGGGAACTCAGAGACAGTCATCCCGGATCAAAGCTGATCCTTCAGGTTCATGATGAACTGATAATAGAGGCGGATAAATGTGAACTTGAAGAGATAAAGGAGCTGCTTGTACGAAACATGGAAGAAGCCATGGAACTCAAGGTAAAGCTTCTGGCAGATCTTAACACTGCAGATAACTGGTACGATCTTAAGTAAGGAGATTACCATGACGATTGTTGGACTTACAGGAGGAATAGGGTCCGGTAAGAGTACCGTATCCGATTACCTGAAGAGAAAAGGCTGCCTCATAATAGATGCAGACAAAATATCCAGAGCTGCCACAGGACCGGACGGTCCCGCGCTTGAGCCTATACTTCGCGAATTCGGAGCTGAAGTCTTCACTGAAGAAGGGACACTGGACAGAAAAAAGATGTCTGATATCGTTTTTTCTGATGCTTTAAGCAGGAATAAACTGGAACAGATAGTCGTGACGATAGTCATAGATGAATTTCATGCGCAGATCGATCATCTTAAGGAAGAGAATTACAGAGGCATAGTTGTTTTTGATGCTCCGCTTCTGTTTGAATTCGGCCTGCAGAAGGATGTGGATGAAACCTGGTTCGTAACTGCTTCACTTGAAACGAGGGTGTCGAGAGTGATAAAACGTGACAGGACGACCAGAAAGGAAGTTATGGACAGAATAAACAGCCAGATGCCTTCCTGGGAGAAGGAAAGACTCGCGGACTATACGATCAATAATTCCTTTGATCTCAAGTGGCTGTATGAACAGATCGATTCGCTTCTTTACAGGCTAAGAGCAAGGGAAGATATGTGACTTTTCAGTAACAAAAATATATTGTCATTACGGCCCGGATATGTTAAAATAATTCTGTTGTAGATTGGGCCGGCATGATGGAATTGGCAGACGTGCGGGACTCAAAATCCCGTGGTGGCGACACCGTGTGGGTTCGACCCCCACTGCCGGCACCATTAGGAAACAGGCTTATTTTCAGTTTAGGAGGATAATATAACATGAGCGGAAATGCACAAGCTACACTGGTACAGTTTTTACCTTTGATCATACTGATCGCAGTAATGTACTTTCTTATGATCAGACCTCAGAGGAAGAAGGATAAGGCCATCAACGAGATGAGAAGAAGCCTCACGGTTGGTGACGAGATCGTGACCATTGGAGGTATCGTAGGTAAGATCGTTAAAACAAAGGACGAGACTATCGTTGTTCAGGTCGGCGCTGATAAAGTCAAGATGGAAATGATGAGATGGGCTGTTTCATCCGTTACCAAGGAAGCTCACGGCAAGGCAAGAGAAGTCTATGACGAGGTCAAGGAAGAAGACGAAGCACCTAAGAAGAAGGGCATCAAGCGTCTTAAGAAGGATCCCGTTGAGGAATTCGAAACAGTAGAGGAAGAGATCAAGGAGATCGAGAAGGCTGATGAAGAAGTTCGTGAGGCTGATGAACTCGTTTGATCCTGTTTAGTTTGAATAATAAAAACTCCTTGAAAATCAAGGAGTTTTTCTTGTTTTTTGACATATAGTTTGATATAATATACTGTCAAGTAAAATGCCTAACTATGTATTGTTTCAAGGTTATGCTCACTGTGACGGCATTTATTGGATAAATATAAGTTATTTGCGAGGTTATTTATTATGAGTCAGAAATTGAAAGCCGTACTTTCAGTATTAGTGATCCTGATATTGCTTTTCGGTTTATACGCTACTTTCATCGGAATCGGGACGAATGAAGACGGAGAGCCTCTGAACGGAAAGAACGCTCTTAAGTACGGTCTTGACATAAACGGCGGTGTTTATGTCGTAATGGAAGGTAAAACAGATGGTCTCGGATACTCAAGTGAAGAGATCAACGAGATAATGGACCAGACAAGAGCTGTTCTGAACAACCGTGTCAATCAGCTCGGTGTAGCTGAATCCACTGTTACCCGTGAAGGAACCAACCGTCTGAGAGTAGAGATGCCCGGCGTAACCGATGCTGAAGAAGCCATCAACGCCATAGGTACAACCGCTCAGCTGAGCTTCGTTCTTTCCGATGGTACAGTCGCACTGGACGGATCATATGTAAAGGATGCAGAAGTTGATACTGACGGAGCACGCTACAGGATCCTCCTTGAATTCGATTCAGAAGGTGCTTCTCTGTTTGAAGAAGCTTCCAGAAAGGCATACAACAAGGAGCCTGAGGTTGCCATCGAAGGCATGCAGTCCAATGAGATCGCCATCGTGCTTGACGGTGAAGTTCTTACTCACCCTGAAGTACTGAGCGTTATTTCCGGCGGAAACTGCGAGATCACAGGAAACTTCTCCAAGGAAGAAGCTACTACACTCGCAGCTCTCATCAGAGGCGGTGCTCTTCCCATCGAACTGGAAGAGATCCAGTCTTCAGTACAGACTGCTACTATCGGAGCCAATGCTCTTGACAAGTCCATCGTAGCAGGCGGGATCGGCCTTCTTATAGTTTTCGTGCTGATGATCATAATGTACGGACTTCTGGGAGTCATAGCTGATATCGCTCTAATGCTCTACGTGGTAATGTTCGTGTGGGCCATGGTGGCGTTCAACGTAGTTCTGACGCTTCCCGGAATCGCAGCTCTTATCCTTTCCATAGGTATGGCTGTGGATGCCAACGTTATCATCTTCTCCAGGATAAAGGAGGAGATCTCACAGGGTAAGTCCATCAGAGTATCCGTAGACAGCGGATTCAAGAGTGCACTTGTTACAGTACTCGATGCTCAGGTAACCACTCTGATAGCAGCTATCGTTCTTTATGAGATCGGTACCACAGTAGTTAAGGGATTCGCCCTCACACTCATGATCGGTATCGTATTCAGTATTTTCACTGCAGTTATCATCTCACAGCTGTTCCTGAGCTTTATCGCAGGAACTGAGAAATTCTGCAAGAACAAATATTTCGGAGTCCGTGAAGATGGAACACCTAAGCAGTTCCTTCACAAGACGTTCCACTTCATTAAAAACAGAAAAATATACTATATCATTTCATCTGCTATCATCATTATCGGACTTGTTTTCGCACTGGTCGGCGGCATGAACTACGGTATCGACTTCACAGGAGGCACCACCATCCAGGTTGAAATGGGCGAACAGGTGGATATCAGTGAAGTAGAAGATACCCTCAAGTCATTTGACCTGGATCCTACTATCATCTACACAGGTGAGGGAAATACCCAGATCCAGATAAAGACTATCGAAGCTCTTGACAATGCAGAGAGAGCAGAAGTATTCGACGCACTCGCAGAGAAATATGGTCTTGATGACAGTGCGCTGGTGGCTGCTGAACAGTTCGGACCTTCAGTAGGAAACGAACTCAAGCAGAACGCTGTTACTGCAGTAGTGATCGCTTCCATAGGTATGCTGATCTATATCATACTGAGATTCAAATCCTGGAAATACGGCCTCTGCGCTGTAGCAGGCGTAGCACACGACGTTCTGATGGTACTGGCATTCTATGCTATCTTCGGATATACCATCAACAACCCGTTCATAGCAGCTATACTTACCCTGGTCGGATACTCGATCAACGATACCATCGTAATCTTTGACAGGATAAGAGATAACAAGAGACTCCGTTCAAAAGGAAACCTCGAAGAAAATATCGATCTTTCCCTCAACCAGACTCTCAACAGAACCATCATGACTTCGCTTACCACCCTCGTGGTAATGGTTCCTCTTCTTGTCATGGTAAGCTCAGCCATCAGTGAGTTCATAATTCCTCTGATGGTAGGTGTCATCGTCGGATGCTATTCATCCATCTTCATCTGCTCACCTATGTATTACGACCTCAACAAAAAGGATGAGATGTCCAAGTACATGCTGAAGCAGCAGGAGAAGGCCAAAAGCGAGAAGAAGACTTCAAGAGCTGCCAGAAAAGAAAAGAAGAATAAATAATAATCAACGATCAACTATAAACTATAAACTATCAACTATCAACTATCAAGAGACTGATTTATGGAGACTAAAAGGGATTTCATCGAAAAATTACTCAGCATAAATCCTAATTACAGCACCGAAACTATTGAACTGGCATACGACGTCGCCGAGAAGCTCCACACGGGGCAGCTAAGAAAATCCGGTGAGCCGTACATCATCCATCCCATCAATGTGGCATACATTCTGGCCGAACTGGGGATGGATGAAGCCACTATAGTCGGTGGGCTTTTGCATGATGTCGTAGAGGATACGGAGTACACCAGAGAGGATCTGGTGGATGATTTCGGCGAGGAGATCGCAGTTCTTGTTGACGGCGTCACCAAACTTGGAAACATCAAATACGAATCAAAAGAAGAGATACAGGCTGAGAATTTCAGGAAGATGTTCCTGGCCATGTCCAAGGATATCAGAGTTCTGGTAATAAAGCTGGCGGACAGGCTCCACAATATGAGGACTCTTGAATATATGTCTCCCGCGAAGATACAGGAAAAAGCGACGGAGACCCTGGAGATATACGCGCCTCTTGCAGCAAGGCTCGGTATCTTCACTGTCAAGTTTGAACTTGAGGATCTGGCACTCAAATATCTTCATCCGGAAGAATATAACGATCTGGTGATAAAGATCGGTCAGATGAAGATCAAGCGCGAGACCATAATCAACAACGTCATCGAGGAGATAAAGGAATCCCTCGACGACATGGGCTTTAAATACGAGATCTACGGCAGGGCCAAGCACTATTATTCCATCTATAAAAAGATGATGATCCAGAACAAGAATATCGATGAGATATTCGATCTTATTGCTGTCAGGATCATCGTTGAGACAGTCAGAGACTGCTATGCAGTGCTTGGCATAGTCCACACCATGTGGACTCCCATACCCGGACGTTTCAAAGACTATATCGCTATGCCCAAACCGAACATGTATCAGTCCATACATACTACGGTAATCGGGGACAACGGAGAACCCTTCGAGATACAGATAAGGACCCAGGAGATGCATCATGTGGCTGAATACGGTATCGCAGCTCACTGGAAATATAAGGAGGGAAAGACATCCGGAGAATCATCCAAGGATGACCTGAAACTTGCATGGCTGAGACAGTCGCTTGAACTTGAAAAGGATTCTGCAGATCCCAAGGACTTCCTTGAGAACGTCAAGATGGATCTCTTTGCATCACAGGTGTTCGTGTTCACCCCTCAGGGGAAAGTCCTCGAACTGCCCAGAGGATCCACACCGCTTGATTTCGCATTCAAGATCCACTCAGAGATCGGATATAAGTGTGTGGGAGCCAAGGTCAGCGGCAAGATGGTACCTATAGATTATGTTCTCCAGAACGGGGACATAGTAGAGATCGTTACGTCTCAGAATTCTTCAGGACCGTCCATAGACTGGCTTAAGATAGCCAAGTCATCAAACGCCAGAAACAAGATCCGTGCTTATCTCAAACGCGAGAACAAGAGCGAGAATATAGAAAAGGGCAGGGATCTTGTAGAAAAATACTTTAAAAAGAGGAATCTGGAGCCCACTGCCTTCATGAAGGATCAGTATATCAGGCGGGCTATCAAGGATGCTAAATTCGCCAATGCTGAGGAAGCATGGATACAGCTTTCAGCAGGAGGCGCTATAGTAAGCAAGTTCGCCAATTTCCTCATAGAGTACTATCAGGAAGATACCAAGCAGGAACTTCCCAAGACCAATGAGGAGATCCTTGAGGAGATAAAGGCTCAGGAAGCCAAAAAGAGCAGGGCTCTTAAGAAAAATAAAGACAATCCGGGGATCGTAGTCAGAGGAGCTGACAACCTTATGATCAAACTGGCCAAGTGCTGCAATCCGGTACCGGGCGATGAGATCATAGGATTCATAACCAAGGGAAGAGGAATATCTGTTCACAGGTGCGACTGCAGCAATATAATATCTCTTCCTGAGGAAGAAAAGGCCAGGTTCATAGACGTGGAATGGGAAGTACTGGAGGCAGGCAAGTCCTATGAGGCGACAATTACCATTCTCGGAACGGACAGAAGGGGAATGCTTTCGGATATTTCCAAAGCCTGTGAAAGCATGGACGTAAACCTTTCAGGTGTAAACGCCAGGACAGGCAAGGACGGCACTCTCAATATGACCCTGCAGCTGGATATCTCATCGACTCAGGAGATGGACAGGATCCTGAGAGCGCTTAAGAGTATCGAAGGAATAACCAACGTTTACAGAGCCAGGAGCTGATATGAGAGCAGTAGTTCAGAGAGTAACAGATGCATGCGTCTCCGTTGACGGCAAGGTATGCGGTTCCGCAGGAAAGGGACTTTGCGTACTGCTTGGCGTAGAAACAGACGACGGAGACAAGGATCTCGAATATATGATCGATAAAGTGGCAGGCCTCAGGATCTTCGATGATGAGAACGGAGTAATGAATCTTTCAGTTCTGGATATCGGAGGGGAGATCCTGAGCATATCGCAGTTCACACTTCTCGGAGACGTGAGGCACGGCAAACGCCCAAGCTGGATCAGAGCCGAAAGGCCCGAAAAGGCAAATGAGATGTATATGCGTTTCAACGAGGGACTGCGTGCTAAAGGCATCCATGTGGAGGAAGGTGTTTTTCAGGCCGAGATGCTGGTGGAGATCCATAACGACGGACCAGTTACAATATTACTTGACAGCAAGAGGAAATTCTGAAGATGAAGATACTTCACTACGTGACCGGACCCATTCAGGTGAATACCTACGTGGCTTTTGACGAAGAATCGAGAAAAGCCTTTATAGTGGATCCCGGCGGATATGACAAAAGAATAAGCGATAAGATAAAAGAACTTGGACTGGATCTTCAGTATATCATACTGACACACGGCCATGGCGATCATATCGGCGGTGTCGAGGGGATGAGAAGGGATTTTCCCGGTATACAGGTAGTAGCCAACGTCAATGAGGATATGCTTCTCGATGCAGCTAAAAATGACTCGATGAGTCTTTTTGGCAGGGAGATAGTGGTGAACGTCGACAAGTGGGTGGATGACTTCGATACGCTTAAGGTCGGTAATATGGAGCTTCTGTTCATATATACCCCGGGACACACAAAGGGAGGCATGTGTATACTGACAGAAGGTCATCTTTTCAGTGGAGACACTCTGTTCAGATTCTCCATTGGCAGGACCGATTTCTACGGCGGATCATGGCCTCAGCTCGAAAGATCCATCAAAAATAAATTATACACTCTTCCCGATGAAACTGTGGTGCTCCCGGGACATATGGGGTTCACTACTATCGGGGATGAAAAGAAAGGAAATCCTTTTGTAAGATGAATAACCCCTGGGGAGAACTTACGGGAGTAAAACCCGTCAAACTCACAAGAGAATTATTCAAAGGAAATCCGTATAACGGCAGAAAGCCCCATGAAAAAAGCGAAGTATTCAGGATACTTACTGAAGAAAGGGGACTGAGCAGAGAAAAAGCGGATCTTATAATAGAGATATATGAGTATCAGCAGCAGGTACTGAAAGGGGAGGACTATACTTCCTGCGGGATGTATATAGGAATCCCGTTTTGCCCCACGAGATGTCTTTACTGCAGCTTCACTTCCAATCAGAAGCCGTATGGTGAGATAGAAAGGTATCTCGAAGCTCTTATAAAGGAGATCGAATACACGGGAAGACGTCTCAGAGAGACGGGGATGGGGATAGAGACCATCTATATAGGAGGCGGCACTCCGACGACCCTAGACGAAGGTCAGCTGGACAGGCTTCTGGATGCTGTTTTACGTAATCTTGATTTATGTAAACTCAGGGAATTCACTCTCGAGGCCGGAAGACCTGACACCATAACCCGAGAGAAACTGGAAATAGCCAGGGATCACAGAGTTGACAGGATATCCATAAATCCCCAGAGTATGAAAAAAAGAACTCTGGAACTCATAGGCAGGAGCCATAGTCCTGAGGATATACTCAGAGCCTTCGAACTGGCGGATGCCTCAGGCATACCGGTGGTCAACTGTGACCTTATAGCCGGACTTCCCGAGGAGGACACGGAGGATTTCAGAAGGACTCTTGAGACCATGCTTGAACTGAGACCTCTGAACATCACTGTTCACACACTGGCGCTTAAGAGAGCGTCCAGACTTATAGAACAGGATTCATCATATCATGAGACTCATTCAGAAGTCGTGTCAGATATGATAGGCCTTTCTCACGAGATCCTGAGAGACGAGGGATACAGACCTTATTATCTCTACAGGCTTAAGAGAATGGCAGGGGCTCTTGAAAACACAGGATGGTGCAAGGGAGATACCGCAGGCATATATAACATTCGTATCATGGATGAACAGCAGAGCATACTGGCTCTTGGCGCCGGCGGGATGAGCAAGGTCTTCTTCCCTGAAGAGAACAGACTGGAACGAGTCCCTAACGTCAGCAACTACGAAGTCTATATAGACAGACTTCAGGAAATGCTTGAAAGAAAAGAACGCGGCATATTCCAAATGATGCCCGAAATATATAAACAAACTGAAACTTTAAGAAGGAGGTAAAGAAAATGCTTACTAATGCACCCAAAGGAACCAAAGATATCATGCCCGATCAGGTGTACAAATGGCATTACGTTGAAAAGAAATGGAAAGAGATCTGTGAGAGATACGGATTCAAAGAGATCCGCACTCCCATGTTTGAACATACAGAACTGTTCCAGAGAGGCATAGGAGATACCACGGACGTCGTACAGAAGGAAATGTACACATTCAACGATCACGGCGGAAGATCCATCACCCTTAAGCCTGAAGGAACTTCACCGGCAGTAAGAGCATTTCTGGAGCACAAGACTTATGCTGAAGTCCAGCCCACCAAGATCTACTACGATATTCCCTGCTTCAGATATGAAAAGCCCCAGAGCGGAAGACTCAGACAGTTCCACCAGTTCGGAGTTGAGACCTTCGGCACTCCCAACATGGTAGCAGACGCTGAGATCATAGCCATAGGATATGATTTCCTTACAGAAATGGGAGTTACCGACCTCACCCTTGAGATCAACTCCGTAGGATGCCCTGTATGCCGTGCGAACCACAGGACAGCTTTGAAGGAATTCCTCAAGCCCAAGTACGATCAGCTGTGCGATACATGCAAATCCAGATATGAAAAGAACCCCATGAGGATCCTGGACTGCAAGTCTCCCATCGATCAGGCTCTGGTAGAGGGAGCTCCCATGATGCTGGATTTCCTTTGCGATGAGTGCAAGGAAGCTTTCGAGGAACTTAAGGAAAACCTTGAAGCGATGGACATCCCTTACGTAGTAAATCCCAAGATCGTAAGAGGTCTTGATTACTATACCAAGACTGCCTTTGAATTCGTTACCAATTCCATCGGAGCACAGGGAACGGTCTGCGGCGGCGGACGTTATGACAACCTTGCTGAGGAAGTTGGAGGACTTCCGATCCCCGGCGTAGGTTTCGGTCTCGGTAAAGAGAGACTTCTGATGCTTATGGAAGCAAACGGAGTTGAGATACCTGAACCCAGGATCTGTGATGCATTCATCGCAACCATGGGCAAGGATGCCAAGCTTTTCGGACAGAAACTCATGAGGGATCTCCGCAAGCAGGGCATCAAGGTCCAGATGGATGACCTTCAGAGAAACTTCAAGGGTCAGTTCAAGTATGCCGACAGGATAGGTGCAGCATACACCATCGTTATCGGTGACAATGAGCTTCAGAACGGAGCTGCAAATCTTAAAAATATGGAGACCGGAGAACAGGTGGAAGTTAAGTTCGATGATCTCGCAAAAGCTATCAAGGAGTAATAGAGAAAAAATGAGCAATATTTTCAGGCGCACTCATATGTGCGGAGAACTCAGGTCAGGCGATGTCGACAGAGAAGTAGTCCTCAATGGCTGGGTCGCAAAGAGGAGAAACTTAGGCGGTCTGATCTTCGTTGATCTGAGAGATAAGACAGGTATCGTACAGGTAACCTTCGATGATAAGGTTCCTCAGGAACTTTTCGACAAGGCTGACAGCCTTCGTTCGGAATACGTTATAGGCGTTAAGGGAGTTGTAAAGGAAAGATCTGCAAAGAACGATCAGATCCCTACGGGTGATATCGAAGTATTTGCAACGGATATGGTGATCTATTCCGAGTCAGACACTCCGCCGATCTACGTAAAGGATGACGATAACGTAGATGATAATCTCAGACTCAAGTACAGATATCTGGATCTGAGGAAGCAGCACATGCAGAGAAACCTGAGCTTCAGACATAAGCTCGTGAAGGTTACCAGGGATTATTTTGATGAGAACGGATTCACTGAAGTTGAGACACCCGTACTTATCAAGTCTACACCTGAAGGAGCAAGAGACTATATCGTTCCTTCCAGGACATATCCCGGCGAGTTCTATGCTCTTCCGCAGAGCCCTCAGCTTTTCAAACAGCTTCTCATGGTCGGCGGCACTGACAGATATATGCAGATCGCAAAGTGCTTCAGAGATGAAGACTTAAGAGCTGACCGTCAGCCTGAATTCACTCAGATCGACCTTGAGATGTCTTTCGTGGATCAGGATATGGTCATCGATATTCAGGAAGGATATCTTAAGAGAGTTTTCAAGGAATGCCTGGGCGTAGATATCCAGATTCCTCTTCAGAGGATGACCTGGGATGAGGCCATGGAAAGATTCGGATCGGACAAGCCCGACCTCAGATTCGGCTTCGAACTTAAGAAACTGAACGATACCGTTAAGGACTGCAATTTCAAGGTATTCACCGACTGTCTTGCAAATGGCGGAGACGTAAGAGGTATCTGCGTTGACGGAGGATCTTCATTCTTCTCAAGAAAGGATATCGATAAACTGACAGACATGACCAAGCATTACGGTGCCAAAGGTCTGGTATGGATCAGAATGAACGAAGGAGAGATCGGATCGTCTGTAAATAAGTTCTTCTCCCAGGAAGAACTGGCTGAGATAGCAAAGGTATTCGATGCCAAGACTGGGGACCTTATCTTCATCGTTTCAGACAGAGCTAAAGTAACCTACGATTCACTTGGCTTCCTCAGAAGGGAATGCGCGAGACGTATGGGACTCCTTAACGATAAGGAGTACAAGCTTCTCTGGGTCGTAGACTTCCCCATGTTCGAAGAGGATGAAGAGGACGGCGGACTTAAGGCCATGCACCATCCGTTTACCTGTCCTAAACTTGATCAGCTGGATCTCCTGGACACAGACCCCCTTAAGGTCAAGGCTGACGCATATGACATCGTTCTTAACGGAGTTGAACTTGGCGGCGGTTCAGTCAGAATACATGATAAGAACCTTCAGGCTAAGATGTTTGAAGTGCTCGGCCTTACACCCGAGGAATGCGACGAAAAATTCGGTTTCCTTATCGAAGCTTTCAAGTACGGTGCACCTCCCCATGCAGGACTTGCATACGGACTTGACAGATTCGTAATGCTCCTTCTGGGAGAGCCTTCCATCAGAGAAGTAATAGCATTCCCCAAGAACCAGAACGCGCAGTGTCTCGTATGCGGAGCTCCTGCTTCTGTTGAGGATGCGCAGTTGGAAGAATTAGGTATTGGAGTAAAATAATGGCGGCAATAGGTGTGCTTGGAGGCAGTTTTGATCCGATCCATATAGGTCATACTACTTTAGGATGTGCAGCCGTGGAAGAGGTGGCTCTCGATAAGCTTATCGTCATGCCCACACATATCCAGCCTTTCAAGCAAAATAAAAAGGTAGCTCAGGATGAACACAGACTTGCCATGGTCAGCCTTGCGTTTGAGGACTGTGACAAGGTCGAGATCTCTGACTACGAGATAAAAAAGGGAGACGTATCATACTCTTATGAGACTATGACTCATCTGAGGGAAGTATATCCCAATGACGAGCTGTTTTTCATCATGGGTGCGGATTCCTTTATAAACGTTGAAAAATGGTACAAGGGCGAAGAACTCCTTACCGAATTCGGATTCATAGTGAGTTCCCGCCCCGGTTACCCTGAAAAGGTGCTGGAGTCCAGGATCAGGTTCTATATGGAAGACTACGGGACCAAGATCGTCAGACTCAGGACCAAGATGCCCGATATCAGTTCCACTGAGATCAGGGAGACAGCCATAGAAGGCGATTCCTTTTCCCACCTAGTGCCAAAAAAAGTGGAGGAATATATCAACGAAAATCATCTCTATGATGATTTAAAGGAGTTGGCTAAACAGTACAGATGGACTACGGTGCTATAAAAAAAGAACTCGAGGACTATGTCCTGAATGAACTCTATGAAAAAAGAAGAGCCCATACTCTGGGGGTCCGCGATACAGCCCTTGAACTTGCAGAAAAGTACGGCGCAGACAAGGATAAGGCTGAGATCGCAGCTCTTGCCCACGATATGTACAGGGGACTGAGAGGGGATGAACTGAACAGGACTGTAAGAGAACTGGGACTTCCGGATAAATATCTTGACGATCCGAACCTGGCTCACGGGAAGATCGCAGCAATAATGCTGAGGGATAAATACGGAGTTGAAGACAGCGATATACTTAATGCCGTATCCTTCCATACCACTGGAAGAAGGAATATGACCACCCTTGAAAAGGTGATCTTTCTTGCAGACGCCATAGAGCCCGGCAGGAACTATCCGGGAGTGGAAGATATAAGAAAAGAGGCGGAGAAGGGGCTTGACGAGGGATGCCTTTGCTCCATGCTCGGCACTATAAGACACGTTCAGGATCAGGGTGCATACCTTGATAAAGATACGATAGAAGCAGCAGAATTTTTGAAGGAGAACAAATGACAAACAAAGAATACGCTGATTTTGCGGCACAATTATTATCATCCAAAAAAGCTACAGATATCATGATAATCGATATCGCAGAGAAGTCCGGATTTGCGGATTACTTCATAATCGCCACGGGAAACACCGACAGACAGGTGAACAGCATGGCAGATGACGTTGAAGACGCGCTTGCTGAGAAGGAACTACTCGTTAAATCCATCGAGGGCAAGAACGTATCCAGCTGGATCCTCATGGATTTCGGCGACATAATCGTAAATCTTTTCACACCTGAAATGAGAGACAAGTATAACATTGAAAAGATCTGGGCAGACTGTCCGGTAGAGCATATAGGAGACTAAAGCACAATGGAAGAAAGATATAACTTTAAGGAAATCGAGAAAAAATGGCAGAAAGTCTGGGAAGAAAGAGAGACTTTCAAGGTAACTGAGGATCCTTCCAAGGAGAAGTTCTACTGCCTTGAGATGTTCCCTTATCCTTCTGGCAAACTTCACATGGGTCACGTCAGAAACTATTCCATAGGAGACGTGGTAGCCAGATTCAAAAAAATGGACGGCTATAACGTTCTTCATCCCATGGGATTCGACTCCTTCGGACTCCCTGCAGAGAATGCAGCTATCCAGCATGGCATCCATCCTTCAACATGGACCTGGGACAATATCCATGAGATGGAGAAGCAGCTCAGGGAGCTGGGACTTTCCTATGACTGGGACAGGGAATGCTGCACATGTTCCGAAGATTACTACCGCTGGATGCAGTGGATATTCATACAGTTCTATAAGAGGGGACTGGCATATAAGAAGGAGAACCCGGTAAACTGGTGTCCTTCATGTCAGACCGTACTTGCAAACGAGCAGGTAGTGGACGGAGTATGTGAAAGATGCAAGACTCCTGTAACGAAGAAAAACCTGAGCCAGTGGTATTTCAAGATCACGGACTACGCTGACAGACTTCTCGAAAACCTTGACAACGGCAAACTGGACGGATGGCCGCAGAAGGTAAGACTCATGCAGAAGAACTGGATCGGAAGATCATACGGCTGCGAAGTTGACTTCAAGGTCAAGGATTCCGATGAAGTGCTCACAGTATTCACCACACGTGTTGACACCATCTACGGAACCACTTTCATGGTACTGGCTCCCGAGTATCCCACTGTTCTTGAGAACGTTAAGGGTACCGAATATGAAAAGGACGTTCTGGATTACATCGAAAGAGTAAACCACATGAACGAGATAGAGCGTACTTCCACAACAAACGAGAAGACCGGTGTATTCATAGGGAAGTATGCCATCAATCCCTTCACTCATAAAGAGATGCCTATATACATCTCCGACTACGTACTCATGGGCTACGGCACAGGAGCTGTAATGGGCGTTCCTGCTCACGATCAGAGAGACTTTGAATTTGCCACTAAGTTCGGTCTTGATATTATCCCTGTAGTGGATCCTCAGGATCCCGAGGTCGACGTGAATAACCTTAAGGAAGCATGCGCAGCATCCGGTATCATGATCAATTCAGGTGAGATAACCGGCATGAAGTCCTCGGACGCCATCCCTTACATGATAGAAAAGGCCGAAAAGGAAGGCCTTGGAAAGCGCAAGGTAAACTATAAGCTGAGAGACTGGCTGATCTCCCGTCAGAGATACTGGGGAACTCCTATACCCATGATCTGGTGCGAGGACTGCGGCTGGGTACCTGAGAAGGAAGAGAATCTTCCCGTGCTCCTTCCTACAGACGTAGAGTTCACCGGAAAGGGAGAATCTCCCATCGCAACTTCAAAGACCTTCAGAGACTGCACCTGCCCGAGATGCGGAAAGAAGGCTACACGTGAAGTTGATACAATGGATACTTTCCTCGATTCATCCTGGTATTTCTTGAGATATTGCGACAATAAGAACGACAAGGAAGTCTTCAATAAGGAAAAGGCTGATTACTGGATGGACGTTGACCAGTATATCGGAGGAGTAGAGCATGCTATCCTTCACCTTATGTACGCAAGGTTCTTCACCATGGCTCTTCATGATATGGGTCTCACAGACCATGAGGAACCATTCAGGAACCTCCTTACCCAGGGTATGGTAAACAAGGACGGAAAGAAGATGTCCAAGTCCCTCGGAAACGTCGTGTCTCCTGCTGAGATCATTGAAAAGTACGGTGCAGATACTGCCAGACTTTTCATACTCTTTGCGGCACCTCCTGAAAGGGAACTGGACTGGTCCGATGCAGGAGTTGAAGGATCATTCAGATTCCTTGTAAGAGTATACAGACTGGTATACGAGCTTTCTTCAAGAAACCTCAGCGACGGGGACATCACGCCGAAGACGGCTGAGGACAAGGCACTGAACTACAGGCTCAACTTCACTATAAACAAGGTAAGAGAAGACGTAGGCGGAAGATTCATGTTCAATACCGCCATCTCATCCGCAATGGAACTTGTAAACGAGATGTACAAGTATAAGGACGGAAAGAACATAAATGAGGCGCTTCTCAAGAAGGCAATGAAGGAACTCATTCTTATCCTTTGTCCCTTCGTTCCTCACATAGCTGAAGAGATGTGGCAGCATATAGGAGGAGAGGGCTTATGTTCAGATCAGAGCTGGCCTGAATGCGATGAGAAGGCTCTGGTTCTCGATGAAGTTGAGATAGTTATCCAGATAAACGGCAAACTCAAGGATAAATTCGTAGTTTCAAAGGATATCACAAGGGAAGAACTGGAAAAGGCAGCCCTTGAAAGCGATAAGGTAAAGGAACTGACTGTCGGCAAGACTATCGTCAAGGTGATCGCTGTTCCCGGAAGACTCGTAAACCTTGTCGTAAAATAACAGAGAAAAACAGAAAGGAAATAAATGTCAAAATCAAAGAATAACAAAAAGAAGCCGCCGCTTAAGGTGATTCCGATCGGAGGGCTCAATGAGATCGGAAAGAACATGACCCTCCTGGAATACGACGATGAGATAATGATCATCGACTGCGGAATGAGCTTCCCCGATGACGAGATGCTCGGTATCGACGTGGTTATTCCTGATTTCAGCTACCTGATAGCAAACAGAGACAAGATAAAGGGTCTGGTGCTCACACACGGTCATGAAGACCATATAGGCGCCATCCCTTATCTTCTCAAGGATCTCAAGGTACCTGTATACGGTACCAGACTCACCATAGGACTTGTCAGAAACAAGCTTGAGGAACACGAGATCGTCGGTGATCTGAAGACTATTTCAGCCGGCGACAGCTTCATGGTGGGAAGATACTTTGAGGTGGAAGCCATAAGGACCACCCACAGCATTGCGGACAGCATCTGCATGGCTATCAGGACCCCTCAGGGAGTCGTCTTCCATTCGGGAGATTTCAAGATAGATTATACACCTGTGGACGGCGATCCCATTGATCTGGGCAAACTGGCTGAGATCGGAGATCTGGGCGTCAAACTGATGCTTTGCGACAGCACCAACGCCACACGTCCCGGATTCACAAGATCCGAGAGCGTTGTGGGGCAGACCCTTGAAAACATTTTCAGGACTGCCAAAAATAGAATAATCATAGCTACTTTCTCATCCAACGTGCACAGAGTCCAGAAGATAATCGAGAACGCCGTGCTCTGCGGAAGAAAGGTGGCCGTTTCAGGAAGATCCATGGAAAAGGTAGTAAGCCTTGCTCTTGAACTGGGATATCTGAATATCCCGGAAGGAGTACTGGTGGATATTAAGATGACAAGGGATATACCGGATAATCAGCTTGTGATCATCACCACAGGATCACAGGGAGAACCCATGTCGGCTCTTTCAAGGATAGCTTCCGGAGAACATAAGGGAGTCAAACTGAAGCCGGGAGATATGGTAATACTCAGTTCAACTCCTGTACCCGGAAATGAGAAGAGCGTTTCAAACGTCGTAAACAAGCTCTTTGAAGCAGGTGCAGACGTGATCTATTCAGATATAGCTGAGATCCACGTAAGCGGTCATGCCTGTCAGGAAGAA
>JAZQAY010000085.1:0-1799 GCA_045545455.1 Anaerovoracaceae bacterium | reverse complement strand
CGATCCTGTTTCATAAAGCACTCTGCCGTCAGGTCCTGCGATACATGACTTACCATACTTGTAAGTTCCCAGGTATTTACCGGCGCAGTTGAGAGAAATGAAGTACGCCTGGTTTTCAAATGCTCTTGTCGGTGCGATACCCTTGCATGAATCGTAGAGTCCTTCAGGGTCCATAGCAGGTCTGATCAGGATCTCAGCACCCATCAGTGCCAGATTTCTCGAGATCTGAGGGAAACACCAGTCATGACAGTTGAGCACGCCGATCTTGATGCCCTTTTCCTTGATATCGAATGTCACATACTTTTCCCCCTTAGTGATGTGGCTTTCTACAGGATAGTACGGACACATCTTACGATGTACATCTATAAGATCACCGTCAGGTCCGAATATAGGGATAGAGTTATAAAGCTTCACTTCTCCGTCTTCTTCCACTCTTTCGAACATGCTGCCAGGCATAAAGTAGATGCCGTATTCCTTAGCGATCTTGCTCAGCTCCTCAGTCACCTTTCCCGGTATAGGATCGCCGTCTACACGTTCTTCGGATTCAGCCCAGTAAGTTCCGATACCGAGCTCGATACCTACGATCAGCTCAGGCGCATTCATGCCCAACATAAGACTTCTCGTTTCCTTCATTATTCTCTTCAAGTTGTACTCGAAACTGCTTGAGCAATCACCGCTCTGCATCATACCAATGTTTAAATATGTTCCCATCATTATCTCCTTGATTCTTATTATTTCACTGCCACGAATTTTTTCAGTTCGAACAGGTACAGATACGCTTCCTTCACCGGCTTTCCTTCAGCCGTTTCCAGCGCCTCCTTATATAATTCTATCTGCCCTTTGTATCTATCTATTATCGTATCTTCGCTTACTCTGTCTCCCATAAAGCTGTTCTTATAATCCACCAGTACCAGCCCGTCTTCTTCTTCGAAGTAACAGTCTATTATACCCTGTACGATGGCCTTGGCGCCGTTTATCTCCTTTTGAAGTATGAACTCTCTTTCCTTTTCGAGACGCAAAGCGCGGGCCGCCCTCTTTCCTACTTCTTCTTCAAAGAAAGCCGCGGAGTTTTGTATATCGATCACTGCCATTTCTTCTTCGGAAAGGTCACCTGCTTCCAGTAAGCCGGTCACTTTCTCTTCGATATATGGTACGCCTTCTTCCATCGCACGGGAGAAATCCAGCTTTTCCATAACAAGGTGCATCGCCGTTCCTATCTCTGCTGCATTGAGGGTTTTCTTCTCTACTGCAAAGTTTGGTTTAGTCAAAATGATGTCACTTCTGCCCTGGTTCCCTCCGTCACCGGATGGATCAGCCATCAGCTTATTCAGTTCTGTGACCGAATACTTTGACTTGACTTTGTCTAGTTCAGGATAAGGATATTCAAAAGACAACACCCTGTCAACCTCTTCAGAAATCCCGCCCTCCAGACTTCTGCTTCTTTCAAATAGCTCAGCCAGTCGCATTCGCGGAGAATCCTTCTTCGCAGAAGATACGCTTACTTCCTGTTCACCTTCTGTTGCTTCTGAATCAGGCTCTTCTCCATCCGGTCCTTCGACTTCATCCTTCTTCAGCTTTCGCTTATCGATCCATTCTTCGAAGCCTGACCAGATCCTGATCTCGCCGCCGAATTCTCGCAGCGGTTCATATATCATCTCTGCATAAGTCTTAGGATCTGCGATATCGTCATCGAGAGCTTCCGGATCTTTGATGATACCTGTTATGACGATCCTGTCCATAGCTCGCGTCAAAGCTACATATAATATCCTTATTTCTTCTTCAAACTCTTCTCCGGCCTT
>JAZQAY010000084.1:0-4185 GCA_045545455.1 Anaerovoracaceae bacterium | reverse complement strand
GCCCAGCGCGGGTATTCTGATGATCGGGTGACTATAGCGAGGAGGCCACACCTGTTCCCATCTCGAACACAGCAGTTAAGCTCCTTAGCGCCGATGATACTTGGTGGGAAGCTGCCTGGAAAAGTAGGACGTCGCCCGTTTGATAAAGAAGGTTCTTAAGAACCTTCTTTTTTATGTTTTTGCGTAATTGCGCCGGCGTTCACATTTCTTTTAGAACCAGTATATTTTGTTGTAAATCGATCATGATCTTTTGTTTTGTGAACGGGATGGGGCTTGAATACTTTGTTCGGTTCACATTTCTTTTAAAAAGCAGCGATCCTATTGCAAAAAATTTATAAAATAAAAAATGTGAACAGGATCACACCAATTTGGATAATCCTGTTCACATTTCTGTTAAATAGTAAGTATTCTGTTCACAAAGGCGCGTTTCAGCAAAAAATGTGAACCAGATATCAGCTTATTTCCCGATATACCTTGACTCGATGTAGTATCTCTTCTCGTTGGCCTCTCCCATGGAGAAAGTTTTACGAGGAAGGGCTCCGTCTGCCGCTACTGCAGGGAAGAGCATGAACTTATCCATAGCGGGGAGCATGAAGCCGGCGTTTCCGGGTTTGGATCCCAGCGTCTCTACTGCCTTGGTTCCGTGGATGTAGTCGATGTCGCAGGTCTTTCTCTCCTTGACCATCACATCCAGTGCGTTCTGGAGAGCTCCGACCTCAAGCTTGTTAGCGGGATCTTCCACGATGATCACACCGCGCTTCTCGCCTGTGATGTAAGGGATGGAGAAGCAGCCTTCCTTAGCGGCGCCTTCCTCAGCCAGAAATGCGTTTCCGTTCTGTTCTTTGAGAAGATCCACTGTTTCGTTCACGAGATCCATTCCGGTCTGGCCTTCCTTTGCGAAGATCACTCTGTGGATGGGCTCGAATACGATACCGTCATCGTGGATGTTCTCGATCTCGCAGAGAGCATATCTTGCGGGATGTACAGCGGCTTCTTCAGGTGTCAGGGTCTTCTTCAGGTTCTCCCAGTTTGTCTTGGCGGTAGCCAGCGAGTGGTTGCCGTCTCCCATAGCCTGGAAGATCACGTTTCCGTCACCGTACTTCTCTACGGCCTTGTCGAAGAGGACTGAAAGGGCGTCCTTTGCGCCTTCCAGATCAGCTTCTTTGATGAAAGAACCGGTGATGTGTCCGCCTTCCATCATGAGGTCTGTATCGTACATCACTTCCTGAGGTGCATTTACGAGGGGTTCGATGACTGACTTCTCAGGGTCGTCAATTAAGATCAGGATATGAGGCATCTCGATGGGTGCGCCCTCACGGATCCTGAGACGAGGAGGTATACGCTCGATTACAGTTCCTTCAGTTGCACGGGTAAGGGACTTGGAGCCCTTGTTGAAGTCGTAAGCTTCAAGGTCTGTAGCCAGAACCAGGCCGATCCTGCTTCTTCCTTCAGCTGTACGCTTTACCAGCATGCAGCCCTTGGGAAGGGTCCTTAAAGTGCCGTCTGCCAGGTATTTGTCCATGGTCTCGCGGATGGCTTTTATTTTCTCAGCCTCGCCGTCCTTCTCGAGGTAGATCTCGGGAAGCATCAGGCGGAGTGCTGAGGGAGCGTTTCCTACGATCTTCTCTACTTCATCCCAGTATTCAGGCTCTGACGTGTACTGGTCGCAGGCTACAACTGCCCACTTGCTGTAGTCGGTGCCTTCCTTGGGAAGCATTATTTCCGGAATATGGAAACCAAAGGTTCCCCAATCATATTTTGCCATTTTGATTTCTCCTTTTTCGAGATATTGATATCTTTTCCGATATCCTGTTACACTTCAATTATATATACCAGCGCAAAAAATTGCAATCTCATAATTCCCATCCCGGGACAGGGGGGCGCACCGATGACACCCATACCCCACTAAAAATTGCGATCTCATAATTCCCACATTGTGCACCCTGAACACCCCCAAGTATTATTTATATACATAGCTTTTTATGTTGGAATTCTTGCCTTACTGTGATATAATCATTATTAAGTATAAGTATGGGTAACTGACGATGAAAGGAGGAGATGATGGACACTTTGAAATGGGTTTTTGCGATACTCGTGTGCATCCCTCTGGCTGTCGTTATATATCTTTGTCTTAGGAACCTGGTAAAGGATATAGATAAGAAATAATGAGAGGACTTTTCATTTCGATAGAGGGGCCTGACGGATCAGGCAAATCCACTCAGATAGAAAACATTAAGAAGTTCTTTGAAGAAAAGGACATCGAGATAGTCTTCACGAGAGAACCCGGGGGCACGGCAATAGGAGAGAGGATCAGGGAGATCATACTGGACAACAGCTTTAAGGAGATGGACTCCATGACGGAGGCCATGCTTTATGCTGCGTCGCGTGCCCAGCACGTGGCCCAGGTCATCGGACCCGCGCTGGAAGCAGGCAAGGTTGTCGTCTGCGACAGGTTCGTGGATTCCTCTCTGGCATATCAGGGCTTCGGAAGAGGCCTGGGGGATGCGGTGGAGGTAATAAACAGCTATGCCATCGGACCTTACATGCCTGACGTGACCTTCCTCATGAAGCTGGATCCCGGCGAGGGAAGGCACAGGATCGAGGAGAACCGCGAGACCCAGGACAGGCTGGAGCATGAGAAGCTGGCCTTCCACAGAAAGGTATACAAGGGATACCTGGAGCTCGAGAAGAAATATCCCGGAAGGATCGTGGGCATCGATGCGTCTCTCGGCATCGACGAGATCAGGGACGAGATCTACAGAAAGCTGGAGGAGATCATTTAGGTGAGCCCGGAGAAAAGATCAGAAAGAAAGAGGAGATCATTCAGGTGAGCCCCGAAGAAAAGATCAGAAAGACAATAGAGACGGGAAACGTCTCCCACGCATATATCTTCGAGGGGAGCAGGATCTCCGGTAAGGAGAACGCAGCTAAGAGCTTTATCGCGGCTGTCAAGGGCTTAAGAGACCTGGATTCCGACCCGGACCACTACGTGGTGAGAGCTGAAGCAGGACAGGGAAGGACCGTCAGGTCTGTTAAGGATGCAGACATGGAGAAACTCCAGGCGGACCTTAAGATGAAGCCCCAGGGTGACAGGAACTCCGCCATCATCTACGATGCGGACACCATGACAGTGAAGGCACAGAACAGGTTCCTGAAGACTCTTGAGGAACCATCCACAGGGACCATCATAGTGATGCTTTCGGAGAACACCGAGAACCTCCTTGAGACCATCAGATCCAGATGCGTGATCTACCGCTTCAACAGTTCGGACGAGATCCCCGAAGAGGTCGACGGCGAGACCGATAAACTGATGGATATCCTTCTTAAAAAGAAGACCTTTCACGAAGTGAAGACCCAGATGTCGAAGGTTATAAAGACCAGAGACGACGCTTATCTTTTCCTGGATATCCTGGAGAGCCGTTTAAGAGATATAATGACGGGCGAGTACAGGATGAACCCTGAGATGGGAAAAGATGAAGCCATACGAAATATAGAAATAACTGAGGAGACCAGAAGGGCGCTTAACGGCAACGCCGTGGTGAACTACGCCATGAGAAGGCTCATCCTCAGGATACAGGAGAACGATTAAATGGTAACAGTTATAGGAGTCAGATTTAAAACTGCCGGAAAGGTATATTACTTCGATCCCGGCAATTACGATCTGAACGTGGGAGATAACGTCATAGTCGAGACAGCCAGAGGCACAGAGTTCGGCGAAGTCTCCATGGCAAACTCCGAGGTGGAGGACAGCGAGATAGTAGCGCCGCTCAAGCCCATCATCAGGATAGCCACCAAGCAGGACATTATCAAGCACGAAGAAAACGAAAAGAAAAAGGCCAGAGCCATGGAGCTCTGCCAGGAAAAGATCGACAACCGCGGTCTGGAGATGAAGCTGATAGACGTGGAATACACCTTCGATAATTCCAAGGTCATCTTCTACTTCACGGCTGACGGAAGGGTGGACTTCAGAGAGCTGGTAAAGGACCTGGCGGCCGTCTTCAGGATGAGGATAGAGCTGAGACAGATCGGCGTGAGGGACGAAGCCAAGATGCTGGGAGGCATAGGCTCCTGCGGAAGGCCCCTATGCTGCCACAGCTGGCTCACGGATTTCGAGCCCGTGTCCATCAAGATGGCGAAGGTCAAGTCGGAGGCCAAGCGGTCTTAGGAAGACAAAAGCTCCTGACA
>JAZQAY010000083.1:0-3254 GCA_045545455.1 Anaerovoracaceae bacterium | reverse complement strand
ATCTATTCTGTGGACTATTCCGGGTCTTATGACTCCGTTTATGGACGACAGTCTGTCTCCCGCGTGGTACAGTATCGCATTCACCAGGGTCCCGTTATAGTTTCCTGCTGCAGGATGTACCACCATTCCTCTCGGTTTGTTGACAACCATGACGTCATCATCCTCGTAAACTATATCCAGAGGAATATCTTCCGGTTCCACCTCGAGCATTTCAGGCTCAGGAAGCTCAAGCTCTATCCTGTCTCCTTCCCTTACCTTGTATTTTTTTGAGAGTTCTTCTCTCCCATTGACCTTCAGCCCGCCCTGCTCTATCACTTTTGATATATAGCTTCTGGATGTATCCTCCAAAAGCAAAGAAAGCACCGAATCTATACGAGTGCCTTCATGTATTTTTTCTATTATCAGATCTTGTTTCATTCCAATACCAAACAGTGCAGGAGCTAACTCTCAGTCTTCGTTCCCTTACCGTAATATTTCAGGACATATATCACGAGGATGCCGCATCCCGTACATATAGCTATATCCGCCACATTGAATACCGGCCAGAAGTGAAAATCAAACATATCGGTCACGAAACCGAAAACCAGTCTGTCTATTATATTCGATATTCCTCCTCCAATGGTAAGGCAGATAGCAGCATACAAAGTCCAGTGCTCGTCTCTGTACTTCTCCATGTACCATATCCCAAGAATGATCACAAGCACAGGACCAATTATCAGCAGCCACCTCATGCCCGAGAACATGCTGAATGCAGCACCGGTATTCTGAACGTAGGTGAGGCTGAAGATATCTCCGATGATATCCCTGCTCTCACCTGCATCGAATGAATTTCTTACGGCCGCTTTCACCGCCTGATCCAGAAGTATTAACAGCAAGATCACGCCGTATTTTGCTTTTTTCATTTCTCAGGGATCATCCCTTCGTTATTACCATAGTCTTGGTAAGATCAACTTTCTCTTCTGCGACTTTGGTCCTTGTGTCAGCAGGTTCTCTCCTGTTCAAGATCTTAACGTCATCTTCGGGAAGGTCCTGTATGGAGGCGGGCATGAAGTCCTCTCTGAATTCAGAGAAGAAATCCGTTTCGTCCGAGTTCATCCTCTCAAGCTCATCCTTGAGAAGATTTCTGTATCTCTCTCTGAGTACATCTGCACGGCTCATGAGGCGGTTTCCTTCTTCCGTATACTTTGAGATATTCTCTTTAGCTTCTCTGGTTATCATGTCAGCTTCCAGTTCAGCATTCTTCAGTATGATCTCTGCTCTTCTCTCCGCTGAAGCTGCGATGTCATTCATAAGCTGTTTCGCAGCAGCGAGAGTCTCATATACGGTGCTTTCAGAATTAACGTGCTTATCCACCTGATTGCTGGCTTTCGTCAGTTCTTCCTTGAGCCTGCGGTTTTCCTTGATGAGTTTCTCCATATCCACTATGATCAGATCAAGAAATTCATCTACCTCATCGGGATCAAAGCCCTTTTTTACTCTTTTAAATTCTTTGTTTTCAATGTCTGAAGGTGTGATCATTTTTTTCTCCTTATAGTCCGATCCGGATAATAATATTTACCAAAAGTCTGGCCACAGCCTGTACCAATATCATCGCAAGCAGCACGGAGAAGTCAAACATTCCCGTGTTAAGTCTTGACAGCGCCTTTCGGCATGGTGCCACCACCGGTTCAGTAAATCTTATCAGCGCAATGTATACTTTCCCCAGATTTGAATACTGATCTCTGGCAAACCAGCTGAGTATCGCCCTGGCTATCAGCGCCCAAACGAATATATCAGAAAAAATCAGGATGGCGCGGCATAAAACATACGTCATTTACCTAACCTCCGGATCATTATTTCGCCCAGGAGCCGTTTTTGCCGAATTCAAAATTTCTGTCTTCCTGGTTGTTGGATGCTATATCTACAGATTCAGGTGCAAAGATAAAGATGTTGCTGGCGACCTTCTGGACTCCTCCGTTAAGAGCATAGGTTGCTCCTGAAAGGAAATCGAATATCTTCTTAGCTGTCTCTGTCTCGATGTTTTCAAGATTGATTATGACCGGCCTTCTTCCCTTGAGGCTGTCTACAAGCTTAGGACATTCATCGAAGCTCTTGGGTTCTATGACCACAAGCTTGAATGCAGATGTTCCGTTATATGACAGATTATTCTTCTGCTGCGGCTTCTGCTGTGTGCTCACTACCTGTGCTGGAGCCTTATATGCAGGCGCTGCGGGTTTGAACTCTTTTTCTTTAAGTCTGGCTTTTTCTTTTTCGATCTCTTCTGCAGTGATCGTTTCTTCAGGTTCGCCTTCTATACCGATCATTTTGCCGAGAGTTTCTTTAAATCCCATATTTGTATCTCCTTTTCAATTAGAATCGATTTGACTGTTTTATTCTCCCATTTTTCTTGAATAATCTCTGTTTCCGAAAATGGCTGTACCGACTCTGATCAGATTGGAACCTGCTTCGATTGCAACCTCAAAGTCATTCGTCATTCCCATGGACAGATATTTGAAATCAAGATTGGGATGATCTATATCTGCGAATTGGTCGAACTGTTCCCTGACCGCTTCGAAATATACCTTGGCATCTTCCGGATCATCCTCCCAGGGTGCTATGCACATGAGGCCTCTGATACGGACGTTGGGACAATTATCCAGAATATCGTGTATCAGCTGCTCGGTCTCATCCACGCTTATGCCGAATTTGCTCTCTTCCTGAGCGGAATTTACCTGGATGAGGATATCCATGCTGACTCCGTGCTGTGCAGCACGCTTGTCTATTTCCTTTGCCAGATGCAGCGAATCAACGGAATGGATCATCGCTACCTTGTCTATTATATACTTGACCTTATTGGTCTGAAGGTGTCCTATGAGATGCCATCTCACCGGCTGTTTGACCTTCTCGTATTTATTGAGTATTTCCTGTACTTTATTCTCGGCGATATCAGTGATACCGCAGTCTATGGCTTCATTGATCTCGTCGCAGTCGTGAAGTTTGGTCACTGCCACCAGCAGGACGTCTTCACCTTTCCTTCCGGAACGCTCAGCGGCAGCATTTTTTCTGGCCGTTATTTCTTCGATATTACTCCTTATCGACATTCTCTGAACCATCTCCTTTTTTGACGCTGTCGTAATTCTTGACCGTATTTACCATCTCATCCTTTTCGGCATCATAGAAGGTGCGGCTTTCAACTACCGTCTTGTCTCCCACTTCCTCGATGATGCTGATGGGCGTAAATGCGTAATCGTTATATTTAGTCTTTACGTAGACTC
>JAZQAY010000082.1:0-6493 GCA_045545455.1 Anaerovoracaceae bacterium | reverse complement strand
GGCAGGATTTCTTTACATGGCTGACGTGGATGCTCTTATCTGCGGGGGGATAGGGCCCGCAGCGCAGAACGCTTTAAAAGAACAGGGGATCAAACTTTTCGCGGGAGTACAGGGGGCAGCAGACGATGCTGCCATGGCGCTTGCTGACGGCACTCTGGTATTTGATCCAAACGCACACTGCGACCATCACGGTCACCACGAGGGAAACTGCGGCCACGGCGAGGGACACGGCGGCAATTGTCACGGAGGAAACTGCGGCGGAAGCCACAGATGCTGATGGAATTTCAGGAGGGAACCATGAAAAAGACTTTATGCTTATACTATTCCAGAACGGGTACCACTAAGGAAGCGATGACCAGACTGGCAGACGTTCTGGGCTGCAGCCTGAGGCCTTACACGGACGGGCGCAAAAGATCCGGCGCCCTTGGTTACGTTGGATGCTGCTTTGCATCTATGAAAAAATTTATCGACGTAACGATAGACGGCGAGCCGGACCTCTCCAAGTATGACAGAGTGATCATAGGAATGCCTGTATGGGTTGAAGGACCCTGCATCATGGGGAAGTCCCTTCTCATGAAATACGGTAAACAGTTTGATAAAGAAGTCTACTACGTCGTGACACAGCAGGGGACTTCGGATTATACCAAGAAGATCTACGCTCTCGACGAATACATCGGACGTCCCTCAAACGGCCATATCAGCCTGAGGACAAAGGACAACGATTACCTGAAAGAGATCGAGGCCTTCGCGGAGACTCTTAAAGAAGAAAACTAAAAGAAAACACTTGAAAGAAAAACTCCGGATCAGCGTCCGGAGTTTTTAGTATTGTCGTAAGATATCAGAAGTGATATCAGTGAGGCTGCTAAAGCGGGCAGGACCCAGCCGAAGCCCATGTCTGAAAGCGGCAGGTGTTCCGTACCGAGGGGTACACCGGTCAGGCCGCTTATCGTGTCCGTTAAAGCCACCAGGGCTGCGATCCCGGAAGTATTGGTGTAAACGAAGTTGCTCTTTATGTGCTTCCTTAAAAGTCTGAGTACGGTAAGTACTATCATCACCGGAAACATCACCTGGAGGATCGGGGCTGCGATAGAAATGATCACGCTTATACCGAAATTCGATACCACCCAGGAGAAGAGGGTGAAGACCGTGACGAACACGCCGTAACTTACCTTTCCGTTTGTGAGTTCCGAAAAGAAGGACGAAACTGAAGTGAGGAGCCCTACAGCCGTAGTCATGCAGGCGCAGGCTACAATGAGAGCCAGTATCAGAAGCCCCGGCTTACCGAGGATATCCAGGGTGAGTCTGGTAAGAAGTTCTGTCTGAGTTAGATCGCCCGGATAGACGTCTTTAGCCGTAGCTCCCAGCCAGGCAAGGCCGCCGTATACTATGAAGAGGAGCAGTCCGCAGATGGTGCCTGAACTTATGATAACTCCGAACTGGGACTTCGCATCCCTATAGCCGCGATTCGTGATCTCGAAGACTATAGCCATCGAGAAGACGGCAGAACCCATCATATCCATCGTCTGATAGCCGGATATCGTTCCGTTCCTGATCACTTCAGGAAGGGGAGCGGAGGATCCGACCGGTCCCACGGGGTCGATGATCCCTCTGAAGACCAGGAACATCAGAGCTATGAACATCAGCGGCGAGAGGATCTTACCGATCAGGTCGATGACCCGTGCACGCCTTATGGCGAAGATGAAGCAGATCAGGAAGAATACGCCTGTTACGGCTACGCTTCCGGATCCTTTTATGAGAGGGGCGACGCCCACCTCGTAGGTAATGGCTCCCGTCCTTGGGATCGCTATGAACGGCCCGATGCAAAGGCATGAAAGCGAAAGGAAGAGTTTGGAAGCCTTGCTTCCAAGGACTTCGGTGATGCCCTCCACACCGTCTCCGATGGCGGCTATGGTGAAAAGGGCCAGAAGACTCAGGCCTGCGTCCGCGGCAATGAAGCAAAGAAATCCGACCGGCCAGCTGCCGCCGCTGGTGAAGCCCAGAAACGGCGGGAAAATCAGATTGCCTGCTCCGAAAAACATTGCGAACAGCGCAAAACCAAGGGTCATGGAATCCGGTCTTTTAGTACCCATATTGACACCTTCTTATTGATAATAATACCTTCCAATAAGATTATAGCGCCAAATATTTAACAAAGCAATTAAACAGAATATTCTTAAAATATAAGACGAAAATGTTTGAAACAGATAGTGAAATATCTTTCGTAAGACGCAGATGCTATGCATAAATAAACGGCTCCAGTGAGCCGTTTTCGTTTGCCTTTATTCAAGCCCGTTGATCTTAAGCACTTTATTCATGATAGCTTTGTAGTCGGGCTGGATCTTTATGAAGTCTTTATAGATCGGATGTTTCAGGTGTTCCATGATTATAAGGTCTTCTTCGCCGCCGGGAACGGATCCTGCGAAAATGAAACCATGGCTCCTGAGATACTCATAGAGTTCGGGGCATCCGGGGTCGTTCAGGCTGATCAGCATCATGACAGCCTGGATGTCGGTATCGTCATCTTCGTGGTAAGGGAGATTTTCGATGACCTCGGGAAAGTCGGGGCTGATCCCCAGGATCCTGGTCTCCAGGAGCTTTGAAGGCACCTCATGGTTGAAATCGATGCCGGTCTTGTCGGATTTGAATCCTGATGATCCTTTGAATTCATATCTGATTCCCACGTCTTCCATGACGTCCTCAAGGAAATCTTTGATCTCATCGGGGGCATAGATCTCGTGAAGGGTATCTTTGTCATAGATATATACTCCGAAGCCGCAGTCCATGGGGTGTATGCTGTCTCCTGACGCACCGAGGGACTCGGGGCCTCCTGCATGGAAGTACATTCCCGTGGGTATGAAACCATGGCGGGAGAGGAGTATCTGGGACGCGGGATTGGGCATGATCGGAGTGGAGAATAAGCCCCTTATTCCTTTCTTTTTTCCTTCTTCGATGCGGAAGTCATCCAGCATGTCGCCGAGGCCGTTTCCACGGGCGATGGGGTGGACTATGAGGCCTCCCATTTCCATGAGTCCGGGGAACCAGGGATGAGCGTCGTTGGCACCGAAACCTGCGATCTGTCCATGTTTATTCTCCGCAACGGCTGCCACGAATCTGCCGTTTCTTAAAACATCCTTGAAGTAGTCAAGATCATAGAGTGCCTGATGCAGATAGTCATATTTATAGTGTGAATAGATACAGTTCAGGGCTTTGATGATGTCTTCGTCATTATCTTCGACCAGACGGCAGGTGAAATCCTTATCCAGCAGCTCAATGATGTCGTTTTTCAGTTCAGGTCTGTTCATTTTGATGCTCCCTCTGCAGTTGTTTGAGTAAAATATAAAGAGTTTACGATATAATATATATCGTAAAATAAAAACCCGTTTGCATTTTATAGCAAATTGCATTGCTTTAAAGTGCTGATATATGTATTTTATAATACTTTCTTGCATGTTGCAACATCAGAAATCTGTGCTGCCGCCCGGGACGGACTGAAGCGGCTGAAACAGGTGCGCCAGTCCGTCCTTTTTTATTGATTTGGGGCGTTACCTGCCTTAAATGGCAGATATTTGATGAGATTTCAGGCATTTCCCGGAAGTAATCGGTCTTTCTGGGAAGGAAGGACGGACTGGCGGGCAGGAAGAAGGGCTTTCAGTCCGTCCTTTTTCTGTATGAAGGTTTGAGTACACTGATACGTGGTATGTTTTAATAGTAAAACATTGGACTTTGTTAAAAGGTAAAGGTATAATTAATATGTGGGAGACTGTGCTCCGATAACAGACAGTTTAGATCATACTTAATAGCCGGAAAAGGACAATGAAAAGAATAATTGCACTGCTTCTGATCGCGATACTGGCGGTTGGAGGTGTGTTCACAATCAAATATCAGGGATCCGGGTATGCTTTTGCTGATTCCGTATCAGATGAGCCGGCGGAAGAGCTGTACATCCTGGATGGACATGAAAAGGGATTCGGGGAGCTGCCTTTATCTGCTCTCAGGTTCGCCAATCAGGACATGAATAAGGAGATCGAGTGGTACTTCACCCCTGTGGAGGTGAAGGCACTTTCCACCATGACCCTGGAGCAAAAGATCGGCCAGCTCTTCATCGTGAGGCCGGAGTCATTCCCGGGGATCTCAGGCAAGCTCACCTCGGTGACAGACACTTTAAAGAAGGGCATGAGTGAGAGGATGCCTGCAGGGATCATAATGTTCGGCGAGAACATAACAGACCCCGACCAGATAAAGGCCTTCAACGAAGATCTTCATATGGCAGCATACGCCTACAGCACACTGCCTCTTCTCATTGCAGTGGATGAAGAGGGAGGTATGGTGGCCAGGATCGCCAATAACGGCAATTTCAGCGTGCAGAATTTCGAAAGTATGCTTTCCATAGGAAATACAGGGGACACCGTGCAGGCCTTCAAGGCAGGCCTTGCCATAGGGACATATCTTAAGGAATATGGCTTTGACCTGGATCTGGCGCCGGTGGCGGACTGCTTCACCAATCCGGATAACAAGGTCATAGGGGACAGGTCTTTTGGGTCCGATCCCGGACTGGTATCAAAGATGGTTGGAGAATGCATAGACGGCCTTCACTCCAGAGGAATAATGGCATCCATCAAGCACTACCCGGGACACGGGGACACTGAAAGCGATTCTCACACAGGTGCCGTCATAACCAAAAGGAGCTGGGATGAGCTCAAATCCAGAGAGCTGATACCCTTCATAGGAAACATGTCAAAAGCTGACATGATAATGACTGCACATATAGTATCGGCCGGAGTCACGGGAGACGATCTTCCGGCAACCCTTTCACCGGTCATGATAGGCGAGAAACTGAGAGACGAGCTGGGCTATGATGGGGTAGTGATCACGGACTCCATGGAGATGGGAGCCATCTCATCGGAATTCTCGCAGGAGGAAGCGGTCCTCATGGCGATAGAGGCGGGCTGTGATATAATCCTTTGTCCCGGAAATTATGCCAAGGCGTACGATGCTGTGCTTGAAGCAGTGAAGTCCGGAAGGATAACTGAGGAGAGGATCGATGAGAGCCTGCTTCGCATAATACGACTAAAACTTAAAGAAACAGAAGTATGGAAATAGAGATAACCAGGAAAAAGATCAGGAACATGTACCTGAGGGTAAAGGATGACGGTACGGTAGCCGTGTCGGCGCCCTTGGGGATGTCTGAAAGCGAGATAATGGCCTTTGTGAGGTCGAGATCCGGCTGGATAGAAAAGACAAAAGAACTGAAAAAGGAAAGGGCGGATCGCTTTCCCGAATACGTCAGCCATCCGGAAAAAAAGGAAGCCGCAAGAAAAGAACTCCGGGCCCGCCTTGAAGAGAGGGTGCCCCTAATGGAGGAGCGGACCGGCTTAAGATGCAGCGGATGGAACATACGGGACGTAAAGTCATACTGGGGAAAGTGCGACACCAGGACCGATAATATAACCTTCAACCTGAGGCTGGTGAACAGGACGGATGAAGAGCTGGATTACGTGATCCTGCATGAACTCTGTCACACCAGGTTCAGGAATCACGACCGTTACTTCTGGGGCCTTGTGGAGAGCTTCATGCCCGGCTACAGGACCGTAAGAAAAAAGCTGAGATATTAGATCAGAAGAGAGTCATGGATAACAAAAAAACCATTGAAGAACTGAACAGGGAAATAGAGGAACTCAGGGAGCAGCTGGAGGAGGCCAAGGCGGCGAACACCGCGAAGGAGGTCTTCCTTTCAAACATGTCTCATGATATCAGGACTCCCATGAACGCCATCGTCGGCATGACAGCCCTGGCAAAAAAGCACATAGACGAGAAGAACAGGGTGACGGATGCCCTCAATAAGATCGAGACTGCAAGCACCCATCTTTTAAGCCTCATAAACGACGTGCTGGACATGTCAAGGATAAACTCCGGAAGGCTTGTCATAGACAGGGAGAAGTTTTCTCTGAGTGAGCTGATCCACGCCACCATGACCATAGTCGTGCCCCAGATCAGACAAAAGGAGCACAGCTTCGAACTGGTGACTGACGGGATCGTCTACGAAGACCTTTACGGAGATACGCTGAGGCTCAGACAGATCTTTGTGAACATCATAGGAAACGCTGCCAAGTACACCGAGAAGGGCGGTCATATACTGATCAGCTTTTCGGAAGAAGTGAAGGGCGACAGGGCCGAGCTCATATTCAGGTGCAAGGATAACGGCATCGGCATGAGCGAGGATTTCCTGAAGAGGGTATTTGAGCCCTTTGAGAGAGTGAAGAGCTCCACGGCTTCCGGTATCGAAGGAACGGGCCTCGGGATGAGCATAGTGAACAGGCTCGTGGAAGCCATGAGCGGCAGCATCGATATCGAAAGCGCCCCGGGCGCCGGAACGGACGTACGGATCAGGATACCTTTGGAATACGAGGAGACGGCGGACCGCAGTCCGGAACTCGAAGGAAAGCACATACTTATCATGGAGTCCGACGAGGAGATAAAGCCGCTTTACAGGAGA
>JAZQAY010000081.1:0-3424 GCA_045545455.1 Anaerovoracaceae bacterium | reverse complement strand
TCTTCTCTCCTCAGGGGTCCTCATCATGTCATCGATGGTGGCTTCGTCCACTACTTCGAGCCCCATAAGGCAGTCATAGCCCATGTCTGTCAGTATCTCATATATCCTGGATGTGGTCCTTACCTCATCCCATCCCTGTTCGGGGAAGTGGTGGAATTCTCTTCTGTATTCGATAAATTTGTTCATTTCCGTCTCCTCTCCGTCAAGCCGATGCAATATCGGGCTGATTCAATGCCCAGTAAAAGATCAGTTCAGGAACTGCTGTACCAGGCGCTTCACGTCTCCTCCGTCAGCTACGCCCTTTACCTTTCCCATTACGGGACCCATGAGCTTACCCATGAGTTTCGGTCCGTCGCCCTTGGATATGCCGAGGCCGGCTGCGATCTCTCCGATCACCTTAAGGAGCTCTTCCTCGCTCATCTTAGCGGGGAGATACTTCTCCAGGATCTCGATCTCTTTGTTGTACTGGTCGAGGAGATCGGTCCTTCCCGCCTTCTCAAAGTCCGCCAGAGCGTCCTTCCTCATCTTTACCTGCTTGGAAAGGATAGCGATGATGCCCTGGTCATCCAGCTCCTCTCCTCTGTGATCTATTTCATACTGCTTTACAGCAGCTCTTGCGAAGCTGATGGTGTTCTTGGCAGCCTCGTCATGTGCCTTCATAGCAGTCTTGAAGTCTTCCATAAGTTGTTCCTTGATAGTCATGTCTTTCTCCTTTCGCGCCCCTTTTAAAGAGCAATATTTGCAAAAAGGGTCCCTTTCGCAAGGGACCCTTCGGATGATCATTTGATATTTGAGGTGAATGTTATAGATATCGGAAACAAAGTTCCCGCCGGCTGTTCTTCGATGGTCCTATGATCACCTTGAATTGATAGTTTTAATTAAAACTTTCTGGCTTTCTTTCTTGCAGCCTCGGATTTCTTCTTCTTCTTAACGCTGGGTTTCTCGTAGTGCTCTCTCTTTCTGAGTTCGCTCATGACACCATCTCTGGCACATGATCTCTTGAATCTCTTAAGAGCGGATTCCAGACTTTCGCCTTCTCTAACGATTACTGTTGCCATATCTGATTCACCTCCTTGCTGTTTCAATGTAGCCACAGAACAGCCTTTATCTATAACAAAAGAATTATACTATCTCTTTTCGGAGAATGCAAGTGTTTTTTAAAGACCCTACGCAGCGCTGAAGCAGCAGGACACTTGTGTCCATCAGCCCGGTGGCCAGGTCATCTTGCGCTTTCCAAGTATATGGAAATGCATATGCTTTACTGTCTGGAATGCATCTTCTCCGCAGTTGGACACTACTCTGTAGCCTCCTTCAAGCCCAAGATCCTTTGCAATGTCTCTGATTTTAAGCATCATACGTCCCATAAGAGCTGCATCTTCGTCAGTGAGGGCATCAAAGTTCTCGATGTGCTTCTTAGGGATCAGCAGAACGTGCACCGGGGCCTGAGGTTCTGCATCGTGGAAGCAGAACATCTCGTCATCCTCGTATACCACGTTCGTAGGGATCTCATGATTTGCCAGCATGCAAAAAATACAATCTGCCATGGTATGTCTCCTTTCGGTCAGTTTATTTCTCTATTATCTCCGCCGTCATGCCGTCCTCTGAGGGCTCACCCATGATAACGGTAAAAAACTCATTAAGATATTTTTCAGGTGCTTCTTCAGCCTTCGCATATACCCTGACGTAATTCTCGGTGTATCCGGTGAGAAGGCCTTCTTCAGTCACCTCTTCAAAGAGCACCGTCCTGGTCCTTTCGGATTCCCCCTTAAAGAATTGTTTTGCAGCTCTCTCCCCTGCTTCCAGAAGCCTGTCAGACCTCTCATTCTTCACCTCTCCCGGCACCTGATCCTTCATGCTCTCGGCCCTGGTTCCCTTTCGTTTGGAGTACTTGAAGACGTGCACCTTCAGGAACCCGGCCTCCTCTGTCATATGCACGGAATCCATGAAATCCTCCTCAGTCTCCCCCGGGAATCCAACGATGATGTCGGTGGTTATTCCATACCCCGGATCGTGCTCTTTAAGGACTTTCACTATGTCCAGATATTCATCTCTGGTGTAGTGTCTGTTCATCGACTTTATCACCCTGTCGCTTCCGGACTGGATGCTCAGATGGAGGTGCGGACAGAGCTTGTCGTATTTGAGGAGCTTTCCGACATATTCAGCGTTCACCACAGTGGGCTCCAGCGAGCTGAGCCTTATTCTGAAGCTTCCGGGGATGGCGTCTATCCTTTTGATTATGGATTCTATTCCGTACTCATCAACTCCGTACTTCTCGCGAAAACCCTCTTCAGTGCCATAGAGCGCAGTGTTTATACCGGTAAGCACGATCTCCCTGAAACCGTTGGCGATAAGAGCCTTCGCCTCTTCGACCACTTCCCTGGGGTCTCTGGATCTCACCTTTCCTCTCGCAAAAGGTATGAGGCAGTAGGAACAGAATCTGTTGCAGCCTTCCTGGATCTTGATGTAGGCACGGGTCCTGCCCTCCATATTCATGATGATACCGCGGTCCGTATACTCTGAGAGCGACTCGTAGGCAGGGACCTTATAGATCCTCTTTCTCTCCTCCATAGCCTCCTTCACCAGATCGATGAGATGCGGCTTGTCACCGTTTCCGGTCACTATGTCCACTTCAGGCATAGCCCATAGTTCCTCAGGCTTCACCTGAGAATAACAGCCTGTGACAGCAATCACCGCTCCCGGGCTCACTCGCCTGGCGCGCCTGATGAACTGACGTGACTTGCGGTCAGCCAGATTAGTCACCGTACAGGTGTTTATGACGTAGCAATCCGCCGCGTCCTCCTCCGGCACGATCTCGAAGCCCGCCCTCTCGAACTGCTCCGCCATGGCCTGTGTCTCGTATTGATTAACTTTGCATCCCAATGTGTGAAAAGCTGCTTTCATAAAAGACATTTTAGCATATTTCAATTCATATGACAAATGTTTCAGGACGCAAAAAGACCCTTGAGGCTCATCAAGGGTTTTCTGCTTTAAGGTGTGTGTATGTTATGAAAAAATGACTCTCACGTTGGCCCGTATGAAACGAGACCAAGAAGGCTTGTAAGATAATGGTTAGCGTTGGCTAACTGTTGTACTTAATATACACTATGAAAAAACCTTTGTCAATAGGTTTTAATAAAAAAGTTAGCAATTGCTAACTATTTTTTTCTTTAATAGAAAAAGAGCTGTTTTCACAGCTCCAGTTCATACATTATCATGGATATTGCAGCCATACCTGCGGTCTCTGTTCTCAGTATAGTCTTGCCCAAAGTGACGGCGCATGCTTTCCTGTCGAATTCGTCCAGTATGCACTCAACCTCATCCTCTTCGAAGCCTCCTTCGGGCCCTATGATCAGCGCGATGCTGCTTCCCCTTTTAAGATGAGTGTCAGCCCCGCCTCTTAAGGAAGTCGGAGGCCAAGCGGTCT
>JAZQAY010000080.1:0-11391 GCA_045545455.1 Anaerovoracaceae bacterium | reverse complement strand
CTATCAGAGAAGGATATCCTGAAGTAGGCGCTTTCTTTGAGAAGGCTGCATTCGAAGAAGCATGGCACGCTGCTCACTTCGCAGAACTCCTGGGTGAAGTTGTTACAGATTCCACTAAGAAGAACCTCGAACTGAGAGCTGACGCTGAATACGGCGCAACTCAGGGAAGAGCTGATCTTGCCAAGAGAGCTAAGGAACTCAACCTCGATGCTATCCATGACATCGTTCATGAAATTGGTCGCGACGAAGCAAGACACGGCAAGGGATTCGAAGGACTCCTCAAGAGATACTTCGGTTAATCAAGTATTCAACGCGTTAGGTCTTGTACCCGGCGCCGAATATCAATATCAAGCAAAGAAACAGGCTGCCACTCGCAGCCTGTTTCTGTTTTTGAACATATGGTTCTATTCTTCTATCTCTTTCACTTCCCCTATGATCTCAATCCCAATATCCACGTTCGCCTTGTCTTTCATGGCCTCCCCAGCACGGCCGATGAAGTGTCCGTATTTGAATTCACCTATCGACACAGTCAGATCTGACTTTACGAAGAGGCTTCCTTCCCCCGTATCTCCGTTCAGACCGCTGTTGATATCTGCGGAGACCACGAAAGTTCCTTTCTCACCAGCCTCGTTTATAGCCCGGATAAAGGCTGCCATTGGTTCTCTCACCTCTCCTGAAAATCCGGTCCCAAGGAGGCAATCCAATATCGTTCCGTACTCCGCGAGATGTATGCCCGGCTCATATGCTTTCGCAGGTATCTCAGATTCCATGCAATCGTCAAAGTAATACTTCCCGTCCTCTGAGAACTTCTCATCCAATAGTATCAGATCCACAGGTATCCCTCTGGCATTCAGCAGCCCGGCAACCACGTAGCCGTCACCTGCATTGTTTCCTTTTCCGGCTGCGATGGCGACCGGAGCTTTCCAGCCTGTCCTGTTCTCAGCGCAGCCGTAAGGACAGCTGAGATACCATCTTCTGCAGGATCCCATCCCGGAAGCTTCTATCATCTCATCGCATACATCCCTTCCGTCCGCCGCCTTTTCACACTTCTCCTGTCCGTACTTGTCCACGATCTCGAAAATGCCGCGGCCGGCTCTGTACATAAGCTCCTTTGAAGGAACAAGATTCTCTATTGTATATGCGTCTGACTGACGCATGGTCTCTACCGATACTACCCTTGCCATGATGCCTCCTATCCCCTGAGTCCGCTTCCAACTGCGATACCCAGCCTAAAAACCGCTATACAGAACATAAGTACTATCATAGTTATCCCGAATCCAAACAGAACTCCTGTGATAAGCCTTCTCCGGTTGGTGCTCTCATATTTCGTCAGGCCCTGGATCAGACCATCTGCGATCATGGGTATCATGATCACAGCCATAAGCCAGTAAGGCGGTCTCATCCACCATATTGCGATCAGAGCTGCGAGTATCCCGAAAAGCTCTCCTTCGCATCTGGCACACACCGGCATCTGATATCCATTAACAAAAAACGAGCGTTCCGGTCTCTGATGACAGCCGCAAAATATCGGCAGCCATTTATACATAAACCTGATCTGTTTTTCAAATCTGACGCCCGTTGGATAATTCATAATTAAAATCGGACGGCACTATGGCCGTCTCTCATAAAACGATCATATATTCTGACCGATGTAGTTCTGCAATTCGCTGAGATCGATATCACCGCTGTATACGCCTTCTGCGATACCGAGGGCGCTAAGGCCTACTCCCAGCGCAAAGAGAGCTATGATCGTCAGCACGCAGAGTGCCACGCCAATGATAGCTCCTATGCCTGCGGACCTGGCTGATCTCGGCTTATCGTCCTTCCATACGAGGAAAAGGATGAGCCCGATCAAAGGAAGGCAGCATCCCAAAACTCCCCAGCCCTTGGATCCGGTGTCAGGCGAAGGCTGATATTCAGGACCTGAATACTGGTAAGTCTGGCGGGGGGCATCATCAGTCCCTCCGTAAGCATAAGTCTGAGGTCCGTTATTAGGTGCTCCCTGAGGGCCGGTCTTCACGACCGGAGTCCCGCATGCGGGACATACCCTGTCATTGTCATTCAACTGTTCTCCGCAATTCCTGCAATACATAGTTACCTCCAGTATACCCTCGATCTTCTTATAACTGCTTACTGATAATTAAATTATATATCCTGTGACGATCAAATTCAATAATCAAAGGATAGCGGCAATAGCATTTTTTAATTCTTCGATATCGTCTATCCGGTTTACTTCATTCCTGAAGGAAGCCGCTCCCGGTCTTCCTTTAAGATACCAGCCCACGTGTTTCCTCATCTCAAGCACCGCTATATGTTCTCCCTTGAGTTCAGCAGTATCAGTGAGATGTCTCATCATGACTTCCTTCAGTTCATCCGGTGTCGGCGGTCCGTCGTGGGATCGGTCGAATATCCAGGGGTTACCCAGTGCACCGCGTCCTATCATGACCAGATCGCAGCCCGTCTCCTCCATCATCCTGATGCCGTCGGCCCTGGACGTCACGTCACCGTTTCCGATGACCGGTATCCTCACCGCCTTTTTTACCTTCGCTATCACAGACCAGTCAGCCTTTCCCGAATAGTACTGTTCCCTTGTCCTTCCGTGGACAGCCACCGCCGCTGCTCCTGCTGATTCACAGGCTGAAGCCACCTCAGCAGCGTTCAGATGGTCCTTGTCCCAGCCCGCCCTTATTTTGACGGTCACGGGCTTGGACGTATTCTTAACACAGGCCTGCACCAGATCGAAGCACAGATCCGGTTCCTTCATCAGATAAGACCCTTCGTGATTCTTTACCACCTTCGGAACGGGACACCCCATGTTTATATCCAGGAAGGCGTTGTCATAACCGTCCAGCTCCCTTGCCGCAAAGGCCATTATATCGGGTTCATGCCCGAATATCTGATAGCCCACCGGACCCTCTCCGGGAAGTATGGTCAGGAGTTTTCCCGTCTTCCTGTCTCCATAGAACAGTCCTTTTGCGGACACCATTTCGGAACAGGCCATGGCTGCTCCCATCTGAAAGCATATACGACGAAAAGCGCCGTCTGTTATTCCAGCAAGCGGCGCTAATACGAATCTGTCTTTTATTTCAAAGTTACCTATTGTTACCATTTTCCATCCTTCTCAGGGCCAGGGCAACGGTCAGTCCCGGGATCACCCGGTTTCCTGTGATCTCAGCACCCAGGATCTCGTTTATTTTCTTTAGCCTGTACTGTACGGTGTTGGTATGCACCTCAAGGAAGTCCGAAGTCTTGGCGGAATTCATCCCTGCATCCAGTACGAAAGTCTCAAGGGTCTCCAGAAGCTGTCTGGCCTTGTTGGATCCTTCCTTTCTGAAAGGCTCCAGGAGGTCCATATAGTTCTTTTTCAGCTGGCCTCCTGTTATCTGGATGTAGATGCAGTTGGAGACAAGCACCAGCTCATACTTTGAGAACACTCTCTTGTAGGGAAAAATGTTTTCAACGAAGGAACTGGTCTCATTGATGAGCCTGAGACCGTCTCCGGCACCTTCTATTCCGTCCACACCGGTAACGTGGAATACGCGGACCTTCTTATCCTCTTTTATCCTGTCGAACAATGCAATGCACTCTTCGATATAGTTAACGTCTGCCTTCTCCTGCACAGGAGTCTGCTTAAGGATAATACCGTAGCTTCCGTTATCTTCGATCACCTTTATCATGCGGATATCGCCGTTCTCTTCAGCTTCCTGATAGGCTTCTTCAACCTTCTGCTGGTCGAAATCCCTGATGAAGAATACTCCCAGGATGTTTTCGCCCGATACTCCCGCTTCCTCTCTTAAGGAATATGCGAGAGACTTGTTTCCCCTTATAAGGGCTCTTATGAACTCGGCCTTGGCATCCCTCTCAGGAGTGTATTTCCACATTCCCATGCTCAGTTCGATGATCTCGGCGAGCATGTTTATCTCTTCATTGGTATACTTGTCTTCATTATCCACCAGGAGAAGATAATACTTACCCGAGTTGATATTTATAGCTCCCCAGTAAGTCTTGGTGCCTCCGATCTCAACGAATCTGTATGAATCGCCTACGCCGCTGGCCAGATCCCTTCCCACTCTGATAGCTTCATCGATGGTGATCTGATGTCTTGTTTCCACTATGATAAGCGGATTGAAATCTTCTGAAAGTAAAACAACCTGAAAATCATTAACTATTGCCGTATCCTCGAGAGCCTGCTTGAAGTTGGAATACTTTTCAAAATTCAGAAGTCTTGTGATGGTGTTGTTAATGACTTTTGTTCTCATTCTCATTCGCCTTCTTTCGTATCAGGGTCTTCGTCGTCCATGACTTCTCCCAGAGTGATAAATCCTTCTTCTCTCTGAGCTGCTTCCCTTGCCTCTATCTCGGCTTTCTCGCGAAGTATCCTTTCTGTTTCTTTGGCTTCTTCTTCATCCTGCTTTTTCTGAAGCTCTTTTTCTTCGTCTACGGACTTCTTAAGGTCATCAGGTTCCATAGTCCCGTTATACAGAGCCTCGAACTGATCTCCGTCGATGGTCTCTACGAGAAGCAGAGCCTGTGCTACTCTCTCGAGCTTGTCATCATTCTCTGTAAGTATCTTTTCTGCGAGAGCAAAGCCTTCCCCGATGATCCTTCTGATCTCATCGTCGATCATCTTGGCAGTATCTTCAGAGTAAGTCTTATGGGCTGTAAAGTCAGCTCCCAGGAAGACTTCACCGTCTCCGCCGTAGTTCACGTTCCCGAGTTCATCGCTGAAGCCGTACTTGGTCACCATCTCACGGGCTATATTGGTAGCCTGCTGGATATCTCCCGAAGCTCCGACAGAAATATCGTCCATCTTCAGCTTTTCTGCTACGCGGCCGCCCATGGAAGTAACGATGTGGTTGTACATTTCCTGTCTTGTCTGGAACATATTGTCGTCCTCAGGAAGGTACATTGTATATCCGCCGGCACGTCCTCTGGGAACGATGGTTACCTCATGCACGTCCATATGCTTGGGAAGGCTTCTGGATACCACCGCGTGACCCGCTTCGTGATAAGCTGTAAGCTTCTTTTCTTCGTCTGATACGACTCTGGATTTCTTCGCAGGACCCATCTGGACCTTGCGTATAGCTTCCTCTATCTCTTCCATCCTGATGTATCTGCCGTTCCTCCTGGCGGTGATCAGGGCTGCTTCATTGAGCACGTTCTCAAGATCTGCAGGTGTGAATCCCATGGTCCTTCTGGCAAGGATCTCAGGGGTCACGTCATCCGCAAGGGGTTTATTCCTGGAGTGTACCTTGATGATGGCTTCTCTGCCCTTCACGTCAGGAAGGCCGATAACGATCTGACGGTCGAATCTTCCGGGACGAAGGAGCGCAGGGTCGAGCACGTCAGGCCTGTTTGTGGCAGCCATGACGATGATACCTGCGTTAGGTGCGAAACCGTCCATTTCAACCAGGAGCTGGTTGAGAGTCTGTTCTCTTTCATCGTGGCCTCCGCCGATACCGGATCCGCGCTTACGTCCCACGGCATCGATCTCATCGATGAAAACGATGCAGGGAGCATTCTTCTTGGCTTCCCCGAAAAGGTCACGTACACGGGATGCGCCGACTCCGACGAACATCTCCACGAAGTCTGAACCAGAGATAGTGAAGAAAGGAACTCCTGCTTCACCTGCAGCGGCTCTTGAGATATATGTCTTACCTGTTCCCGGAGGACCCACCAGAAGCACTCCCTTGGGGATCCTGGCTCCCAGCTCGTTGTATTTGCCGGGGTTCTTGAGGAAGTCGACTATCTCTTCAAGTTCAGCCTTCTCTTCTTCAAGTCCTGCCACGTCTTCAAATGTGGTCTTCTCTCCCTTTACCTGACGCGCGCGGGATTTGGCGAACTGGAAGGCCTTGCCGTTTCCTCCGCCGTTCATCATAATGTAGAACAGGAAGATCATGGCACCTATCATGAGCACGTTGGGGATCACGTTGAGCCAGAATGAACCCGATGAGGGTTTGGGGCTCTTATACACTATCTTACCCTCTTTAGCCATAGGGAAGAGGTACTGTTCATCCAGCATGGCGACCTCATAGGCTGAAGGTACGTAGCAGTACACGTATTCATTCTCGCCGGTCTTGCCGGTGACCATGACGCCGTTCACCTCTACCTCAGAGATCATCTCCCTGTCCAGGTAACTGATGAATTTGCTCAGCTCTATTTCAGTAGTTTTGATCTCGGTATTCTGCTGACCGTTAAAGAAGTATGCCACTCCGAAAACGATAGCAAAGAGCAGAATATAGATCGTAAGGTTTTTTGAAAAACGTTTCAATTTTTGTCTCCTTTTTAATCGTGTTTTTGTATTTTATCACAAAAAATACGGTATTTCAACAGGTCTTTTATATTGACCTGTTTTTAGTCTTCCTTAAAAAATTTCAGGTCACGTCTGACCCTTGAGACGCGGAAGCCTCCCGTAAGCTCAGCTGTAGCAGCCTTATGGTTCTGCGAGGCGAGGACGGAGTCCACGGCCTTGAGATGCTTTTCGGTGACGTTCTCCCTCATTCCGATCTCGGAAAGAGCCAGAAGATACACCCTCTTCCTGACAGAAGGCTCCAGTTCCTTAAGGCCTCTTACGTCAAAGGAATGCTCTCCCGTACGCAGGCTTTCACATGCCGATACGGCATTCTTATATATATACCCCTTATCTTCCTCTGCTAAACGTCCCAGCCTGTTAAGGGCGTCAGTTATGCCGGGGTTATATTCTTTTTTAAGAAGAGGCAGCAGTTCAAGCCTTATCTTGTTCCTGGCGTAAACAGCCTCCTCGTTGGTATGATCTCTTCTGGGTTCCAGCCCCTTTTCCTCACAATATCTCTCTATCTCTTCCCTTTTTATATCTAATATGGGTCTTATGACGCTGAAACCGCTTTCGTCTTCTCTGGCATACGACATGCCCGACAGTCCATCAGGTCCTGTTCCCCTAAGTATCCTGAAAAGTATGGTCTCAGCCTGGTCATCTGCGTTCTGGGCTACCAGGATCTTCACCCTTTCAGGCCCGCAGGAGAACTCCTCCATGACTTCCCTTCCGACAGTCCTGAAGGCGTCGTATCTCGCCTTTCTTCCCGCTTCCTCACTCGTCATTCCGAGTTCCGATGCCAGGGCATTGCAGTCCACGACGAAAGTCCTCAAAGGATATGCCCCTGACAACCTTTCTGAAGTTTCAAGCGCAGTCCTTTCACAGAAGGCCTGGTCCTCTTCAGCTGCTCCCGGTCTGAACTTGTGGTTCACATGCACGGGATGCAGTGTGAAGCTTATCCCGAAGCGTCCTGAAGTCCTGAGGTTATCCTCCATCAGCTCCAGAAGAGCATCATAAAGGGACAGCGAATCCGGCCCGCCGGAAAGCCCCAGCACCAGATGATCCCCGTCTGTAAACAATTCTCTTTCTTTGACTGTATTCAGGATCTTCGTCTTTAATTCCATCAGCGTATCATGAAGAATTTCTTTGCGTTATCGGAAGTTATGCGTGCGGCATCCTCGTATTCCATCCCCTTTATCTCCGCCACTTTTCTTACTACGTACTCCACGTAGGGGCTCCTGTTAGGCTTCCCTCTGAAGGGTACCGGCGTGAGATAAGGAGCATCTGTCTCCACCAGAAGACTTTCGATGGGCACCGTCTCCACGACTTCCACCGTCTTTCGGTTATTCTTGTATGTGAGAGGTCCGTCCACGCCCAGGACCGCGCCGAGCTTAAGGTATTCCTTTGCGAATTCTGCGGAACCTGAATAGCAGTGGATGTCCACGTGAGGAGTTCCGTCGGGGAACAATTTCTTTCTTTCCTCGCTGAAAGCTCCCTCCTCGATCAGGATGTCCATGACTTCCCTGTCGGCCTCTCTTGAATGTATAACGATGGGCATTCCCAGTTCATTCGCCAGTCTGATCTGCCTCCTGAACCAGTACCTCTGAGTGTCTCTCGGGGAAAGATCGTAGTGAAAGTCAAGTCCGATCTCTCCTATAGCCACTACCTTTGGATCAGACGCCAGCGTCCTTATCTCCTCAAGTCCCTCTTCAGTCATATACTGTGAGTCGTGAGGGTGCATGCCTACTGCTGCATAGCACCATCCAAGCCTTGACGCATGTTCAGCTGCGAGACGTGAACTGGTCATATCGAAGCCGATATCGCAGATATATCCTACCGCTGAAGCTTCGATCTCTCTGATCCTTTCTTCCCTCTCTTCAGGGGTAAAGTCATCGTTATTAAGGTGGGTATGTGAATCAAAAAGTATTTTCTCCATAGGTTCAAAAGCGGGGCACAAGGCCCCGCCTTATCTGATCCTTTCTTTTACTAGCTTACGATCTCTCCGTCGGGAGCATCAGTCGTGACCACGTAGTTCTTTCCGTCGTCTCCTGCGAAGAGAAGCATGCCGTGGGACTCAAGTCCTCTGAGCATCCTGGGCTTGAGGTTCGCAACTACTACGACCTTCTTACCGACCATCTCTTCGGGAACGAAACTGTCTGCAACTCCGCTGATGACCTGTCTCACCTCTGTTCCCATCTTCACCTGGAATACCAGAAGTTTGTCGGCGTTTGGATGCTTTTCTGCTTTCAGGATGGTTCCCACCCTGAAGTCCATCTTGTCGAAGTCTCCGTAAACGATCTCGTCCTTAAGCTTGAGAGGAACGGATCCTGCGATAGCCTTTTCAACGGGATCCTGAACAGTTCCTGCAGCCTTCCTTGCAGCTTCAGCTTCTGCGATCTTCGTGAGTTCGGCAAGTTCCTTCTCCACGTCGAGTCTGGGGAAGATCTGCTCGCCCTTCTTCACCTGCTCGCCGTTCATCATATCGAAGACCTCTGAGTCTTCCCATATGATCTCGCCTTCGATGCCAAGCTGCTTTCTGATCTTCTCAGATGTAGTATGCATGAAGGGATAAATGAGGATGGAAACGATCCTCAAGGTTTCTGCCAGATGGTTCATTACTGTATCAAGCTCGTCCTTCTTTGCCTCATCCTTTGCGAGTATCCAGGGTGCCTTTTCATCGATGTACTTATTGGCACGTCTTACTACGGTCCAGATCCTTTCGAGGGCCATGTTGAAGGCGAACTTGTCCATCTCATCACTTACCCTGGAAGCAGCGCTTACAGCGATATTCTTTAGATCTTCGTCTGTCTCGTCATGTGTCTTGGCCTGAGGCACAACTCCTCCGCAGTACTTTTCGATCATGGAAACAGTTCTTGAAAGAAGGTTTCCGAGGTCGTTTGCGAGGTCGAAGTTGATCCTCTTCAGCATTACTTCGTTGGTGAAGTTTCCGTCCTGTCCAAAGGTATACTCCCTCAGGAGGAAATACTTCAGAGCGTCGATGCCGTAACGGTCGATGAGGATAACAGGATCGATAACGTCCTCGCCCTTTGAAGCCTTGGACTTCGATACCTTCTCACCGCCGAGCAGCAGCCAGCCATGTCCTCTTACCTGCTTTGGCAGAGGCAGATCTGCACTCATCAGCATTGCCGGCCAGATGATGGAGTGGAATCTTACGATTTCCTTTCCTACCAGGTGAACATCTGCAGGCCAGTACTTGTTGTACTTCTCGCAGTCGTCCGGTCCGCCGAGAGCTGTAACGTAGTTGGAGAGCGCGTCTACCCATACGTACATAACGTGCTTCGGATCATTAGGTACAGGAATACCCCAGTCAAATGTGCATCTGGATACACAGAGGTCTTCGAGGCCCTGCTCGATGAAGCTTCTCATCTCGTTCCTTCTTGTCTCAGGCTCGAGGAATTCAGGATGCTCATCGTAGAGCTTGAGGATCTTGTCTGCATAGTTGGAAAGCTTGAAGAAATATGCCTCTTCGCTTGCCTTCTCAACAGGTCTGCCGCAGTCCGGGCACTTGCCGTCCACCAGCTGGCTCTCTGTCCAGAAGGATTCACATGGTGTGCAGTACAGTCCTTCATATGCGCCTTTATAAATATCGCCCTTCTCATACATCCTCTGCCAGATCTTCTGGACTCTTGTCATGTGTCTCTCTTCTGTAGTTCTGATGAAATCATCATAAGAGATCTCCATGGTTGCCCACAGATCCTTGATACCTGCAACGATCTCGTCAACGTACTCCTGAGGAGTAACGCCCTTCTCGATTGCCTTGGTCTGGATCTTCTGTCCGTGCTCGTCAGTACCTGTCAGGAACATTACGTCATATCCCTGCAGTCTTTTGAATCTTGCCATAGCATCAGCCATTACTGTGCAGTATGTGTGGCCGATGTGCAGATTGGAGCTCGGATAATAGATCGGAGTTGAGATGTAATATTTACCCTTTTCGTTCATTTTCTGACCTTTCCGCTCAAATGAGAGCTTTGTTTTTTAGTCTTTTCTGATGTGTTAGTTACTCTTTTGCAGGTGCCGGACTAAGAATCCTGTGCCGCCCTGCGCATTAACTTGTTTATTATAACAAAAAGATGTCTGCATTTCATCATGAAATGCAGACATCTTTTATCCGTTTTTAACCCGTGCTATGCTCTGCGGTTCTCTTTCCTGACCCAGAAGTGCCATGCCGGTGCCTTAGGCATAGGCTCGCCCTTGATGCATGCAGCGATCACTCTGCGGTGAGTGAATGCGCAGCAGCCGAGGAGACATACACACAGTAAAGCTAAAACTTTCTTCATTACTTCTGCTCCCTTCCGATCTTGAGTCCCATCTTGAATGCCTCTACGTTAGGCTCGATCAGTTTTGGCTTGTGAGCAAACTTGTGCTCGATGCCCTTTACGATTACTTCTTCAGGAACCGCATCTGTAGCGCCTACATAAACGCCGAGCATGATTACATTGAGTGCTCTCTCGTTCTTGATGTCGATAGCCATCTGTGTTACAGGAGCCTTGATGACTTTGATGTCGTCTCTGTCGATAGGATCTGTAACGATCGTGCTGTTGACGAACAGTGTCCCGCCCGGCTTCAGGTTGCCGATGAACTTGTGCAGGGATGGTCCGTTCATTACAACGAGGTCCTCAAGGGAGTAGCTTACAGGTGCTCCGATAGGATCATCTGAAATAACTACGTAGCAGTTAGCTGTGCCGCCTCTCATAGCAGCGCCGTATGAAGGGAAGAATGTGACATTCAGGTCTGTAGCCTGGGATGTTGCCTCTGCCAGGAGCTTACCCATTGTCATAACTCCCTGTCCGCCGAAGCCGGCGATCATAAGATTTCTTTCCATGGTACCCCTCCTATTTAAGCTTCTTTCCTTCGTCTCTGAATACTCCGAGAGGATACTCTTCGAACATCTTCTCTCTGAGGAAGTCAAGAGACTTCAGTGTATCGAGGCCCCAGTTGGTCGGGCAGGATGTAACGATCTCAACGATCGAGTATCCCTTGCCGTCCAGCTGATACTGGAATGCCTTCTTGATAGCCTTGCGTGCTGCCATTACGTGCTGAGCTGCATTTTGCAGTCGAAAACCTTTGATTACGGCACG
>JAZQAY010000079.1:0-10119 GCA_045545455.1 Anaerovoracaceae bacterium | reverse complement strand
AGTTCCTTGAACTGTCTGATACCTTCGTCGTTTGTGCGATAGCCGCGGCCGATGGCTACGGTTTTCTCGTCGATCCAGAGAACGTCGCCGCCTTCCATCTTTCCGGGTGAGGTGATCTCACCGAGAGTGGGAACTCCGATGGACTCAAGAAAAGCACGTGTTGCGAGTCTTTCGCGCCCTCTCAGTTCCTTTCCCATAGGGAAGTAGATGGCACCTTTGCAGGTGATCTTTAAGGAATCGTGAGTGTAGATGGAGTCCAGACCTGTGCGGTCATCTTCCGGAAGGTAGTAAACGTTCGGAACGTTTTCTTTGATGTACTTCTCGAATACTGCGTATTCTTCCAGCACCTTGTTATAGTCGGGGCAGCCGAAATATTTGAATTCTTCCCAGGTCTTCTCAAGGTTTTCCTGAGAGATAAAAGCCTGCTCGGGTTTTTTAAGAAGAATGGTCTCGATCTTACCCGTCATTGACTGGCAGCCATATTTCATAGCCTTACCTCCTGTAGATTAGAACCATGCAACTTTGCCCTGAGCTGTAAGCACGATAGCTACGATGCAAAGAATTACAAGTGCTACGAACAGTACATACTCCCAGTTCTTGTCGAAAGGCTTCTTGCCCTGTTCTTTACGAGCGATGAAGTGGAAGATGCATCCGGGTGTGTAGAGGATAGCAAGGATCATCCAGTATACCCAGCCTACTGAGTAGAGAAGCCATACACCGTAAACAGCACCGATGATAGCGAAGAGCCATCTGGTGAAGTTGGAGCCAGCGCCTTCGATTCCCTTGTCTTCTCCCTTGATAACGACCTTCAGGTAGTACAGACCGGATACAGCGTAAGGTACCATGATACCTGCTGTTGACAGTGCGTAGCAAGCCTGGAAGGAAGCGTCGTTCAGGAACATTACAACGAGAAGGATCTGTGAAAGGAGAGCTGCAGCGATTACTGACCATGTGGGAGCTCCTTTTTTGTTCTTCTTGGTGAAGACTGCGGGGAACATTCCCTGATCTGCAGGACCATAGCATCCGTCAGTGTTCAGGATAGCATAGGTGAAGAGTGCACCTACGAGGGATACGATAACGCCGATGTCTACCAGCTTAACTCCCCATTCGCCAACTACTGCACCGAGAACTCCGCCAAGTGAAGGAGTGTCGAGTTCAGCCAGCTCTGCATTGGTCATAACACCCATGGAAAGGATGGAAATGATCACGTAGAGAGTGAACAGCGTGAGGAAAGCTCCTACAGTAGCCTGTCCGGATATCTTGGTGGTCTTACCACGTCCGGAAACTACTACAGCACCCTCGATACCTACGAAGGTCCATGCTGTTACGAAGGTAGTTGATTTAACCTGCTGGAAAAGTGTCTGTCCGTCAATACCTTCTGTGAAGTGATCCATGAATACTTCTCCGCTGAAAGCTCCTGTGAGGATTACAGCCAGAACGGCTACTACGATGGGAATAGCTTTAGCAAGTACTACGAATATGTTGATGATGATTGATTCATTTACACCCTGAAGTACTACGATCGCAAATGCCCATACGAGAAGGGAAGCAATCACGAAGCTTGCAAGGTTTGTACCTTCTCCAAGGAAGCTGAAGAAGTGTGAAAGGGATGCGAATAAGAGGGAAACGAAAGCTCCGATGGCAAGGATCGCACTGATCCAATAGCCCCAGGCTACGTTGAATCCGATATACTCGCCGAATCCCACTCTGCCGTAAGCAGCAAGTCCGGAAGTGAGTTCCTTCTTAACTACTGAGAGCTTGAAGAAAGCCATACAAAGTCCGAACATTCCGATACCGCAGACAAGCCAGCCGAGAAGAGTACCGGCTGTTGATGCGCCGCTTGCAGCGAAGTCTCCTGATAAGCTGAAAACTCCGGAAGCAAGGGTAACTCCGACGGCGAACATCATAAGGGGAAATACGCCCAGAGTCCTTTGGTTCTGATTGTTATTATTATCCATGTTTATTCCTCCGATAATAACGTAAAACTGAAGTGATGATTTAAATTAGTAAAACTGATGTTGTTTTGAATAAATGAATAATTGATAGCGGTCCGAAATACCCCTTATATTTTCTTTTTTAGAATCTGAGTGACAGGCAGCTGAGTCCTCCGTCGAGCTTTCTGTACTCTGATGTATCTACAACGAGAGTCTTGTATCCGAGATCCTGAACAGCCTTGAGAACTGTGGGATATCCTTCGGGTACGATAACCGTGTCATTTACCCAGATGCAGTTAGCAGCGTAAGCTTCTTCCTCGGGGATGATGATCCTGTTGTAGTCCTTGAAGTCCGGCTTGTCAACAAATTCTCCGCAAACCAGCATGTTGTTGTCTTCAAGGTAGTTAACGCCGGTCTTGAGGTGAAGAACTTCCTCAAGGGGAACTTCGGAGCAGGTCATGCCATACTTGGCAAGGATCTCTGTAAGCTGACGGATACCTTCCTCGTTTGTTCTTGCGGAACGTCCTACGAAGAAGTGATCTCCGCACATCATTACGTCGCCGCCTTCAAGAGTTCCGGGAGCCTTGATGTATTCGATCTTATCCTCAGGGAAGAACTGACGGATAGCACCGATGATCTCGTCCTTCTCACCGTTTCTGGATTCAGCACCGGGGTTGGTGATGATAGCGCAAGCCTTGGTGATAAGGGCAGGGTCTTCAACGAAGCAGGAGTCGGGATATCTCTCGTCCTTGGGAAGGATAGTGATATCAACGTCACATCTTGAAAGGGCGGAGATGTAGTCATCGTGTTCCTCAAGTGCTCTTTCATAGTCGGGCTTGCCGGGATAAAGTCCGGAAGTGATACCTTCTACCATAGCTCTGCAGGGGCGTCTGACGATAACATGATTAAACTTTTTCATAAAAAACCTCCTGAATTGATTTAACGTGATAAAACTTGACTATAATTGCTAACTATATTATATTTTAAATTAAGTATGAAGTAAAATGAGATATACGCATATTTTTGATGATTTTTTATCATAGAAAAGAATAGGACCGGTCATGAATATTTTGCAGTATGAAGCACTTGTAAAAACCCTCGAATTTGGAACTCTTTCAAGGGCTGCGGAAGAGATGGGATATACCCAGTCAGGTTTGAGCAGGATGATAAACGGCCTGGAGGAGCAGCTGGACATAGCGCTGCTCGAGAGGGACAGGGGAGGCGTAAGGCTGACTCCAGAGGGTGAGGTAGTGATGCCTTATATAATGGACGTGCTTAACGCCCAGAAGAGCCTGGAAGAAGCTGTGGGCCAGATCAACGGCCAGCAGATGGGACTGATCAGGATCGGCACCTTCAACAGCGCATCTTCTCAATGGCTCCCCGGAATGATCAGGGAATTCAGCGACGAGCATCCTGACGTAAGGTTTGAGCTTGTCCACGGAACGGACGAAGAGACGTCGACCCTTACAGAAAGCGGCAGGCTGGATCTGACCTTCACGGATTATCCCACTAAATACGATCTTCAGGAGGATTTCCTTCTGAGCGATCCCATCGTGTGCATATTCGCATCAGACGATCCTTATGCCAAAAGGAAGAGCATCAGGCTCGAGGAACTGAAGGAGCTACCATACGTGGCGCTTAACGAGGGTGTGGACGATGAGATAACCAGGATACTGGCTGTAAACAAGATCGAACTTAACGCCAGGTTCGTGGAAAGCGACGACCATGCTGTGGTAGCCATGGTGGAGCAGGGACTGGGGACCAGCCTGATGTCCGAGATGATGCTTCAGGGGTTCAAAGAAAACGTTACACAGGTGCCTCTGGATCCTCCGGCATACAGAAAACTGGGGATCGCCTGCAGGGATAAGGATAAGCTTTCACTGGCTGCTTCAGCCTTTATGGAACACATAAAAAGATGGGTGGCTGCACGTTATCCTGATGAAAGACAGGTGCCGCTGGGCTGATATCTTTAAATGTTTATTTTTAGGCAAAAAAGCCCTTGACATAATATGAAGGGTAGGAGTATAATATCAAATGTCGCTGGGAACGGCGACCGTATTCCGGAGTAGCTCAATGGCGGAGCAGGCGGCTGTTAACCGCAAGGTTGTGAGTTCGAGTCTCACCCCCGGAGCCAATCTCACCATTCCGCAAGCTGCTATATGCAGCCTGCGGGATTTTTTGCCGGAGTGGCGGAATTGGCAGACGCACGGGACTTAAAATCCCGCGATCCTTACCGATCGTACCGGTTCGACCCCGGTCTCCGGCACCAATAAATTCCTTTTTAACGGTTTGCGTGGGTAGCGTCCCTGCAGCCGATCATATGACATCGCGGGGTAGAGCAAATGGTAGCTCGTCGGGCTCATAACCCGGAGGTTGGAGGTTCAAGTCCTCCCTCCGCAACCAGACTCGAAGATCTTCACAAAAGCGTGAAGATCTTTTGTTTATCACGGAACATATACTGTATAGTAAGATTGAGAAAGTGCCTTTTAGCCGATCTTACTGCTCACTATACGTTCAATCACATGAACGGTGGGATGAGTGGTGGGATAAACATGGCCGAAGGGAGGACTCGAAGTTTCCATCCCCATTTATTTGTGGTTTTACCCCGGGGAGGACCCGAAGTTTCGAAGTCCAGGTAGAATCATACATTATCACCTTCATTATATCTGTTTTCATGAAACATGGAATCATGCGTTTACGCCCGATTCGCATTATTGCGGACCGGGCTTTTTTATATACTGAAACTGTTTTAGGCGAAGCTGTCCCTATGAAAAGGCTTTAGATAGATGATGATGTGTGGTATAATACAAACATACATATCGCTAAATCTGTTTGTGGTGTAAAGAGGAAAGAATATATCGGATAGACCCAGGAGGTAAGAAATATGTTTGACAGCAAAGGCTTTGATGCCTGGGCAGACAATTACGATAGAGACATGGAGCTGGAGGCGAAAAAGAATTCTTATCCTTTTGCAGGGTACAGGGAGATCCATGAGAGTATCACCCAGACCATTCTGCAGAAGAGAGGCGCAACAGTTCTTGAACTGGGCTTTGGCACTGGTACTCTTGCTTCTAAACTATATGAAAACGGCTGTGATATCTACGGCCAGGACTATTCTGCAAGGATGACAGAACTTGCGCAGGCCAGGATGCCGAGAGCGCACCTTTACCAGAAGGACTTTGGTGAGGGGCTGGTTGAGTCGCTTCTGGAGAAGAAATATGATTTCATCGTGGCCATCTATGCCATGCATCATCTGACTGATGATCAGAAGATAGCTCTCATTCACGAACTGCTGAGGCTTCTCAAAGCTGGAGGCAGGATACTCATCGGAGATATCGCTTTCGGGACTCGCGCGGAACTGGAGTCTTGCAGGCAGGAGTTTATCGACGAATGGGATGATGAGGAATATTACTTTGCAGCGGACGAATTCGCGATGGAATTTCCTTCGATGAACTTTGAGAAGATATCATTCTGCGGTGGAGTTCTGACGATACCGGATGGGTTGAACAATCAGGATATGAACGCTGAGAACATCGATTGCTGAATGACGACAGCCTGGATCATTAAAAGGCGGAGGTAATAAATGAAACGGAAGCTAAAAAATAATATACTGATTTGTCTGCTGATCAGCGTGCTTATGGTCTTTTCTCTGTCTTCTGCCGTAATTGCCTATGCGGATGATGTGAAGACCGTAAGGGTCGGATACTATGAGAATGAGATCTTCCAGGAGGGTGCGGAAGATGGCGCTGTAAAAACAGGCTATGCATACGAATACTACCGGAAGCTTGCTGAATACACCGGCTGGAAATATGACTATATATATGGTTCCTTTACTGATCTCTATCAGATGCTGTTGGACGGCGAGATCGATCTTTTGGCAGGACTTGCTCTTAAGGAAGACAGGATAGGACTGGTAGGATATCCGGAAGCTGCCATGGGACATGAGTCATACAATTTGGTAAAGCATGAGGGGGACACAGAGATCACTGTGGACCCTATGACCCTTGAAGGTAAAAGTATCGGCGTAATGGAAAGCGCTCTCGTGGATGCACTTCATACGTTTTTAGACTCACATGGGGTGAAAGCTGAGGTCGTAACATTTCCTGACTATGACAGTTTGTTCGCATCTTTTAATGCGAAAGAATTGGATGTGCTTGCCGGCGAGGGCGACAGCGGTTTCAGCGCCGAAGATGCGGTGATCCTTTACTCCTTCGGATCCTCCGACTATTATCTCACGGTCAATGTCAACAGGCCTGATCTTCTGGAGCAGCTGAACACAGCGCAGACGCTTCTTGCTGTGGAAGAACCAAACTACCTGAATTCCCTCAGTACTAAGTACTATTCCGGAAGCCTTGCAAGCCGTGCACATTCTGTAGCAGAGACTGAGTGGCTGGATTCTCATAAGGAACTCAGAGTAGGTTATCTGGAAGCATACCTGCCTTACAGCGATACGGATGAAAACGGACAGGCGACCGGCGTCGTGACGGATGTCACGGAACAGCTGCTTAAAAGCCTGAACATCGATACTCTTACTGTAAGCTATCATGGCTATAAAAATTATGACGATATGATCGCGGACCTGGTTTCCGGAGTGATCGATACCGGGTTTCCTGTAGGAGGCGGACTCTACTACTCTGAGGAGAGCGGTATATACCAGACAAATCCTGTGGTCTCTGCTGCCACAGAGATCGTTTTTCATGGAGAATTCAAAAGAGATGAGATATCGCACTTTGCGGTAAATGAGAATAACCGGATGCAGTACTACTATGTTCGCACCCATTTCCCGGACGCGCAGATCACTATGTATCCTTCAGTGGATGACTGTCTTGAAGCAGTCGTTTCAGAAAAAGAGGATGCGACTACATTAAACGGACTGAGAGCCAATGACATTCTTAAAAATACGCGTTATCAGAGTCTTTCTCTTCTTCAGCTCAGCCAGAGCGATGATCGCTGCTATGGAGTGGCAATGGGAAACGAAGGGCTGCTGAAGCTGCTGAACCGCGGGATAAATGTGCTAGGAGTCGATTATGGTCAGAATCAGGCCTATCGTTATGCCGATGGTCTGTATTCATACAGCTTTTTTGATCTGGTAAGAGAGCATCTTGAGAAATTTGTCCTTGGTATTATTGCGATCGCAGCTCTCATTATTTATCTGCTTCTCCGTGACAACCGAAGATCCCGTACGCAGATCAGAGATAAGGAAACAGCCCGTATCGAGCTGGAGGAAAACAACAGAAAGCTTGAGGAGAGCAGAAAGGCCCTCCTGGAGAACAATGAGATCATTGCTTCTGCAGGCTTTGGCGTCTGGCACATCATTCTGGAGGATGGCAAAGCCCCGCGTATGAGGGGAAACGTTAAGATGACAGAGCTTCTGGGGATCACAGGACAGGATATGACGGAGGAAGAAATTTATGATTTCTGGTATTCGCGTATCGATGAAGATGCGATACCCTCCGTACAAAAGAGTGTTTCCGAAATGCTTGAGGGAAAACTTTCCGAAAATACATATCTCTGGAATCATCCTGAAAAAGGCATGATCTATGTACGCTGCGGCGGGACTGCAAAGGCACTGGATGAGCATACGCATCATCTGAGTGGCTATCACAGCGATGTTACTGAGATCGTCAGGGAAGAGCAGCAGAAACAGAAAGCCCTTTCTGATGCGCTGGTAGCTGCAGAACATGCAAACCGTGCCAAAACAGCATTTTTGAATAACATGTCTCACGACATACGTACACCGATGAATGCTATTGTCGGCTTCACAGGACTTGCTGCCTCACATATGGATCATCCGGAACAGGTCAAGGATTACCTTCAGAAGATAACAGTGTCCAGCCAGCATCTTCTTTCTCTTATCAATGACGTGCTGGATATGAGCCGCATAGAAAGCGGGAAGGTCACCATTGAGGAAGCAGAGGTCCATCTGCCGGACGTTATCCACGACCTCAGGACCATCATCCAGGCAAACATCACGGCAAAACAGCAGGATCTTCTGATCGATACACAAGATGTGAAGCATGAGGATATTATTACGGATAAGCTTCGTTTGAATCAGGTCCTGCTTAACATACTGTCAAACGCTATTAAGTTTACTCCTGCCGGAGGGACTATAAGCTTTCGTTTAATTGAAGAGCCCACTCCACGTCCGGATACTTCTGATTTCGTGTTCCGCATCAAGGATAACGGCATTGGTATGAGCAAGGAATTCCAGAAAACTATCTTCGAGGCCTTCACCAGAGAAAAGACAAGTACCGTCAGCGGAACGCAGGGTACCGGGCTGGGTATGGCGATCTCGAAAAACATCGTGGATATGATGGGAGGCACCATCACTGTACAGAGTGAAGAAGGCAAAGGTTCGGAGTTTGTTGTTAGGATCCCATGCAAGCTAGGCGAAAGCAAGGATATCTCCGAAAAGATCCCGGAACTTCAAGGACTGCGTGCTCTGGTGGCAGATGACGATACCAATTCCTGCCTCTCAGTCAGCGCCATGCTTCGTGATATCGGAATGAGACCCGACTGGACCAACTACGGCAAGGAAGCCGTGATCAGGGCCAAGGAGGCAAAGGATCAGGCAGATGAATTCAAGGTATATATCATAGACTGGATGATGCCGGATCTTAACGGTATCGAGACCGTGCGGAGGATCCGGAAGATCGTCGGTGATGATGCACCGATCATCATACTGACAGCATATGACTGGTCAGATATCGAGGACGAGGCCAGAGAGGCCGGCGTAACAGCCTTCTGTTCAAAACCTATCTTTATGTCGGAGCTGAGAAGTATACTTGCTAAGCCATTCCATATTGAGAGATCTGATGCTGACGAAGTGCCTGCCAAAGCAGACTTCACGGGCAAACGAATATTGCTTGCCGAAGACAACGAGATGAACCAGATGATCGCGGTGGCCATATTGGAGAACGCCGGGTTCGAGATCGATATAGCAGCAAACGGGGCTATAGCCGTTGAAAAAATGGATTCGGCTCCTGCTGGGACGTATGACGTGATACTGATGGATATCCAGATGCCTGTAATGGACGGGTATGAAGCGGCAAGGCAGATCCGTGCAATGGAGGATCAGGATAAAGCATCTATACCTATTGTTGCCGTGACAGCCAATGCCTTTGAAGAAGACCGGAAGATCGCACTTGAAGCCGGGATGAACGGACATCTGGCAAAGCCGTACGATATCGATGCTATCATGCAGACACTGACAGAACTTCTAAAATAATTATAATCTCAAACCCAATAAATAATCCATTAAAAGGGATCTCACATCGTCTGAGACCCCTTTTCTCATTCCACAAATCTCCTGTCAGGTAGACTTTTTGAAAAAGTGATATAATGATATACATGCCCACATGAATATGTGGGTTTTCTTGGGGATAAATATTACAATAAAATCCCGGAAGCCTTGAAAAGCAAGAATTCTTGAGAATTTCAAGACTGGTCTTCGGGACATGGAATCCATAGGCCGCTGGTTTAGAACCGCACTCCGCAACCACGAAAACTAAAACCTGGTCCATGTGACTGGGTTTTTTAGTTTTTGCGAAAGCTGGGAAGAATTGTATCTTTAAAATTCATTACTGTAACGCCACCCTGAACAGCCGCGACGCCGTGATATACTACGCATATCACATCTTGGGAGTTCCTTGACGGAACTCCCAAGATAAATAAAAGAAAACATATAAGGTTATCACAGGGAAATGTGGCTAGTTGTTAATGAATAATCATACGACTGTCCATTTTTTGGGAGGAAAAAAGTATTATGAAAAAAAGTATCAGCGTTTTTTTAGTAATCATAATGGTATTCTCATTTACAGCCTGCGGAGAAAAGAATCTGGGGATCGATTGCAGTTGGGATGATGGATGTTACGGCTCCTATAATTATAGTGCTTCTACTCAAAAGGATTATGCTGGTCAACTGAACATAAATGCTAAAGTGGAGAAATCAACGATCACATTGACCTGGAGCGATGATCCATCGAAGGCAATAAGGGGAAAAATTGAAGGAACTGTTAAGGATGATGGCAATGGGGCTTATATAGATTTAGATGATGGAACCATCACATGGGATGGTGACATAACTGAATTTATGGGGGTAACCGTGGGTTCATTTGAAGATACTTCAAAATTCGCCTGCGTACCTGATATAACAATGATAATATGTTTAAAATTTTCAGGGAAT
>JAZQAY010000078.1:0-2556 GCA_045545455.1 Anaerovoracaceae bacterium | reverse complement strand
AGGTGCGCATACACGTAACCGTACTCGTCCCTCATGGCATCCCCGAGTCCGATCCCCTTCAGCTCATCCTCCAGATAGTCCGCCAGTTCGAACACCTTCGGACTGGAAGGAAAACATTCAGCGTCCTCGTAGGACGTAGTTTCAAAACTTACATACTTTAAAAATCTATCTACTAAATTCATACAATTCTCCAATCATCAACCGACTCTCTCGAAATCCTCTGCAGGATGTTTGCAGAGAGGACATACGAAGTCTGCGGGAAGCTCGTCTCCCTCATAGAAGTATCCGCAGATCTTGCAGACGTAGCCGTGGCGCTCCTCTTCCAGCTTCTCCTGCGGCTTGGGTTTGATGTGAGCAAAGTAGTAGGCATATGTCACGGAAGGATCGTTGTTGAGAACTACAGCCTCGGTAACGTCTGCGATGAATAGAGTATGTGTTCCGTAGTCATATGCATCCACTACCTTTCCGGACATGTATGCGTTAGTGCCGGTGGTTATGTAAGCAAGTCCGTTTGCGGAATATGCATAGCTTACGGGGATATGCTCATCAAACTTGTTCACTTCCTTTCCTGTCTGGAAACCGAAGTGCTTGAAGGTATCCATCACTGCGGATTCTGAAAGGAACGAGATGTTGAACATTCCCGTGGCCTTGATCATGTCGTGTGTGTGGTTTGCTTTGTTCACGGCGATGGAGATGCGGTTCGGCTGTGAAGTGAGCTGGATGCCTGTGTTTATGATGCAGCCGTTGTCCTTTCCGTCAGCCTTGGCGGTAAGTACGAAAAGCCCGTAGCTGAACTTCTGGAAGGTCTTGGGATCGATCTCTGCAGCTGCCATCTTGGCTTCGTCGACTTTGTGAGCCTCAAACTTGGGAATGGTCTTATCGATGGCATCAACCAGCGCCTCGATGTCGGCCTCCTGTCCGGGCATCAGCGCAGACTTGAGAGAAACCGTCTCGTTCAGCATGGTCATGTTCTTGAGTCCGCCGATGATCTCTCTCATGAGACGGCCTGATGTGGGCGCCCATGAACCGTTCTCTACGAAGGCAACTGTCCTGTTCTGGATGTTATGTGCAGCCAGGTCGTGCAGGAGTTCCTCCATGGAAACGAAGATACCTGCGTTATACGTGGTGGAGCAAAACAGCAGGTGGCTGTACTGGAAGCAGGCTGCGATGATCTCGGAAGCGGGTGTGACGCTCACGTCGTACATCACGGTCTTGATCCCTCTGTCTCTTAATTCTGAAGAGATGATCTCCGCAACGTTCTCGGTATGTCCGTAAACGGAAGCGTAAGCGATGCAGACTCCGGTCTCCTCCGGTGTATATGTAGCCCACTTGACGTACTTGTCGAGGTAGGACTCGATCTTTCTTCTCCATACGAAGCCGTGCAGAGGGCAGATCATCTTGATCTCGAGGCCGTGGACCTTCTTAAGGATCATCTGTACCTGTTCGCCGTACTTTCCTACGATGTTGGTGTAGTATCTTCTGGCTTCATCCATATATTCAGCATCAAAGTCAACTTCATCCGCGAATATCGCTCCGTTCAGTGCTCCGAAGGTCCCGAAAGCGTCAGCTGAGAAGAGGATGCCGTCCTCATGCTCATAGCTCATGAGAACTTCCGGCCAGTGCACCATGGGTGCCGTAAAGAATGTGAAGTTGTGCTTTCCTGATGAGAACTCGCCCTTGTCTCCCACGATCACAGCCTGGTCCGAAAGGTCTTTGTTGAAAAACTGCTTGATCATGGTGAGGATCATCTGGTTGCAGACCACCTTCACGTTGGGGTATCTGAGAAGCAGCTCCAGGAAAGTCGCGCTGTGGTCCGGCTCCATGTGGTGGATCACCACGTAGTCCAGGTCGCGTCCGTTCAGAACGTGCTCCACGTTCTCAAAGAACAGCGGTCCCACTGCCTTGTCTACTGTATCGAATAATACTGTCTTTTCATCAAGCAAAAGATACGAGTTGTACGATACTCCGCGGGGCACGGAATACACTCCCTCGAACATAGCGAGCCTCCTGTCGTTGGCTCCTACCCAGTAAAGATCTTCAGTTATTTTTTTGGTGCAATACATTTGGTTCCTCCTAAATCAAATTTTGCTTTTATACAGTGTTCGCCGCCGGTATTTTCCAAAACACCCAAGCGGCCTTACATCCTTTATTCGTAAGCGATCTCAAGAAGCTGCGCCAGGTCCTCGCCGCAGGCACCGCACTTGTTTCCCGCGTCGCCGATCTCCCTCAGTTCTTCCAAAGTCCTGATCTCCTTCTCCTTTATGAGGTCGATCATTTCCTTCTTAGTTTTTTTCTTGCAGAGACAAACCATGAAGTCGTCTCCCATAGCTCTCATATCCATCTCGCATTTCCTTTCTTTATTGAGATCATTTTTAACGGGCCATACACGTGTGATTTATACCCACAGACACCCATTATAATCATTGTTGATGCTTATTGAATTATACCACACAAGCAAAACCATTTGTAGTGGTAATTTAATAAACAGGAGCAGGGACACACTGAGAGATGAAACTTTCGTGAGGAGCGATATCTGACCAAAGAAAAAGACGTCCC
>JAZQAY010000077.1:0-2228 GCA_045545455.1 Anaerovoracaceae bacterium | reverse complement strand
CTGAGCAGCGGGAGGTTGACAGATGTCCTTGTTTATCTGCGTCAGGCATTCCCTTCTATCAAGAGGATAACTTCTTACGGTCGTGCGGAGAATCTGTCGAAGGTAAGTGCGGAAGAATTTGCTGAACTGAAGGCGGCGGGGCTGGACCGTATCCATTCGGGATTTGAGACAGGTTCAGATGCTGTGCTGAAGAAGATCAATAAAGGCGTTACGGCAGAGCAGGAGATCATAGCAGGACGAAATGTCAAGGCCGGCGGTATCGAGCTGTCTGTTTATTTCATGCCGGGAGTTGGCGGTAAGGAACTTACCGTGGAAAACGCACTGGGAACTGCGGAAGTGATCAATGCTGTCGATCCTGATTTCTTCAGAGTGAGGACGGCATTCATCAAGCCGGGCACAGGACTTTATGAAGATTACTTGAACGGAGAATTCACTCTGTGCAGCGATGATGAGAAACTTATTGAGATAAGAACGGTTATCGAGAAAGCGGAAGGCATAGAGACCAAGCTTGTCAGCGACCATATGATAAATCTGCTGCAAGGCGTGGAAGGAAGTCTTAAGAATGATAAAGACAAGATGATCGCCATGATAGACGGATATCTGGCACTGCCTGAAGAAGAAAAGAAAAGATATCAGGCGGCAAGAAGACTGGCAGTCGTTTCCGGACCTGAAGATATGGGAAGACTTTCACCATACCATAAGAAAGTTATAAGAGAGCTTATGGAAACATATACAGATCCGTACGAGTGGGAAGTCAAGATGAACGAACTGGCGGGAAGGTATATATAAGGAGATCATGAAACTTGAAGCATGATAAAAGGGAGGCGTCGCCTCCCTTAAGTGTTTTTTGGATGTTGTTTATTCGCTTCCCCTTGATGTGAGATATGCTATTAGTGTGAAACCGATAAAACCTGCGATGGCTATTACTCCTTGGGTGCTCATATTGAAACCCGGCCAGATTATTATTATGGAGCCGACCATAAGGCCGAGTATGCCGAAGTACAGGGCCTGAGGATGGAATCTCAGCATCTTCTTGATGACTTTGATACCGACTACGCCACCTGTCAGCACGCCCAGACCGGTCACACCGATAAGCAGGAAGTTGAACGATGCGATGGCTTCCATGATAACGCCGTATGTTCCGAGGAGCAGCAGGATGAGTGAACCTGAAAGCCCTGGAAGTATCATAGATACGCAGCCTATAGCCGCGGTGATGAAAAGCCATACGCAGAAGATAAAGCTGATACCGCCGAAATCTTCAAGAGATTTACCGGCCGAAGCATCCGGATTGGCAAATGTCAGTATTATCATCAGCAGGAGAGCGACCGCGAAGAAGAACCAGTTCCTATTGTGTATACCGTCTCCCTTAGCTCGCTTGAATATGGCAGGAAGACTGCCGAGTACGAGACCGATGAAACAGAAGTTTAGGATCATCGGATAATTTTCCATAGCTACAACGATGACGTTGCTTAAAAGGAAGACTCCCAGAACTGCACCTATGCCCAGTGGAACGAGGAACTTGAGGTTTTCCTTAAGGCCCTTAGGGCTGATGGCGTACATTATCTTATCATATATGTTGAGTATGACAGCCATGGTGCCGCCGCTTACGCCGGGAATGGCGTTGGCGATACCTATGAGCAAGCCGTGGATCGTCGATTTCAAATACTCCATATCAATATTCCTTTCTTACTGTATTGTACACATGAGACTCTAAAAAGTCTAGAAAAAGCATATTATAAAGAGAATAATACGAAAAAAGTTCCACGGTAAAAATGATAAATTTGCTTATGAAACTAGTTTATAAAGCCGTTTATAGCATGTTTGTAACAGAAAAACATGGACTTCGTACTTGATTTGACTCAAAATTCTTATATAATTAAAAGTAAGAAGTTATACCGATAGTCGCTAACTCTAGGCGGCACGCAAATTAACACTGATTTTATTTTTAAAGGAGATGTTTAAAATGGCGGATTTAAAGAAAGCATTAGAGCTTGCAACACGTGTTTGTGAGTACATCGAAAAGGACGAGCTGACTGCAGAAGATAAGAAAGCTATCCATGACGAATCAATCGAAAACTTTAATAAGTTCTATAACCCTGGTTGGTTAGAATACAGAAAGTCAGTATCAACTGACGCTGCATTCGTTGAATGGGAAGATGATGGCGACGTATTCAGAGATCTGAACGGCGTTGAATTTATCGACTGCTTAGGCGGATTCGGTATCTATG
>JAZQAY010000076.1:0-28231 GCA_045545455.1 Anaerovoracaceae bacterium | reverse complement strand
CGAGAACTCCGGAGGCACCTTCAACTACTTTATCTGCGGCATCTGCCCCATAAAGGAGGCCAAGGCGGAGCTGAGATATGCTCCGACCCAGGAGGAATTCAGGATGAATTCCACGGGAAGCGTCATGACGAACCCCATGCTAGGTTTCATGTACCCGGCTTACCTTGATGGAAATGCGGATATATATAAAGCTCTGTATTACACGACTGACGAGAGCCACGAAGAACTTGTGCAGGCTCTCTTCGGAGTGGAGCCTCCCCTTACCGCCAGGGAACAGAAGGAGGAGTTCGACTCAAACATGTTTGAAGTCTTAAGAGAAGACTACACCATGGAGACTGCGGCGGTCGTGTATTCGAACCTCTATGAAGCAAAGGAGAACGAGGAGAACTACAGCGTAGGAGAGCTCGCTCAGGTGCTCAAGAAACGCAGCATATCCGAGGATAAGTTAGCGAAGCTTCGCGAAGTGATAAGTGAGGAATTGGTCCCCGTGAACCTGGTATCAAAAAAATACGAGATCAAGACCGATGACACTGTGATAACCACAGAACCCGAGAACGCACTTATGATCAAGTCAAAAGAGATCGATGGCCGCAAGTATATACTGGTACCGGCAAACGGAAGCATCAGGGTAAACGGACAGGACGTATTTCCTGAAGATGATGAAGACTGAAGCTAACTGATATAAGTTTATGTCAAACGAAGTCCTTATAAGACAAAAGCATATGCCCATGGGATTCCTGGCAGCATGGCTCATGGTGATCACCACCATTCAGTGGATAATGCTGGACATGTATCTGCCTGCGCTTCCCATCCTGATCGATGAATTCGGGGTGACAGAGGGTGAACTGAACGTCAGCCTCAACGCAGGGATCATTTCCGCTGCTGTTGCCACCATAATAGGCGGGACTTTATCAGACCGCTACGGCAGAAAGGGCGTCATGATCACCGGAATGCTGATGGGTATTCTGGGGAACGTTTTTTGCGCTCTTTCAAATAGCGTTTGCATGCTCAGCATCATGAGGGGAGTTTCAGGCTTCGGTTCAGGTGTAGTGGGGACTGTTGTGTCCGCCATGATGAAGGACAGCTTCACGGGTAAGCGTTTCCAGAAAAATATGACCATCCTTCAGGCGGTGGCAGCTGTGGGACCGATATTCGGCCCTACGCTGGGCTCGTTTATCATAAACGTAAGTTCATGGAGAGCAATCTTCCTGTTTTTAGCGGGTGGCATACTGATAACCATGATACCGATGCTCGTATCTACGGAGACGCTTCCTCCTGAAAACAGGTTCTCAAACAGATTCAGCGACGTTGCCAGGGAAACCGTGATGATAGCAAAAACTCCTGCTTTTTCACTTTTTCTGGGTATAATAGCATTCCTTACCATTCCTATCTGGGCATATGTGGGAGTCAGCTCATATATTTTTATTGACGGTTTCGGCCTGGATAATACTGCGTACGGAGTGTACTATGCTGTTGGGACGATGTTCTCGGTAGCTGCACCTTTTATCTATCTCGCCCTTGCTAAGAAACTGAACAGCAGAATGATAGTAAGGATCACTATCCTGCTCATGCTGGCAAGCGGTATAATGTTTCTTACCATGGGGAGGATAAGTCCGCTCTTTCTTATACTTTGCGTGGTTCCGCTGTACTTTTCTGAAGGCATCATCAGGCCGCTGGGACTTGTGATACTTCTTGATGAATACAGTTATGTCGCAGGGTCAGCCAGCGCTCTGATACAGTTCGTAGTGAATATAGTCGGTGCAGTAGGAACCGCTTTGGCAACCATAGGCTGGCAGTCCATGATCCATGGAGTGGGACTTATAACTTCAGCCTGTGCCGTAATAGCTGCAGTTTTATGGGCGGCGATCTGCGTTAAGGGCTACCTTAAAAATCGCCTGGATAAATAAGACGGAGGGGATATTCATGATAAAAAACATAATTTTTGATATAGGGAACGTTCTTCTAAAGTTCGACTATCATCCGTACATCAAAGAACTCCTGAAGGACGATGAAGTAATAGAACACGTGAACAACGCCATATGGATGACGGGGTACTGGAACGACCTGGACAAGGGCTTCAACACGGACCTCATCTTCCAGAAGATGCTGGATGCGGAACCAGGTTATGAGGAAGAGATAAAGCTGGTCTTCGATAACGTTGGCCAGTGCATAAAAAAAGAAGACTACGCCATTCCCTGGATAAAGGACCTTAAGAAGAGGGGGTACAGGGTGCTGTTCCTTTCGAATTACGCGGAGCATACCATGAAAGCGAACCACAGGCCTCTGGACTTTCTGACGTATATGGACGGCGGAGTATTTTCATGCAATGAGGGAGTGGTGAAACCTGACCGCAGGATCTATCAGATCCTGATCGACAGATTCGGCCTGATACCTGAGGAATGCGTATTTCTGGATGACAGCCGGGCTAACGTGATCGCAGCTCGTACCATGGGGATGAATGCCATTCATTTCGAGGGATACGAAAAGGCGAAGCAGGAACTGGAGGAAATGCTAAAATAGTTTTTATAACAAAAAATGTATGATATAATCAAATCGAATAATTATCGCTTTGTCTGGATAAAAGGAGGCAGATATGATACCTGTACCCAAGCTGTTCAGAAAAACCAAGACCGTGAAGGGGATCAATGAATACATGGACTCATACTTCAATGAGGTCCTGCATACCACCCTCAATCCCGACGGACCGGGGGCTGTGCGCATACATCTGATCCCTCCTAAAAAAGAAGAGAATGCTCTTAACCCCAGTATCGCCATCATAAACGGGACGGACATCATTCCCGTTAATTTCGCATGGGCGGTGATCCTGGCTGAAATGATAAGAGAAACGAATGCATACGATGGTAAGGAGATAAGCGAGGCTGATATCCGGAGCATCCTGGAAAAGACTGCTGAGAATGCCAAGAGGATCATGCCTTTCCTTTCGATGAAGCGCATATCGGAAGACATAGAGATCATCTATACCACCATAAGGCAGATCGCTTACCGTGAGCCCGTGACCACCGATGTGAACTACATGAGCATCGGCGAATACGAGGAGTATATGAACGCGCCTCACAGGATGGACGTAATGGTAAGCGCCATGACGAAGGACGGCAGGTGGCACTGCAATCAGAAGTGCGTTCACTGCTATGCTGCCGGTCAGATCCTTTCGGATGAGGAAGAACTGTCCACAGAAGACTGGAAAAAGATCCTGGATAAGTGCCGCGATGCGGGCATACCTCAGGTAACGTTTACCGGCGGAGAGCCTACAATGAGGGATGACCTTATGGAACTCATCAAGCATGCCCGCTGGTTCATCTCGCGCCTTAATACAAACGGCATCAAACTCACAGAAGACTACTGCCGGAAGCTCCATGAAGCTGAACTGGACAGCGTCCAGATCACCTTCTATTCAAGCGACCCCGGGGTGCACAATAAGCTTGTGGGGGCAGACCAGTTCAATAACACAGCCGCAGGTATAGAAAACGCTCTTAAAGAGGGGCTTTCGGTAAGCATCAACACGCCGCTCTGCACCATTAACCGAGATTATGTCAGGACCCTTGAATATCTTCATGACAGGGGAGTGATATACGTCACATGTTCGGGCATGATAATGACGGGCAATGCTTTGATGGATGAATCGGAAGGACTCCAGCTTACCGGAGAGGAACTGGAGAAGATACTGAGGGATGCTGTAGCTTATTGTAACGAAAACGGTATGGAGATCGCGTTCACGTCTCCCGGTTGGATAGATCAGAAGGTATTTAATGAACTCAACATACCTTCACCGTCATGCGGAGCCTGCCTTTCCAATATGGCAATAACTCCCGGAGGAAACGTGGTGCCGTGTCAGAGCTGGCTTTCGGACAAGCCCATCGGAAATATGCTGAGAGATGACTGGGAGAACATCTGGGAGTGCCCTGCATGTACCGATCACAGGAACTACTCTGCCGATATGACCGGTGAATGTCCTTTAAGGAGGTGCTGCTGATGAAAACATATAGAAACAGAGCATCAAGGATAATACTGATAGTGGCCGTCATCCTTCTCATGGCATTAATGACTGCAGTACCTGCTTTTGCAGCGGCTACAGATGAGATCACGAATTTCACCATCACGGTGGATGTGAATGAGGATGCATCCCTTGAGATGACGTATCACATCGACTGGAAGGTGCTGGATGATTCCATAGGTGAATTGGAGTGGATAGACCTTGGCGTGCCCAACAGCTATCATGAGAATATAACTCCGCTTACTGATACAATAGACTACATCGATGACAACGGAGACTCCCTTGCCATATACCTCGACAGAGGCTATGGAGAGGATGAGACAGTGAGCCTGGAATTCTCCATGACTCAGGATCACATGTATCAGATCGATAAATGGGTAGAGGGGGAGACCGTATACACCTTCACTCCGGCATGGTTTGATGGAATGGATGTCGATGAGCTCGTAATACGCTGGAATGCAGAGAACGCGGGTGCATGGCAGCCTGACTGCTATCAGGAGGATGGTTACCTCACATTTGAGACTTCGCTTTCATCCGGCGACAGATATACCATGAGCGTAGTATATCCTAACGATGCCTTTGGCTTTTCCGAAGACCGTCAGGAAGGGTCAGGCGGAGGCAGTTATGACTATGACTATGATTATGATGACGACTACAGCTTGTTTGACGTCATACTGGGATTTATTATTCTGATCATAGGACTGGCAACGATGGGAGCACCCTTCATTTTCCTCTTCCTGTTTATCAAATGGATAGCAGGAGGCCTTGGGTTCGGATCAAAGAATGCAACCAAAAAGAAGATCGTAAGGACCAAGATCGAGTATTACGACAACTGCCCGAGCTGCGGGTCTGCCCGTGAGGAAGGCAAGGACAGCTGCCAGTACTGCGGACGCAGTATGATAAAGAGCAAGGAAGTCGTCGAAGAGAGCGAGATCGAAAATCCCGAAAAGTACACAAAGAAGGGTACTTACAGATACGGCAGTTCTCCGAACACTTACATACACGTAAACGTTGTAAACGTGCCTGTAAGCAGGAGTTCCAGCAGGTCATCAGGAAGCCGGGGATCCTCACACCGTTCATCCTGCGCTTCATCCTGCGCATCTTCATGTGCATCGTCCTGCGCCTGCGCTTCATCCTGTGCATGTGCCTGTGCCTGCGCATCCTCAGGCCGTGCAGGCTGCTCCGTGAAGGACTTCTTTAAGGAGAGCATCCACGAAGGAAGGGTACGTGTAGAGAGCAAGAACAGAGAGAAATAGAGAAATAAATGCATACTAAAACCCACATGGCAGCATGTGGGTTTTGTTTTATTTGAAGTCCGAACGGATCTGCTTCAGGAATCGGTCTGCCATGGGAGAAAAGGTCTGATCCTTCTTCCATACGAGATACAGTCTGGTTTCCAGTTTCGGATAAAGAGGGCGGAAACACAGTCTGCCGGATTCCGACGTATTCAGTATCTTATCAAATGTCAAAAGATAACCGAGGCCGGCTTCTGTAAAGATACCGCCGTTATATGAAAGCTTGAATGAACCCTCAAGCCTGAGTTTGTCAAAGTCATCTCCCGCCCATTTCGGTATCTCGTTCTCCCAGGCCTGTCCCGAACAGAGAAGGGGAAGACCTATGAGATCTTCGGTTTCGATCCTTGTTTTCTTTGAAAGCGGATCGCCCTTGGGAACTATGAGCCCCCAGATATCAGCTTCCGGGAAGGGGATGTGCTCATATTTTATCGGATCCGGATCTTCTGCCAGGACTGCAAAGTCGAGGATTCCTTTGTTCAGTTTATCTATGACCTGTTCAGTATCTCCGCTTATGATGTTGTAGTGCAGATCGGGGTATTTTTCCTTAAGTTTTTTGATGGCCTTTGCCAGGTAGCTTATGTGACTGGATTCAGCAAGCCCGAGGTAGATCTCGCCGCCTGTGATGTCATCCATGGAAGTGAATTCATTTGATATCTTCTCCGCCATTGTGATCAGATCTTCAGCTCTGTCCCTGAGAAGCCTTCCTTCCTCGGTGAGAGTTATGCTGAAGCTGTGCCTTGTGAACAGTTTTTTGCCCAGTTCATCCTCCAGGGACTTTAGCTGTTTGGATAAGGTGGGCTGCGTGACGTGCAGCAATTCAGCAGCTCTTGTCATGTTTTCCTCTTTCGCAACTGCAAGGAAATATCTCAGGGTTCTTATTTCCATTTTTTGTCACTCCTTTAAGCCGGATATGATATGCCGATAAAGAATATCACGATATTCATTATAACCATTAGCACGATTTTTTGCAAGACTGTATAATTAAGAAAAACAGACAAGGAGGTAGGGAATATGCAGGCTAAAATGCTGGATGGAAAAGTCGCGATAGTTTCCGGAGCAAGCTACGGAATGGGAAAGAGCATGGCGGAACTATTTGCAAGCGAGGGCGCCAGGGTAGTCATGACGGCGAGAGGAAAAGAGAAACTCGATGAAGCTGTGAATGAACTGAAAGACAAGGGACTGGAAGTTACAGGTGTAGTTGCTGACAACAAGAACCTTGATGATGTAAAGAATGTCATCAGGACCGCGCTTGACACATACGGCGACCTGGATATAGTGATCAATAACGCTGCGATCGGAGAGCAGAAGATGATCGACGAGACCGATGATGAATGGCTTGAACACGTTTACCAGACAAACGTTTTCGGACCTTTCAGATTTATCAGAGAAGCGATGAAGGTATTCCTTCCTAAGAACGAAGGTTGCATTATCAATATCTCCTCAGTAAACGGAGAAAGACCTTTCTGCGGAGCTTCATACACTTCTTCAAAGGGAGCTATAAATACACTTACTAAGAACGTTGCCATGAGGCTGATCGATACAAATATAAGGATAAATGCCGTAGCACCGGGTTCAACGGTAACCCCTGCGCATCTTGCAAATAAGGCAGGTGAGCAGCCGGGAGGAGCCAAGATGCTTGAGTACAGCAAGCACTTCGTATATTTCCCGGGACCTGAATGCGATCCCATGGATCAGGCAAATGCCTGCCTTTTCCTGGCGTCTGACATGGGTAAGCACGTTAAGGGTCAGGTGATCCAGGTCTGCAACGGTGCATTTCTTTAATAAATACAGCGAACTGATATTAAGCTATTAACAGGAGGACAAAATGATATACAAAGAAGAACTCAACCTGGTAAAAGAGTGGGACAAGACATTCCCCAAGAGCGATAAAGTTGATCACGAGAAGGTTACCTTTCTGAACCGTTATGGTATAACTCTGGCAGCGGACATGTATACACCTAAAGGCGTGGAAGGAAAGCTTCCTGCCATAGCTGTCTGCGGACCTTTCGGAGCTGTAAAAGAGCAGTGCTCAGGTCTCTATGCGCAGACGATGGCAGAGAGGGGATTCCTCACTGTAGCATTCGATCCTTCCTTTACGGGTGAGAGCGGAGGAAATGTTAGGTATATGGCATCTCCCGACATCAATACAGAAGACTTCATGGCAGCAGTTGATTTTCTGTCACTGAATGAAAAGGTGGATACTGAGCGCATAGGAATCATCGGAATCTGCGGATGGGGCGGAATGGCCATAAATACCGCTGCTCTCGACACACGTATCAAGGCGACCGTGGCATCCACCATGTATGACATGACAAGAGTAAATGCCAAGGGATATTTCGATGCAGATGACAGCGAAGAGAAGCGCTACGAAGCAAGAAAAGCCATGTGCGCTCAGAGGCTGGAAGACCTTAAGGCAGGAGAGTATAAGCTGGGAGGCGGAGTTGTGGATCCGCTTCCGGAAGACGCACCGTTCTTCGTAAAAGACTATTACGACTATTACAAGACAGACAGAGGATATCACGAGAGATCTCTAAACTCCAACGGTGGCTGGAACGTGATCGGATGTGAATCTTTCCTGAACCAGCCTATCCTTATGTACTCAAACGAGATCAGATCTGCTGTCATGATCATGCACGGCGATAAGGCTCATTCATTCTATTTCGGAAAAGACGCCTATGAAAACATGATAAAAGACAGCAAATATACCGACAACAAGGAGCTTCTGGTCATCCCCGGTGCTGTTCATACAGACCTCTATGACGGCGGAAGCACAAATGCGATTCCCTTTGATAAGCTCGAAGAGTTCTTTGACAAGTATCTGAAATAGAGAAGGAGAAAACATATGAGCAAGGTTTTGATCATAACGACCAGCATAAGGGCCAGAAGCAATTCTGATATTGTGGCAGATAAGGTCGCAGAGGGAGCAAGGACCGCCGGACACGATGTGGAGGTAGTAAGCCTCAAGGGAAAAACCATCGGCTTCTGCAAAGGATGCCTGGCTTGTCAAACAACCAAAAAATGCGTGATCAATGACGATGCGGTCGCAATAGCTGAGAAGGTACTTAACGCGGATACTCTCGTTTTCGCCACACCGATCTACTATTATGAGATGAGCGGTCAGATGAAGACTCTCCTTGACAGACTGAACCCGCTGTTTCCTTCGGACTATAAGTTCAGGAACGTATATATGCTTTCCACGGCAGCAGAGGATGAGGACTACGTATATGAGAAGGCTGTGAGCGGTCTCAACGGCTGGGTGGATTGCTTCTCTAAAGCTGAGTTTAAAGGGTCCTTCTTCCTGGGCGGTGTGACCGGTATGGCAGAGGCTTCAGGAAGGGAAGAGGAACTTAAGGATGCATATGAGTTCGGAAAAGCGCTGGCTTAAAAAAAGAGTTTTCTTCGGGATCGTAATTCTGATCTTAATGGGTTTAATGCTTTGCGGCTGCGGGAATAATGATGCTGCAGCAGATGAGGCTGAACCCGCTGTAGAGACAGAGGAAGTAACTGAAACTGAAGAGGAAGTAACTGAAGAAACAGAGGAATCTGAGGAAATGATGAGATTCTATATAAATGACACAGAACTGGAAGTTACATGGGAAGATAATGATTCTGTCAGGGCTCTGAAGGGAATCGCATCGGAGGGACCGATTACCATAGGGATGTCCATGTACGGAGGCTTTGAGCAGGTGGGCTCCATTGGACAGAATCTCCCGAGAAATGACATGCAGACCACCACGGGTGCAGGAGATATAGTGCTGTATTCGGGAAATCAGATCGTAGTATTTTACGGCTCCAACTCCTGGAGTTACACGAGGCTTGGTCATATAGAAGGAAAGACTCAGGAAGAGCTGACTGATATGCTCGGAGAAACCGATGTAACTGTAACCATAGAAAACGCTGAATAAAAAAAAGTTGGCAGAGACCGGTTCTTTGCCAATTTTTGTTTCCAGGTCTTTTACTTTTAAGAGCTGTAATGATAAAATAAGAAAAAAGATGTGGACAAGTTTGTCTAAATGAAAAAATACGGCATTTTCTCGCTTTGTGTCGTGTTAAAAAGATCCGGCAGACGGTAACATTTGGCATAGAAAGGAGGTCGACCTGATGGATCAGATCAAGATCGGAACATTCCTTAAGGAATTGAGAAAAGAAAAAAACATGACTCAGGAGAGTCTGGCTGAGAAACTCAACGTCTCCAACAGAACGGTATCGAGATGGGAGACCGGAAGCAATATGCCTGATATCAGCATGCTGGTGGAGATCGCCGAACTCTATGACGTCAGCATCCCGGAGATCATAAAAGGTGAAAGGAAAAGCGAGAAAATGGATAAGGAAACAAAAGAAACTGCCGTAGCGATGGCAGAATACAGCAAGAATGCTGTCAAAAGAAGTATTTTAGGTATAACGGGCAATCTTCTTTCGGTATTCGGAACGTTCATCATCATATCCGCACTGGTGATGTTCCCAAGCGACAGCAGCTGGGGAGGAAACTATGCGCTGCTGGGGAGCATAATCTTGGTTTCCGGTATATACCTGATAATAAAGCCCATTATACAGAACAGAGGCAAGAGGTTTTTGGTTATCCTCGGCTGCATCATACTGCTGTTAGGAACGTTTACCGTATCGGATTACATAGCAGTGACACAATTCGACCAGGCCCCGAGATTCCGCTACGAAACGGATTATGACTCGCAGTACGGAGACAGGCTTGTATACAAGACGCTGTTCTTCACAGCCGTTGTAAAAAATCTCGGCACGGAGGATCAGGAAGCATATATTTTAAAATGACAAAAGATAAAGGAAAGGCATTCCATTAAATGGAGTGCCTTTTCTTTATTTGAAATATATTTCTCTCAGATTCTCAGGCATGGAAGCGAACATCATCTGGACGACGGTCTCCGCTGAAGTTATATTGTCATTCAGGACCCATTCCCGGGTCATGCCGACTGCTCCTGTGCAGTAGAAGCGTATACTGTAGGCGACCTGAGGATCCAGAGTAGAAGTACCTAGTTTTTCCATGGCAAGGTCGCTGTAGCGCCTTGTGAAGTATTCAAGCATGTATTTCCAAAGAGCATTCTGGGACTGGTCCTCATAGGCTCTTTTGTAAAAGATGATATCGTTCTTCATCCTGCTCATGGCCTTGGCCGACGATTCGACCGAAACTATATCCGTCTCAAAGGCATCATGAAAGAAGATCCACGCGACCAGATCGTATTTATCCCTGAAGTGGTAATAGAAAGTGGGCCTTTCAATATCCGCTTCCTTACATATTTCAGTCACTCTTATCTTATCCAGAGGCTTCTTCATCATGAGTTTTTTCATGGTTTCAGCTATCCAGATCTTAGTGCGTTCAGCCATTTTTCCTCCAAAATATTACAAAATATAATTTATGTAAGAAATTATAACATAATTATACTTCTGTAAGTGGTTTTTTGCAATATCCTGCCTTAAAATATGCTTGTAACAAAGATATTTTAACCGGAAAGGAGTAAATATATGCATTTCACAGAAACCGTTTACAGAAACCCATACTGGCCCACGTTTCCTCTTCTTCAGATAACTCAGGGCTGCACCCATAACAGCTGTAAGTTCTGCACAATGTACAGGAATGTGGATTTTGCCCTTCAGCCTATGGAGTGGATAGGGGAGGACCTTAAGGAGCTGGCGGGCATCGTGCCTGATGCCAGGACCATCCAGCTTCTCTCAGCCAATCCTCTCTGCATGACCTACGACAAGCTGGCGCCCATCCTTGAGATGATTAATAAATACCTTCCCGAGATGGAAAATATTTATGCCGCTACCCGCGTTACCGATATCAGGAATAAGACCGTTGAGCAGCTGAAGAGTCTTAAGGACATGGGACTTCGTGAGATCTCCCTTGGAACCGAAAGCGGGGACGACTGGACCCTCGACAGAATAAACAAAGGCTATCACGCAGAAGACATCATCGAACAGTGCGGTAAGTTAAAAGATGCCGGGATCGACTTCTGGCTTACCTTCTTAAACGGCACTGCAGGAAAGGAGCACAGCATTGAGCATGCCATCCACTCAGCTGAGATCTTCAGCCAGTGCGATCCCATGCTTGTGGGAACAGGAGGCCTGGTGCTCTTCCCGGGAACACCTCTTCTTGAAGAGGCCGAAAAGGGTGAGTTCACGCCCTTATCCGAAAAGGAACTGCTCATCGAGCTCAAGACCTTTGTCGAGCATCTCACCTGCGACTGCACCTTCATAACCCATCACACCGTGTCCGGAAAGAACCTGACAGGCCCGGACTTCCTTAAGAGAAAGGATTCCATCGTAGCTGCTCTCGACCATGAGATCAACCACGGGAACCTGGACATGATGGCTGCCATAAGAAGAAACAAAAGGACTCTTTAAAGAGTCCTTTTTTTATATACCAGCCAAAAGTATTTATTTCAGACCTTTCAGATGATATAATTAATTATCTTTTAAGGGAGGACCTGTGTATGAAACTTTTGATCTTTAACGGAAGCCCCAGGGAAGGGAATACTGTAGAAGCGCTTAAAGCATTAAGAGAAGGACTGGGTGAATATCCTGATATAGAAGTACAGGAGATAAAGGCGGCTGACACTCATATTATCCCATGTGAAGGCTGCGATGCCTGCATGAGAAGCGGCGACTGCATATTCGAAGATGATTCTATCGAGATAAACAAGCTGGTAAAGGAAGCGGATTTTTTGCTCTTCGCAACGCCTGTTTACTGGTGGGGAGTGACCGCTCAGCTCAAACTCGTCATGGATAAGTTCTACGCATGTCACGAGGAGTTCATGAAATACCCTAAGAAGGTAGGGACCATCGTTATCGGTGAGGCAGGACTATATGATCCACAGTACGAGATAATAGAGAAGCAGTTCTGGTGCATCTGTGACTACCTCGGATGGGATAAGGTATTCAGTAAATCATACTCCGCAAACAAGCCCACGGATCTTCATGAGCAGCCTGAGTCCCTGGCTGAGATCAAAGGACTTGCCGAAATCATTTTTGAAAGCAGATAGTTTATGGATCAGATCATAATACATGTTGATATGGACGCGTTCTACGCTTCTGTGGAGATAAGGGATAACCCTGAATTAAAAGGCAAGCCTCTTATCATAGGCTCACTTCCCACCGAAAGGGGAGTGGTGGCTACAGCCAGTTATGAAGCGAGGAAATATGGCGTGCATTCCGGCATGAACATCAAGGAGGCGTACAGACTCTGTCCGAAGGGCATATACATGCATCCGAATATGGAGAAGTATAAGTCCGTCTCGGGGCAGCTCCACGAGATTTGGCGGAGCTATGCCACTGAACTGGAAGCGGTGGCCTTCGATGAGGCGTATCTTGACGTAAAAGAAAAGGCTAAGGATGTAGAAGGAGCCAGGAGGATCGCCCGTGAGATCAAGCGCCGTACGCTGGATGAACTGAGACTAACGTGTTCCGTAGGTCTGGCTTACTCCAAGACTGCAGCCAAGACCGCAAGTGAGGAGAAGAAGCCGGACGGATATTTTGAGATCCTCACCCCTGAAGATTTCGTGAACCTAGTTATCGACCGTGACGTAAGAGCACTTTACACGGTAGGCGCCATGACAGCTGAAAAGCTGTATTCCTACGGCATCCATACCGTAAGGGATATCAGGGAGAAACAGGACATAGTGGTGAACATCCTGGGCAAGCAGGGAAGGTGGATCACTCAGCTGGCCAAAGGGATAGATAACAGGAGGGTCACGCCTTACAAGCCTGAGGACGCTAAGTCCATCAGCCGGGAGGTGACCTTTCAGGAGGACGTTACGAACTTCGAACTCCTTAAGGACGTACTTGTGCTTTTATCCCTATGTGTGAAGAGGAGGGCAGACAGATACGGCCTTCACGGAAACGGCGTCACGCTGAAGATAACCTATTCCGATATGAAGGGTATTACCAGGTCAAGATTGGTGCCGTATTGCGATTCCGCTGAGAAGATATACAGAAATGCAGCAGAGCTTCTGGACAGCATAGAAAGAAGACCTGTTCGTCTGGTAGGTACCGGAGTATACAATCTTTCAGGAGAAGAGGATCAGCAGCTGTCCATGGAAGATCTGATCTCAGGAGAACGCGGCGGAGATGATATGGATGTGCTGCTTGAAAGGTTAAGCACCAGATATGGCCTGGACTTCGCAGGGAACCTGGATAAAATATATAGGAATGATACCCTTCACAGGACCGTTGAATATATGAGAAAACATATTTAGGTTTGAAAGAAAAGAAAAATATAGTATAATGACCCTGTTATGAATAATAAAAAAGAACGGAGGAAACTTATGGTTATCAAAGCAGTCAAGTTCAGAGAAAAAGGTTTTTATACGCAGCCATTCGCATTTGGTGGAGAAGAAGGACCTGATAAGTTTGACAAGAACATTCGCTATCGTGGAAGTCTGCAGAACTACCTGATCGATACAGGAGACGAAGTCATCCTGGTGGACACAGGGTTCCCTGCAGGAACTCCTGAGGAAAATCCTGACGAAAACAGCGCAGGTTTCACAGGTAAAGACATCTCAAGCTATATGGAAGCTTTCGCCAACCTCGGATATAAGCCCGAACAGGTGACCAAGATCCTCCTTACACATAAGCACAGCGATCACTCAGGAGAACTCAAGTCATTCCCCAACGCTAAGATCTACGTGAATAAGGATGAGCTTTCAGCAGCTGAGCTCCAGGGAATAGATAATCTGTATCCCGTTGAATTCACCGACGGAGCATATTACAACTTCCCTGAAAGCCAGGACATCGGTAACGGCATCCACTTCATTAAAGCTAAAGGCCATACCTACGGAAACAGCATCGTCATAGTTGAGAAAGACGGACTCTTCTATATGCTTCACGGGGATATCACTTACGTTGATGAAGCTCTCTATGAAAATAAACTCTCAGTGGTTTATGATGACAGAGAAGCAGCCAGAGAGACTCTTGACCGCGTACGCGCTTTCGTTAAGGATCATCCCACCGTATACTGCGGAACTCACACTCCTCAGGGATATGAGAACCTGGAGGCTGCCCGCGTAATGGATCTGGATCATCCCGTTGAGACGATCTTCGAAGAATACGATTTCGGTGTACAGGAAGCATCCGGCAAGTACGTATGCTCCATCTGCGGATACGTTTATGATCCTGCTGAGCACGACGGAGTTGCCTTTGAAGACCTTCCCGAAGACTGGGTATGCCCTCGCTGCAGACAGCCTAAGAGCGTATTCAATAAGGCCTGATAGCTGAATAAAAGAATAATAAAGGGATAGCGCTGATGCGTTATCCCTTTTTCTTTATCTTCTATTCTGTGAACTTGATGGCGGTACCGTATGCCAGGATCTCTGCAGCTCCCTGCATCACCATGGATGAACCGAACTTGATGCCGATTATGGCGTCTGCACCCATCGCCTCAGCTTCATCCACCATTCGCTTGGTAGCTATCTGGCGGGCTTCGATGAGCATCTCGGTATATCCCACTATCTCACCGCCGACCAGCGTCTTCATACCCGCCATGAAATCTCTTCCTACGTTTTTTGTCTGAACTACAGTACCCTTTACGAGACCGAGCACCTCGTATTCTTTTCCGGGGTAGTTATCAATACTTATCAGCTTCATCCAATTCTCCTCCCTTCAGTTCTTTCAGCCTTTGGCTGAGGGCTATCAATACACCGACTATCACTAAGCCGAACACCGCGATCATAAAGATCAGTATGCCTTTAGGCGCGGGCTCTATCCCATCCGCCCAGATAATCAAGGCGATACTGGCGATCATAAAGAGCACGACCGCTGCTGCAGCTATTATAGCGCCGTTTCTTCGCTTATTAACGTCCGATCTGTTCACGTTCATAAACCTGACGCCTCCTTTCTCCATATCTTTGATCTTTTCGAGATATTTATCCGCATCCAAGATTTGGATATTTGAAGATTCATCAGAAAGCATGCTGCAGACCACCTTGGTTTGTTCTATACTGCTGTGGGATGCATCCAGTTCCCTGATGCGGTCGTTCATGCATTTCTCCAGACTCAGATCTCCTGATTTTAGTTTTCTGATGTCTTCGCAGGAAACACCCAGCTGACGGAGCAGTTTGATCTTTTTCAGTTGATCCGCGTCTTCCAGCGAGTACTCCCTGTATCCGTTTGAGGGATCGCGCTTCGGATCTATAAGGCCCTGATCCTCATAGAAGCGGATGTTTTTGCTGGTGATACCTACCAGTTCTGCCACCTGATTGATCTTCATCTCGATTTCTCTCCCGATATGTTTTTCTTTGCTGGCTCAAGTTTAAGGCTTCCACAAGGTGGAAGGTCAAGGGGATTTTAAAAATTTTCAAAAAATTTTTTTATAATTCTGCCCTGTATGATATAATTATATATCAATATCGCAAAAAACAGTATATGAAATGTATATCAAAGTATTATGGAAAACTCTGTTAAGATACAAAAAATCGGAATAACAAAGCTGAAAGCTGATGCGGTAGTCAACGCTGCCAACGAGGGATTATGGGCAGGCGGAGGCGTGTGCGGGGCTATATTCAGAGAAGCCGGACATGACAGACTCCAGGCTGCCTGCAATAAGATAGGTCACTGTGATACCGGTTCTGCTGTGATCACACCTGGTTTCGATCTTCCTGCAAAATATATAATTCACGCGGTGGGTCCTGTCTGGAATGGCGGAAACAGAAATGAACCGAAACTCTTATATGGTGCATACTACAGATCGATGGAACTTGCAACTGAAAACGGATGTCATTCCATAGGTTTTCCGCTGATATCGGCAGGCATATTCGGCTATCCGATCAAAAAAGCCTGGGAGAGGGCATTAACTGCTGTGAAGGATTTCTTCAATGAGCACCCGGACGCAGACCTTGAAGTCGTTTTCTGTGTGCTGGATGAGGGAATAATGGCAGTCGGAAATGAAACACTTAAAGAGATAAACGGATAAGAGGTTATAGTTACGGAGACAGATCCAATGACAGAGAAAATCAGATTTACAAGTATATTAAAGCAACTGGCGGCACTGTTTCTCGCGGGTCTCATATTAACGGGCTGGATAACATACTCGTCTCAGCTATTCAAGACTGAGACATCGGTAAAGGATCAGAAGGAAACTATCGCAGCGGAAGTGGCAGAAGAGACCAAGCTGGCCATTATGGAATACGAGGCGTATAAATGGCTGTTCAGGTATTGGTATTCCCATAGCGAAGATCTTGATATCGAGTATGATGCAGCATACAACAATGGCACCAGGACAGTGGAAAAAGTCAGGATCTTTGCTGAGCACCACCCCGAGACTCATTTGAAGTACGTTTCTGAATACGACCTCATGGGAATGACGGAGGAAGACCGAAAACTCTATGCGGAGATAGCTTATTCCTGGCTGACCGACCGTATAGATCAGATAAAAAGCGTGCATAGCGTCGACTATCTGTTTATCGTCATGACTGAAGAACCGTATGACGAACAGTTCTTTGTATTAAGCGGTGCCTATCCCGGAGCTGTCAGAGGAACCAACTATGAAGAGGTGTATACTTTAGGCGTGACTTCCATAGTCAGTCAGAGTCAGCAGAAGGCTATGGAGAATGCGATCAGGAACCGTAACCACCTGGCTGATGCAGGCAATTACCTGGATTACTATTCATTCCTTGACCGTGCAGGCGGAGTTCCCGTGCTTATAGGCCTGACCTACGATCTTACAGCGATAAACGCTCAGATACATGATGAGACGAAAAACGATACTGCAGCAGCCGTTATCGGGCAATTGGTGCTTTCTGCCATATGTTTGCTTATGGTATACTTCCTGGCGCTCAGACCGCTGAAGACGGTACAGGAAAATATCCGCAGGTACAGGGAAACCAAGGACAGCAGGGAAGTAAAAACGGATCTGTCCAAAGTGAATTCCAAGAATGAGATCGGTGAACTCACAAAGGACATTATAGAGCTGACTGAAGAAATCGATGATTACGTCGATGAAATAGAAACGATCACATCAGAGAAGCAGCGCATAGAGTCTGAACTGGATATGGCGAGAAGGATCCAGCTGTCCATGATGCCAAACGTTTTTCCTCCTTTTCCTGAAAGAAAGGAATTCTATCTGCACGCCTATGTGGAACCTGCGAGAGAGGTAGGGGGAGACTTCTACGACTATTTCTTTATCGATGATGATCATCTGTGCCTCGTCATAGCTGACGTATCAGGTAAGGGCGTACCTGCGGCACTGTTCATGATGGCTTCGAAGATCATACTGAAGAGTTCCGCTAAGCAGGGCAAATCTCCTGCTGAGATACTTGCAGCTACGAACAGGGAAGTATGCGAAAACAATCCACAGGACATGTTCGTCACCGTCTGGCTGGGGATCCTGGAATTATCCACAGGTAAACTCACTGCGGTGAATGCGGGACATGAGTATCCGGCAGTAAAAAAAGCAGGCGGAAGATTTGAGATAATGAAATCAAAGCACGGTCTGTTCATAGGCGGCATGGAGGATGCGACATATAAGGAATATGAACTGGATCTGAAACCGGGCGATAAGATATTCGTATATACCGACGGACTTCCCGAAGCAACTGACAGCGATGGAAATATGTTCGGCATAGAGAGAATGACCGACGCATTGAACGTGTATAGCGATGAAAAACCGAGGGCTATTATAGAAGGCATGAGTGAGAGTGTGAATAGATTCGTTCAGGATGCAGAGCAGTTCGATGACATCACCATGATGTGTCTGGAATATGCAGGGAAAAAATAAACAGGACAGGTCAATGTATGAAAGAAATAAAAATAACTGATATAGAGAATCTTAAGATAGGTCAGGCAGAAGACAGGGAAGGCGGCACGGGTTGCACCGTGTTTATCTGCGAAAAGGGCATGACTGCGGGACTGGACGTGAGAGGCGGAGGCCCTGCGTCGAGAGAGAGCACGCTTCTCGATCCCAATACTGCCATCCAGATGCTCCATGGTATAGTTCTCGCCGGAGGAAGCGCTTTCGGACTGGGAGCTGCCAACGGCGTTATGAAGCTCCTGGAAGAAAGAGGCTACGGATATGACGTCCAGGTTACAAGGGTGCCCCTTGTAGCCCAGTCTGACATCTTCGATCTGACGGTGGGAAATACCTTTGTGAGGCCTACTCCGGAGATGGCATATGAGGCCGCAAGAAGGGCGCTGGATGAGCCTAACTACAGGGACGGGAATTATGGCGCAGGCTGCGGAGCAACTGTAGGCAAGGTCGGAGGCATGACCACATGTATGAAAACGGGGATCGGAAGCTATGCCATCCAGCAGGGAGAGCTTAAGATCGGTGCCGTAGTCGTGCTGAACGCTCTGGGAGACGTTTTTGACCACAGAAACGGAGAGAAGATCGCCGGACTCCTCACTGAGGACAGGAAAGGCTTCAGGAGCACCCTTGAAGTGATGGGGACGTCCACAAGAAGGATAAGGAACAGGTTCGTTGAAAACACCACCCTCTGCGTGGTGGCGACAAATGCTGAATTCACCAAACCGCAGCTCAATAAGATCGCAGGAATGGCGCACGACGGTTATGCCAGATCCATCAACCCCGTTCATTCCACGGCGGACGGAGACAGCATATATGCTGTCTCAGTGGGTAAGGTACATGCAGATCAGGATCTGGTTGGGTCTCTTGCAGCGGAGGTCGTAAGCGAAGCCATCATAAAGGCAGTGACATCAGCCGAATCGGCCTATGGCATCCCTGCAGCAAAGGATCTTGATTTCATAAAGGTGCGTTAGATATTATGTTATTATCAGTCTGAAGATAATAAAAAGGCATGTGTTTAAGCACATGCCTTTTATGATGTCTAAAGAATGGAATTGTATACTGCACGTATGGCTTTTTCGTAGTCCTTTTCTTCAACGCCGATTATGAGGTTCAGGCTTCCTGCACCCTGGTTTATGGTGTTCAGGTCGATGCCTGCGTCGGAGATGGCTCCCAGTATGCAGACTGTGGATCCCTGATAGTCGGCGTCGGCCTCACCGACAACCGCGATCATGGCCAGGTTTTCTTTTACGATAAGGGTATCGGGATGCACCTGTTCCTCTATGGCGTTCAGAAGTTCGTACTTCATGGCTTTGAAGAAGTCGGCACGTATGATGACGGTTACCGTGTCGATACCGGTAAGGCACTGCTCGAAAGGTATGCCGTAGTGTTTGAATACGTCCAGAATGACGGCGGTGAATCCGGCACCGTCGGATACCATCATCTTTTCCACCTGAATGACGGAGAGACCCTTTCTTCCGGCTACACCCGTTATGGTATGAAGCTCTCTTTCCTTGGGAAGGTCGGAGACTATCATGGTTCCCGGATCCTCAGGGCGGTTGGTATTTTTGATATTAACGGGGATGCCTGCCTGATTTACAGGGAGAAGCGCATCCGCGTGGAGCACCGTAGCACCCATGTATGAGAGAGTACGGAGTTCTCTGTAACTTATGTATTCGACCACACGGGGATCATCTATTATCCTTGGATCTCCTGCGAGAAGACCGGAAACGTCGGTCCAGTTCTCATAGAGCTCTGCTCCCACCGCCTTGGCAACGAGGCTTCCTGTGATGTCTGAACCTCCTCTGGAAAATGTGATGATGTTTCCGTCCGGACCTGAACCATAGAAGCCGGCAACAACTGCGTTCGACAGTGGCGCAAGTGTTTCTGAAAGATCTTCGTAGGTGCTTTCGGAGTCCAGGCTTCCGTCTGAATTGAAGTGGATACAGTAATAGGGATCCACGAATTCGAATCCAAGGTAGGCAGCCAGGATCTTGGAATTGAGATACTCGCCGCGGCTTGCGGCATAGCTCCTTGAAGGATAGTCTTTAAGGTTGGATCTTATAGCGTTGATCTCAGGTTCTATGCGGAAGTCTATCTTAAGCTCTGAGATTATCTCGCTGAATCTGCCCGATATCTCATCAAGTACCGAATCGAAATCCAGACCGGATCTAGCTTTCTCATAACACGAGTAGAGCAGATCTGTGACTTTTATATCTTCATCAAATCTTTTTCCGGGAGCTGAGGCTACGACGAAGCGTCTGGAAGGGTCAGCTTTCACTATATCTGAAACTTTTCTGAACTGTCCGGAATCCGCCAGGGATGAGCCTCCGAACTTGAGTACTTTTGTTTTCATGGCAGTTCTCTCAAAAAATCGAAAATATTGGAATTATATGCACAGACGTATTATAATATAAAATAACACTATTAGCAAAGGAGAAATAGAATGGCCGGAAAATTTATAACGATGAGAAATGACCTTCTTGCTCAGAAGGTTATCAAGGGCTTAAAGTCCAGAAATATGACAGGATATTATGCAAAGGATAAGGAGGAGGCTTTGAAGCTTGCTCTCGAGCTGATACCTGAAGGCAGCACCGTGACAATGGGAGGTGCTATGAGTGCCCACGAGATAGGATTGGTCAAAGTCCTTAAGGAAGGAAACTACAATTTCATAGACCGCGATGACTATGAGGATAAGAGGCAGGCGGCACTTCTTGCTTATGATGCGGACGTCTTCCTTTCGAGTACCAATGCCATGACTGAGGACGGCATACTTGTAAACATCGATGGAAACTCCAACAGGGTATCCGCCATAGCACACGGACCTAAGAAAGTGGTGATGATCGTCGGCATGAACAAGGTGTGCTCCGACGTGGACGGCGCCATGAAGAGGGCAAGAAACGTGGCAGCTCCCATAAATGCCCAAAGATTCGGAATAACGACCCCATGTGCGCTCACGGGTGCATGTGCTGACTGCAAGTCAGCTGATACTATCTGCTGCAACTTCCTGATCACCAGATACTCCAGACACACTGACAGGATCCACGTTATTCTGGTAAACGACGTCCTCGGTTTCTGATTAAAAGGTAAAATGCTATGAAGAGAGTAATTGTCAGATCGGTCTATGATGCTTTCGACTACGTAATGGATCACTATTATCCTGCCGGACAGAAGGAGTTTGGAAAACGCAAGGATACTTATGCCGTAATATCCATTCAGGACACGCATTCCGGAGGTTTCGGCTTTATATTCAAAAGAAACGAATTCTGCAAGGACGTGCTGACTCTGTATTTCGATGACATCGTCAGGCCGGTGGATGGAGCCTGCCTTTTCAGCGAAGTCCAGGCCAACGAAATAATAGATTTCATAAGGGAAAACCGTGATGCTGAAACGCTTCTGGTGCACTGCTACGGCGGAGAATCCAGATCCAGGGCAGTGGGTGCCTTTGCGGTAAGGATGCTGGGAGGAGATAATTCCTCGTATTTCGATACAGGTCATCCTAACGAACACGTATATGAGACTCTGGAGACCGTCTGGATAGACAGGATGACAGAGGAGTAAAATGGAGGAAACTATGGCAGAATATACCAAGTGGAAAGGACCGGAACCGCGTCCCTATTATGCCAGGTATAAGAAACTTGAAGTCAGAAATGACTGTAACGGCTGGTACGAGTGCTATGAATTACCCGGAGATATAACTGCTATCTGCGAACCGCAGCACCTGCAGGAGGTGAACGTCTTCATCATCAAAGGCGAAGACAGAGCGCTCATGCTGGATACCGGAATGGGTATCTGCAACATCGAGCCGCTGGTAAGAGAACTGTGGCCCGGTGAACTCACAATAGTCAATTGTCACAGGCATTTTGATCACACCGGAAACAACTGGAGGTTTCCTGAAGTTCTGGTGGCAGATGAACCTCATGCTTTAAAGCAGGCTGAGACCGGCTGCCCCCATGAGCCTCTGGCAAATCAGGCTGACGAGGACATGTTTTTGTTCGGTTATCCCGAAGGCTTCGTGCCTGAAGAGTACTGCGTGCGTCCCTTTAATGCCGTTCCTGTGGAAGACGGGCACGTGTTCGATCTCGGAGGAAGAGAAGTGGAACTCATATACACTCCCGGACATCTGGAGGACCATCTCATGCTCTTCGACAGAAAGGAAAAGATCCTCTGCTCCGGAGACATGAACTATCTTGGAGCAATATACGTGCAGTTCTCAAGTGACATCATGGGAAGATCGGATATCGGTCAGTACATCGAGTCGCTTAACAAGGTGGAGGCGAAGTTCCCGGAGATAAGCGCTGTATACACGTCCCACAACGACTTCATCATGCCGCCTGACTGCATCGGCGTGATACGCGATGCTCTGACAGCCGTTAAGGACGGTACAGCCAAGGGCGAGCCCTTAAGAGACGAAAAATACGGATATTATGAAGACCCCGTCACCATGAAGCAGTATCAGTTTGATGGATTCAGCATAGTGTATAAGGAGTAAAGAGAATAATGAGACCTATCGAAATAGACGATGTACTCAAGTTCAGATATCTGTCTGAAATAACGCTTTCACCTGAGGGAGGAAGCGCCTGCCTGACAGTTACAGCGGCTGACAGAAAGGCAAACGGATATAAGTCATATTTTTATGTTTACAGAGACGGAAAGTTTTCCAAGCTCACTTCAGGCGGAAAGGAACGCAGTTTTCAGTATCTCGATGAGAATACGATAATGTTTCCGGGAAACCGCGAGGAGAAGAGCGAAGGGGAGAAGGAGCAGGACCTGACGAGCCGCTGGTACACCATAAGACTTGACGGCGGAGAAGCTGAACTCAGGTATTCATTTCCCATTCCCGTAAGCAAAGTCATTCCTCTCGGTAACGGAGACCTGGTGCTCAAGGGAAGCACTTTCCCGGGCTTTGAGGAACTGTATAAAGCAGATAAAAAATACGTGGCTTCCTTCAAAAAACACATGAAGGAGAACGCTGACTATGAGGAGATCGCGCAGGTACCCTGGTGGTGGAACGGCGGAACTTATACCAAGGGAGCGTATGAATCACTGTTCCTCTATGACCACAGAAAAAAGACTTTGAAGCGCCTGACCGATCTCAATGAAAACATTCAGATGGTAAGGGAAGATAAGGGTAAGAAGGTCCTCTACTATATCTCAAGCCCAGTTAAACCGCTTCTTCCAATGACAGGGGAGTCCTGCCTGAAAAAGCTGGATCTTTCGGGCGGTGAAGCTGAAGTGCTCCTTGAGAGCAGGGAAGACTTCGAGATCAACGGCTTCGATCTTGGGGAAAGCTTTATCTGCGTAGTGGCTGCGGACGAGCATAACGGTCTCAACACAGACAGCGACTTCTATAAACTGGACTATGAGACGGGCAAACTCGAACTTCTGGCAAAGCACGGCGAATCCATAGGAACTTCAGTAGGGTCGGATATAAGGTACGGCGGCGGAAGAGCAGCCAAAATGGTTGGAGATACTTTGTATTTCATAAGCACCAGGTTTGACGGAGCATATCTCTTCAAGCTGGAGGATGGGAAGATCACCCAGCTGACAGATCGTCCGGGCTCGGTGGACTGCTTCGACATATCCGGCGACAAGGCCATGATGATCGCCCTCTATGATATGAAGGGTCAGGAAGTATATGACCTTAAGGGAAAGAAGCTCAGCAGATTCAACGACGGAGTGCTCAGAGGAAAATACGTAGCTCAGCCCGAAAAGCTGAACGTGAAGAGAGACGGATATGACGTCCATGGCTTCGTTCTGAAGCCTATGGACTACGATCCTTCAAGGAAGTATCCCGTAATAATCGACATACACGGAGGACCCAAGACGGTCTACGGAGAGGTCTTCTACCATGAGATGCAGTACTGGGCAGGAAAGGGATATTTTGTAATATTCTGCAATCCCACAGGATCCGACGGAAGGGGAGACTTCATGAATATCCTCGGAAAGTACGGCACCATCGACTACGAGGATATAATGGCATTCAGCGACGCTGCGCTTGAGGCATACTCCGCTATGGATAAGGACAATTTCTTCGAGACGGGAGGATCCTACGGCGGCTTCATGACAAACTGGATCATAGGTCACACAGACCGCTTCAGAGCCTGCGCAAGCCAGAGATCCATATCCAACTGGTTCTCCATGTACGGAGTGTCCGACATCGGAGTAAACTTCACAAAGGATCAGAACCTCTCGGATCCATGGAACGATCCTGAAAAACTCTGGTTCCACAGCCCGATGAAATATGCTGATAAAGCTAAGACACCGACACTCTTCATACATTCCTTTGAAGATTACAGATGCCCCATTGATCAGGGATATCAGATGTTCAGTTCTCTCATAGCCCACGGCGTGGAAGCTAAAATGGTGACCTTCAGAGGAGAGAACCACGAACTGTCAAGAAGCGGTAAACCCGTGCACAGACTTAAAAGACTCAAAGAGATAACAGGCTGGTTCGACGGACACAGAAAGGAAAAGGACTGAGGAGGAAACCATGTTCACACTGCAAAAATGAATTCTGCCAGAAAGGCGATGTAACTGAGGCGCCGGCTTTTTGCCCTACGAGAGGGGGGATCGGCTGAGACAGAGCTTGGCAGATACAATGAAGAAGACAAAAAGATCGCTCAGGCTGCCGCGATAGTCGAAGGACGCTATTACAGCCTGCTCACAAGAGTGGAGGAAATAATGGAATTCGCTCTTCAGATGGGATACCATCACATCGGCGTAGGCTTCTGCGGAGGTCTGATGGCCGAGGCGAAGGTATTCGTGGATATACTCAGAGCCAACGGATTCCAGGTGGATTCCATCGACTGCAAGAACGGAAGCGTCGAGAAGAGCAGGATGGGCGTGGAGCAGTGCGACTACGTAGACTGCTCAAGAGAAGGCGAGCGCATGTGCAACCCGGCCGGGCAGGCAGAAAAGCTGGACGCTGCGGGCTGCGAACTGAACGTCATCGTCGGCCTCTGCGTCGGCCACGATTCGCTATTCATAAGGCACTCGAAGGCTCCCGTAACTGTGCTTGCAGCCAAGGACCGCGTCTTAGGACATAATCCGCTCGCGGCCATCTACAACGCCGGATCTTACCGCAAAAAACTCTTCCACTACGTGGAAAGGAGAGAGAAGATCGCAGAAATGAAGAAATGATAATTAATTTATAATCATGGAGCGGGGCATATTAGATATATCCCCTGCTTTTTTTATTGTTTAAATATCAAAAGCTTGTTTACATTCAAACAACAATATGTTGAAATGCCAACATATAAACCATTAATCAGTGCTATTTGCCCAATTTCTATTGGCACATTAATTGCTCGTAATATGTACAACTAATAATAGTTTTTAAAAAATGATTATAGGAGGAATAATACATTATGGGGGCAAAAGAATTACTTCAATACTATAAAGACCACATTGTATCAGTAGAAGAAGCAATGAAAATTGTGAAATCTGGCGATTTAATCATGGATGGACATGGACATGGACGTTCACCCATCTTTGGGCCAGAACTAATGAAAAGAGCTGATGAGTTAAATAATGTCAGATTTCTTACTGGTTATAACCTTGAATCTACTCTTCACTGTGACCCGCAGTATGAAGGGCATTTCAAGCAGATATCAGTGTTCAATACTGCTACAACAAGAAACGCACAGTGGGAAGGAAGAGCTGACTATATGTCGATCCACTTTTCACAGATGGAAAGAGGATTCGAAGCAATGAAACCTAGAATTCTGTTTACTCAAGTAACCCCACCAAATGAAGAGGGCTATGTTTCTATGGGGGTGTCTGTAGATTTCACGAGGCATATGGTTGATGTATGTCCTATAGTTATTGCACAGGTTAATAATAACATGCCATGGTTAAATGGTGATGCGGTAATACCTTGTGATAAGATCGATTACTTTATAGAAGAAGATACAGATTTAAAAGAAATTCCGTTTGGTGGTGAAGTGTCTGATGTCGTTGAAAGAATAGCCGAAAACTGTGCACAGATAATTAATGATGGAGATACAATTCAAATTGGTGTAGGTTCCATTCCGGATACGGTTTTATCACTTCTTTCCAATCATAAGCATCTTGGTATCCATACAGAATTAGGCTCTACCGGAATCATGAAGCTTATGCAGGCAGGCGTAATTGACAACTCGAGGAAGACTATCAATGCTGGGAAAGTTGTATGTACACTTCTTGGAGGAACAAAGGAATTCTATGATTTTATAAATCATAATGATGACTTTGTAACAAGAAAATCCTCATATGTTCTAAATCCTGCAGTTATAGCTCAGCATAAGAATATGGTAGCTATTAATTCAGCAATTGAAATCGATTTGTTTGGGCAGTCAAATTCTGAAATGATCGGCAGAAAAGAATTTTCTGGAGTAGGAGGGCAGGTAGATTTTTTAAGAGGCGCCATGATGTCTGAAGGAGGAAAATCCATTCTTTGTTTGAGTGCAACAGCAGCAAAAGGGACCAAGTCTACAATTGTTCCAGAGATTGCAGCTGGTACAGTGGTAACAGCATCTAGATATGATATCATGTATGTTGTCACCGAATATGGCATTGCAGATCTTTGGGGAAAAACAAACTATGAAAGAGCTAAGGAATTAATCAAAATTGCGGCCCCACAGTTCAGAGAAGAACTCGAAAAGGCCTATTGGAATAATATCCATAAGGTGGTTTGATAGGACCACACTGGGTTTAAGATGGATAATTAAGATGGATAATATATAAGGAAGAGGTAAGAGACCATGGATACTGAAAAAAAAATAGTAATAGGTTCTGCATGCAGAACACCATTTGACAAATTTGGTGGATTAATGAGAGAAATACCCAGTTATCTTCTGGGAAAAGAAATGCTGGAAAAGGTTCTTGAAAGAGTTAATGTTCCCAAGGAAGATGTTGAATACATTTTTTATGGAACAACACAACATGCTGAATTGTCAAGAATCGCAAACGTTCCCGTAAGGCAGGCTCTTTTAAAAGCCGGATTTCCTCCAGAAACTATGTCCGTTACAATAGATAGAGCTTGTTGCGCCTCTATGACTGCTCTTATGTGGGCGTGCCGTGAAATACAGGCAGGGGAAATCGAAGTGGCTATAGCTGCAGGAGCAGAGAACCTTTCAAATATTCCTCATATAGTTGAAGGCCTCAGATGGGGAAAGAGAATGGGAAGCATAGAAATGTATGACTTGGCTGCGGGTTTCATATATCCAGATTTCGGACCGGTTTCAGTTGATGCGGATACAGTGTCAAAAGAACATGATATCACTCGTGAAATGATGGATGCATGGTCAGTAAGATCGCATCAGCTGTATAAAAAGGCTTTTGATGAGGGAAAATTCAAAGATGAGGTTGTTCCTTATACTGTATATGATAAGAAGGGAAATCCTACAGTTATCGATGCTGACGTATCACCCCGTCCAGACACGACTACGGAGGCCTTATCTAAACTAAAGCCAGTTTATGGAACAGATGCTATTACTGCCGGTAACGCGCCAGGATTAAATGCCGGTGCTTCTGCAGTACTTGTAATGACTGAAGAAAAAGCAAAAGAGTATGGTCTTGAGCCAATATGTTACTTAAAAGATTGGGCAGGAGCATGCTCGGAAGCCAAGAATATTCCTACAGTTCCTGCACTCGTGACTCAAAAGCTATTAAAGAGAAATAATATTGGTCTAAATGATATTGACTTGCTAGAAATAAACGAAGCATTTGCTGCAATGCCACTTGTGTCTACAAAAATACTGGCTGATGGAGATGAAGAAATGCTTGAACATTTAAGAAACATTACAAACGTAAATGGCGGAGCTGTTGCAATTGGACATCCTATGGGTGCAACTGGACTAAGATTGATTATGACTCTTGCATATGAATTGAAGAGACGCGGAGGTGGCAAAGGAATTGCCTGCCTTTGCGGAGGCCTTGCTCAGGGAGATGGATTCCTAATTGAAGTTAACTGAATAATTCAAGCACAAATTGTTAATAACCGAAAACGGCGTTCTTGCTATAGGGACGCTGTTTTTGTATTAGAAACATTTTAATAATAACTAAATAATAATTAACTATTATTTTTTTTCGTGTTATAATAAAAACAGTTTTAATATAAACACTGAAAGATATGTATCAATTGAAATACTGAAGAAAGAGAATGACTATGAAAAGATT
>JAZQAY010000075.1:0-26046 GCA_045545455.1 Anaerovoracaceae bacterium | reverse complement strand
ATCAAATTTGTTCTCATAATGCTTTAGATATGGATTATTCTGAAAAGAGAAAATATGCTATATATAGTGTGTTGGGGTTATCAAAACTTCAATTTATGAAAGGGTCTTCAGTAAAAGAAACCTTAGAACTAGAAAGAAAATGTCTGGAATTAATAAATGATACTAATATTACTCCACAGGAAGCGGTGCTTATGCTTTATGCTGGAATGGATGAACAATTCTATGGAAATGCAGAGGAGGGATTTAAAAAAAGAAGTGAGGCATTAAAGTATATTCAGGAATTTGGATTTGAACAATTTGAAGAAAGCGTTATACAACTTATTGGTTGGTATTATCATCTTGAAGGGAATTATGCAAAGGGCATTTCTTATTATGAAAGGTACACTTTGTTTTTAGAAAATAGATCGAACAATAATCTGGCTACTCTGGCATATCCGGCTGTTATATTTGGCTATTTTTACACAGGCGAATATGAAATGGCAAATGTGATTTCAACTTTGCTATATAAAAAGGCTATAGACAGAAGTGATTACGAATCTGCAAATCTGACCAAAGCTATCTTAGGCAGAGCTTACACTTATATGAGAGATTATGAATCAGCAGAGATCATTTTGAGTGAAGCTCTATTAGAAGGGGAACAAATAGGCTATGGCTGGGGCATTTACTATACTTATATCGGATTAGCTTATCTCGCTTATATGAAAGGAGATATTAAAGGAAGCCGTGATGCCTTAGTAAAAAGCAGAAGGGTTGCAGAAAAGTATGGTTATGCATATATGTTTACATCTCCTTTCATATTGGATGTATTAAGAGATATAAAGAAAATGGAGATAGAACCGATAGATGATGTTAATTATGATGAAATGATTGATTCTATGATTAACTCAAGGGACATACATCTAAAAGGGGTAGCATTCAGACATTTGGGTGATGGTGCTTTATTTGATGAAAAAGACTATTCACAAGCTTTAAAATATTATCACAAGAGTCTGGAACTCATAGAAAAATCTGGAGATGTGAATGAATTGGGAAAGGATTATATTTCCATTGCCAATGCTCATAAAGTTAAGGGCAATAAGCGTGAAATGGTTAAAAATGCATCTCTTGCATGGAAATATTTAAACAAATATGAAAGAGAGATTTTCCCTGAAGAATATAGAATTTACATATCTGAAGTTGATGCATCTGATAATTTGAAATCAAACCTGGTTACTATGTGGTTAGATATGAATGACATAGTAGATAGAGACCGATTGATTCAGGGTTTGGTTACAAATCTATGTAGAATTTTAAATACAGAAAGTGGACTATTTGCTGCTGTTGAAGGGAATGAGTTAAAAGGGATTTTTGCGCAAAATATAGTATTAGATAAAGAGAAAGGAATATACTTAGAAAAAGAATATAGTGAAATGCCTAAGAAGGTAATTGAAAAAGCAATAAAATCAAAAGGTGTAGTTTTTGACTATGAGAAGGATACGTATCAACATGGATTATATGATGTTCACCCTAAATTTTCTATGGCTCTTCCGATAACAAATGAAAATAGTGTAACAGCGATTGTTTATATTCAAAGCAAATTCCGGAACAGGAACTACAGCAAGAGAGACATTTCTATTATTAATGATTTTCTTAATAGTATCAGTGTGCGGATTAACAATGTTATTGATTATGATCTATTATATGATGAAAACTTCGGCTTAGAGAATCATAAAGGTAGAAAAAACAAGCAGCCTGCAGATGATACATACCAAAGCAGCAATGAAGAGATGCGACTATTAGAAAAACAAATTGTTGATATTGCTGGTACTAATATTCCGATTTTGATTTATGGTGAGACTGGAACGGGTAAAGAAGTATTTGCAAATATAGTATATAATAACAGTAACTATAAGAAAAGATTTGTTACTGTTAATTGTGGCGCTATACCAGAAAGCTTGATAGAATCCGAACTCTTTGGATATGAAAAGGGGAGTTTTACTGGTGCAATCGCAAGGAAGAAAGGCTACTTTGAAATGGCTGATGGAGGTACTATTTTTTTAGATGAAATAGGTGAACTTTCGTTATATGCTCAAGTTAAATTATTACGAGTTATTCAGGAACATGAAATAATGCGTGTTGGTGGAACAGAACCTATCAAGGTGAACTTTAGACTGATTGCAGCCACCAATAGAGATCTGGTTAAAGAAGTTGAAGAAGGAAGATTTAGGTCAGACTTATTTTATAGATTGAACGTGATCAGATTTAGAGTGCCGCCACTTAGAGAAAGAAAAGATGATATAATAGGTTTTTCAAAATTTTTTATAAATAAATATTGTAATGAATTGCATAAGCCCAATCTATACCTTAGTGATACAGTAGAGAAACTACTACAGGAATATAGCTGGCCAGGAAATATTAGAGAATTGGAAAATGTGATACAAAGAGCCGTAGCGCTCTCGCATGGAACTGAATTGGTTGAAAGTGTAGTTGCAGAAAGTGTAGTTGAAGAAAGTGTATTGACAGACAGAACAAAGGGAAAAAGATTAACATATGTGTATAATCCGCTATTGAATGAAAAGGAAGAGAACTTCCTTACTTTGGAAGAAATGGAAAGAAAATACATCCTATATGCAATTGATAAAGCTAAAGGAAGAATTGCCGGAAAGGGCGGAGCTGCAGACCTTTTGGGATTAAACAGAAATACGTTAAACTCTAAGATGAGAAAGCTAAATATAAAGAGACATAATAATCAATAATAGCAATTAAAAGCCGGACACATGTCAAATATGGTGTCCGGTTTTTAATTGTAACTATAGTCACATTAGAGGAAGTTGTGAAAAAAATATTAGTAATTATGGTTTTATCTTTGATCTATATTAGTAATTCTATCAATTTTTTTTGACATAAGATTTCCCTTGTTTCATCAGGCGTTGCTACCTTATAGCCTGCTGATTTAATAATACTTGCAGCTCGTTCTACAAGCTGTGCATTTGAATCAGCAAGCCTTCTGTATGTATAATAAATATTATCTTCAAGGCCAACTCGCACATGACCTCCTAGGGCAAGCGTTGCGAGCATAATAGGAATGTGGCTTTTACTAAGTCCGCTTGCAGACCAAGTACTATTTTCAGGGAGTTGGCTATGTAGGTAAGTGAGGTTCTCTACTGTGCCAGCCATTCCACCAGGAGCTCCCAAAATAAACTGGAAGTGACATGGATATTTCAGTATGCCGGTATTTAAATAGTGTTTGGCTGTATCAAGCATACCTACATCGAAAACTTCAACTTCCGGTTTAATGTTTCTTTCTTGATATAGTAATCCTAGTGTTTCTAGGAACATTGGACTGTTTTCAAATACTGTCTTATGAAGCCAGTTCATAGATCCACAATCATAAGAACCCATTTCAGGGTTTAACAGTCTAAAAGGTAATAATCTAGTGTCATCCAATGCCATTCCATCAAGAGAGTGACCACCAGATGATGTCATATTAATTATTAAATCGCTATTTTTACGAATTAGTTTCACAGTTTCCTCGAAAAGATCAGTTCTCATTGTGGGTTTTCCTAGTTCATCTCTCATATGAATATGAACTATCGAAGCACCTGCTTTATATGCTTCAAAAGCAGAGATCGCAATCTCTTGAGGGGACATAGGTATCGCAGGGTTAGTAGACTTGTCGCCCCAATTTCCTGTAAGAGCAACCGAAATAAAACGTTTTTCAGGCATATTATGATACCTCCTTTTTTAAATACTTAAAAAGCAAATTATATGCCAATGATAAATAGCTAAAAACGAGGCATTCTCATTGTAAGAAAAGAAAAGTATGCAAATAAAACTATGTTTTTATTAAAACGTAGTTGAAATACGATCATCAAGGTGGTTTTATAAAAACACATTTTTAGTATTAATAATTTTTTTTTTTCAAATAGTGAAGTTGAAATGAATACAACGGGTTGTTTTACGTTAGTTTGATTGAGTATTAAATGAGTATAAACAAAATTATTATTATGGCATGGATGTTGCTGAAATAAAAAAGTGTATGAAGAAATCTTCTTTAAATTAGTATTGTTGTTGAAGATTTAATTACAACTCAGTAAATAATTATTGATTAAGAGGAGGAAAAATAATGAAAAAGATAATATGTTTATTGCTTATTCTTTCACTGGTTTTCTGTTTTGCTGGTTGTGGTGGCAATGGTAGTTCTGATGGAGATAATACTAGCGAAGACAAACCTGTAGAATTAGTATTGGGAAGTACTACTTCCGGCGAAGCTACTAACCCGTATACAATGCAGGTTGCATGGGCAAATGAATGGCTAACAGAACATGAGTCTACAGTATCTATAGCTCCGACCTGGGGTTCGGTTTTAGGGAGTGAAACAGAGATGACACAGAACATTGCGTTAGGCACTTCACTTGATATTGCTATGATTGCTGACATGTCTACAAACGGTGTCGTACCTAAAATTGCTTTTGCTAATTTTCCTGGATTGTTCAAAAACTATGATGACGTAGCTGCTGGTTGGGGGCAGGATGGATGGGCTTATAATTTAGCATCTTCTCTTTTCGAAGAAGCTGGTATTAAGCTTCTGGCGGCTTCTGATAATGGATTCAGAATCATCACAAATTCTGTAAGGCCAATTACATGCTTAGATGATATCAAAGGATTAAAAATAAGAGTTCCGGAAAATACGTTGTTACTTGACATCTGGGGAGAGCTTGGTGCACAGGCTACACCGATCGCTCTTGGCGATTTAACAGCTGCTTTACAGCAAGGTGTAGTAGATGGCCAAGAATTAGGAGTTCAGCATTTTTATGGATTTGGTTGGGTTGAATTCCAGAAATACATGACTTTATTAAACTATGACTATTCTGCTAATGTAATGATAATGAATAGTGATAAATTTAATTCGTTATCTGAAAAACAGCAGTCTGATTTACTTGAAGCATGCAACTATGCTGCTGCAAAGGAAAGAGAATATGCTGTGGAATATATGGATAACGCATTGGAAGATATGCAGAATCACGGACTTGAACTTCTTCAGACGACAGAGGAAATGCAGCAGGGAATCTACGACATAGGTGTCAAGCTTGCATATTCAGATTATTGGATGGGTATACTAGGAGAAGATCTTGTTAAGCAGATTTATCCTCAATAATTACAATATGATTTGTAAAGATTAGATAATCATGTCACATCGCGCAGAAATGTGCGATGTGACAATTATTATAAGGAGGTAAAACGTGGAAAATGCGAAAAACTCAAAATGGTTCAATGGGTTATGCAGTACAGAACGAAAACTAGCCTCTGCTATTGGTTGGATATGTGCATTTTGGTTTGGTCTGATGATTATAATCATCATGTGGCAGGTAATTACAAGATTCGTACTAAAAATCTCTGTTCCGTGGACTGATGAAGCGGCTAGATACCTTTGGGTTACTATTATTTTTTTAGGTGCCGGAGCAGCTGTAACTGATAATGCACATATTGAGATTAATATTATTGGATCACTGTTAAGAGGCCAAAAGGACTTAAAAAAAAGATATTTAGTTTCAAAATGGGATGACATTATTAGATTTATAATAACAGGTGGGCTTAGTGCATTTGTCTTATACTATTTTATTCAAGTAACGATAAAAGTAGCATTTCTAAATCAGGTATCACAGGCCATGCAAATACCCACATGGATTTTATATATAGTTATCGATCTTGGTTTTTTAACTGTTGTAATACATTGCATATTTAGAATTATTATTTCTATTGTAGATCATGATAGAATCTTAGATCCAATTGTAAGAGAGGAGGAGAAATAAAATGTATTTAATAATAATATTCTTTGTTGTTTTTCTAATATTCTCCTTCCTTAAAGTGCCAGTAGGGTTTTCCATCCTTATGGGTGGTTTCTTCTCATATTTAGCTGCGGGAATAAGTTTTGATACATGGCCATCGGCTTTATTTGCAGGGCTTGATCAATTTCCGCTTCTAGCTATACCTGCTTTCTTTCTTGCAGGAGATTTAATGGCTAGCGGTGGAATTTCTGAAGCTATTGTGAACTTCATTAATGTCATATTCGGCCGTTTTAGAGGAGCTTTAGGTGCTGTGCTTGTTGTCACTTGTGCATTGTTTGGAGCTATTACAGGGTCTTCCGTTGCTACAGTATCAGCTGTAGGTAACATTCTTAAGGAACCTATGCTAAAGGCCGGATATGATAAAAAGTATTTTACAGCATTATGTTCATCTGCAGGATTTCTGGGGATCCTTATTCCTCCCTCAGTACCTGGAATTATGTATGCTCTTTCAGCTCAGCAAAGTGTAACAGATGTATGGATGTCCACTTTGGCTGCTGGCATACTACTAACTATATTGTATTGTATAACTAATTATATTATTTATGGAAGAAAAATGCCTAGACCAGAAGGTAAGTTTGATACAATTAAAATGGGATCTGAATTAGCAAAGACATCTCCAAAAGCGATAGTTGCATTCATTATGCCTGCAATAATCTTTGGCGGTGTATATGGTGGCATTTTTACAGCAACTGAGGCAGGAGTAGTTGCTGTTGCTTATGGTGTGATAGCCGGCTGGGTTATCTACCCATTACTTTTTAAATTAAAACCTGATCAGTCATTGCTTAAAATTTTAAAAGGATCAGCAATGAATTCACTTACGATCGGACTTCTGATTTGTACAGCTACAATTATTGGAAGGCTGGTAGCTGTATGTGGTATTGCAACAAAGATAGCCACAGCGATGGGCAACTTTACCGATAGTCCTGTAGTTTTCCTGCTTATTACAAACGTACTTCTTATATTTGCAGGTATGTTTCTTGAGACAAATACAGCAATATTATTGTTTTGTCCCATACTTTGTCCTATAGCTCAGGCATATGGCATTGACTTAGTTCATTTTGGAGCAGTATTTCTTCTCAACATTGAAATTGGGTTAATTACTCCTCCTTTTGCAGCCAATCTATTTGTGGGTTGTAAAATGACAGGGTGTTCTCTTGATGAAATATTAAAATATTTGCTGCCATTTTATGCAGCATGTATCCCAGTATTACTAATCGTAACATTCTGGGAACCATTCTCTTTGTTTTTCCCTAGATTATTTGCAGTAGGATAATGAGAATAATAGTTTTGAGTACATTATTGTTTTATTAGTAATAAAAAAAGTATCTGGATTGCACTCAATATAGCAAAGGCCCTGCACCTGCAGGGCCTTTTTCGGTTTTAAGGTTTAGAATCTCAGTGACAGGCAGGTGAGTGAACCGTCGATCTTTGCAAATTCGCTGTTGTTGATAACTACAGTGGGGTAGCCAAGATCCTGGATGGTCTTAAGGGTCTTGGGGAAGCCTTCGGGAACGATGACAGTGCCGTTGATGTTCATGCTGTTTATAGCGTAGAGCTCATCAGCTTCAACGACGAACCTGTTGTATTCATTGAAAGCAGGCTGCTGATCCATGGTGGGAGTCACCAGCATATTGCCGTTTTCAAGATAGATGACGAAGTCCTTAAGGTGGAGACCTTCTGTTACTGGAACTGCTGTTGCTTCGTATCCGAACTTCTCTACGATAGCCCTGAACTGTTCGTAACCTTCTTTATTGGTTCTGTCGGACTGGCCTACGTAGAAGTGCTTGTCAACCAGCATAACGTCGCCGCCTTCCATGGTGCCGGGAGCTTCGATGTGGAAGATCTGATCGTCGGAGTAGAATTTTTTGATGGCATCGATGATCTCAAACTTTTCGCCGTTTCTGGAATCGGTTGCAGGGTTTGTGATGATGGCGCATTCGGGCATAACGACTGCAGGGTCCTCAACGAAGCATGAATCGGGATATCTTTCATCTGCTTCCAGGTCTAAAACTTCGAGGCCAAGGCTCTCAAGGGTCTCAACGTACTTGTCATGCTGTGCTGCAGCTGTTTCATAATCGGGTTTGCCTTCTCCGAACATGGCTGTGGTGATGCCGTCTATCAGCGCGCGGCAGGGTTTGCGGGTTATAGCTCTTGTAAACATATTTGACCTCCTATTCAAATCATATCAACTGTATGTATTTAGAATAAAACATGTCAGACCATTCGTCAAACGCAAGTTTGGAATGTTTTGTATGATTTTCTGTCATGATGGCGGGAACAGGGTATAGTATGGTATAATCTTCTGAGAGAATGACCATCATGAAAGAAAGACACGTACTCAGACACATCTTAATAATAGTCCTTATACTGATCCTCATGGGCTTCGGTGCATACAAGGCGGGACTCATAGCGAGGCTGGATGACGGTGAGGTCTACGCTGATCTGCTGGCTGAAGCAGGAGAGTGGCAGGGATTCCCCTTTGCATACATAAATCAGAACGTGCCGGAATTTGAAGAGGATGAGATATGGACCAACGCTCAGGAGTCGCTGGATCAGCTGGACAGCTACGGAAGAGCAGGGACCGCAACGGCGTGCATAGGACTTGAAGTAATGCCTGAAGAGGGCAGGGAAAGTATCAGCGAGATCCATCCCGCCGGATGGAGGACGGACAAGTATTCTTTCATACAGAACGGCTATCTGTACAACCGCTGCCATCTGATAGGTTACCAGCTTGCCGGGGATGAGGCTATAGACAGGAATCTCATAACAGGAACTTCATATATGAACAGGGACGGAATGATACCGTTTGAGAACGCTGTAGCGATCTACGTGAAGGAGACCGGCAATCACGTAATGTACAGGGTCACTCCCGTATTCAAAGGATCGGAACTCGTTGCGAGAGGGGTTCATATCGAAGCGGTTTCCGTGGAAGACGGAGGTAAGGGAATATCCTTCAATGTGTTCTGCTATAACGTGCAGCCGGGAGTAGATATCAACTATTCAAAGGGAAAGAACCGTCTGTCAGAGGATGACACGCTTTTAGTTTTATGGCAGGAAGGATACCTTAACGTATACCCGAAACTGAATCAGAGGGCGGATAACGACAGCCTGAAGAGGGTAGATGCCGCGGAGGCCGACAGTGAGTACTATGTCATGAATATTTCCAGCGGTAAATTCCACATGGATGGATGTAAAAGTTTAAACGGAGCTAATCCGTGGAACCTTAGAAAGACATTCACTTCAAGGGAGGATCTGATAGCGAGAGGGTATACGCCCTGCGGAGTCTGCGACCCCTGACCCGGAGTTCAGCGAGACTTGACAAAAATGCAAATCATAGTAAAATATATCTGTCGGAAATGATCCGGCAGATGATATTTTGCAGGAGTAGTACATCGGTAGTACACGAGCTTCCCAAGCTTGAAAGGCGGGTTCGACTCCCGTCTCTTGCTCCAGTCAAGGCCCCTTGAGCTTCAAGGGGTTTTTTATGTTTGAATGTTTATTTCCTACCAGAAGCGGTAATGCCTGCTTTAGTAGGAAGAAGTTAGCAGTTGACAGATATACGAAACCTGTGGTAGATATTTCTCATAATTTTCAGATAATTATTTCAGGAGGTCTGTATGTATCAGGATATCGCCCCGAAGTTTTTCAATAATCAATATGATCCCAAAAAATCTCCTGCCCCTGATTCGCCGGTTTTTTGCTTCAGAGGGAAGGACGTTCTTGTGGCTGAGAACGGGAGATACTTTGAGTATCCGAAGGCGTCTTCATGGAAGGACAGCGCGGACTTCAGATACCTGTTTTCTGTAGATGATAAGGACTATTTCCTCGCACCTGAAGGCATGCTTCCTGAACTTATAGATCATGAAGGTGAATTTGAGACAAAGGAGGGGGAGCCTGAAGAGACAGACACACCGGCATCCTGCTCATGATAGCGGGAAGACTGATCGGTTGAAAATTCAGAGCCGGTCGAAAGTATGATCAAGATGCAGAGCTCCGGATGCGGAGCTCTGTTTTATATATAAAACGGGTATATATGGTGTACTTGCCACTATTTTTATTTGATGATATAATCTACTGGACAGATACCTTTTGCTAACTGTCATGGATTGACAGGATCTTGAGACGCAGATGGAGAGGGAGGTAAAAAATGTATTACCCTTATTACTTTGACTGGAGCTATCTGATACTCATACCGGCCATAGTCCTTACTTTCTGGGCACAGGCTAAGGTAAAGGGAAACTTCAATAAATATTCGCAGGTAAGGTGCTCAAGGGGATATACCGGTGCAGACGCGGCTAGGAAGATGCTGAATGCCAACGGACTGGATGAAGTTCAGATCTATGCCGTTCAGGGCACGCTTACAGACCATTTCGACCCAAGGAACAACTCGGTCAATCTCTCTGACCCTGTAGTGGACGAGAAGTCCATCTCTGCTGTAGCAGTAGCCTGCCACGAGTGCGGACATGCCATACAGCATGCTGAAGGTTATGCTCTTCTGAATTTCAGGGATAAACTGGTTCCGGTGGTGAACCTCACTTCAAACTTCAGCTGGCCCCTTGCCATAATAGGTCTTATCCTTATGACTTCCTACAGCTATGAGATAGGAAACACGCTATTCACCATAGGAGTTATCCTTTTTGGCCTTGTGGTATTGTTTCATCTGGTGACCCTTCCTGTGGAGCTTAACGCTTCCAGCCGTGCGCTCAAGCAGATGATAGAGCTGGGTATAGTGGATCAGGAGGAACAGGCAGGAGCCAAGGCTGTGCTTTCGGCAGCTGCCATGACGTATGTGGCAGCGCTTGCCACCGCTCTGGCAAACATGCTTAGACTTCTTGCCATCAGGGGAAGAAGAAACTGAAAAGATCTTGGAGGAAATAAATGACTTACGACGTGTGCATCATCGGTACAGGCCCAGCAGGCCTGTCAGCTGCTATCAACTTCAAACTTCATAATAAAAGCGTTATCTGGTTCGGATCGAAGGATATGAGCCTCAAAGTTGAAAAATCCGAAAAGATAGCTAACTATCCGGGCATCCCTTACGTTTCCGGAAAGGATCTCAACGAAAAGTTCAGATCCCAGGCGGAGGAGATGGGTCTTGAGATAACCGACAAGCTCGTGACCAACGTATCTCCCATGGGGAACAGCATCATGGTGCTGGCTGACAACGAAGTGTACGAGGCCAGGGCCCTTCTTCTTGCAACAGGTGCGATCACTGCCAAGCCGCTTCCCGGCGAAGAGGAATACCTCGGGAGGGGAGTGAGTTACTGTGCTACCTGCGACGGCTTCCTTTATAAGGGAAAGACCATAGCTGTTCACTGCGGATCTGAGAAGTATGAGCATGAAGTGGAGTACCTCGCTGAGATCGCAGATAAGGTATATCTCTCCATGGGATACAAGGGGGATGGTCCGAAACTCTCAAACGTTGAGAAACTGGATACTCCTATCGGAAAGGTTTCAGGTGAAATGAAAGTTTCATCTGTGGAGACTGTAAAGGGAGACGTCAGGGAAGTGGATGGAGTTTTCATCCTTAGAAATGCCGTGGCACCCACCATGCTTCTGGGAGGCCTTGAACTCGACGGACCGCATATAGTTGTGGACAGGGAGATGAAGACCAATGTGAAAGGCTGTTACGCAGCCGGAGACTGCACGGGAAGGCCCTATCAGATCACTAAAGCTGTAGGTGAAGGGAACGTAGCTGCTCACAGCATCATAGAATATCTTTCAGAACTTGACAAACAATAAAATAAAGAAGGCCGCCCATAGGGGCGGCCTTTCAACTTCGTCATATCAATAATTTTCTGCATTCACCTCGAAGTATGACTGGGGGTGATCACAGGTAGGGCATACGTCGGGAGCTTTGGTCCCTACTACGATATGTCCGCAATTCCTGCATTCCCATACCTTTACTTCGCTCTTTTCGAAAACTGTCTTTGTCTCCACGTTTGAAAGGAGAGCTCTGTATCTTTCCTCGTGATGCTTCTCTATGGCAGCAACCTTTCTGAACTTGTCTGCAAGCTCAGGGAAGCCTTCTTCCTCAGCTGTTTTAGCGAAGCCTTCATACATGTCGGTCCACTCGAAATTCTCGCCGTCAGCAGCAGCTTTCAGGTTGGCAGCTGTGTCGCCGATACCTTCCAGCTCCTTGAACCACATTTTAGCGTGCTCTTTTTCGTTTTCAGCGGTTTTCAGGAAGAGGGCGGAAATCTGTTCATATCCTTCCTTTTTTGCCTTAGAAGCAAAATATGTGTATTTGTTGCGGGCCTGGGATTCGCCTGCGAATGCTTCCCATAAGTTCTTCTCGGTCTGTGTTCCTGCGTATTTGCTCATATTTTTACCTCCTGGTCAGTGTTTTACACCTTAATGAAACAATTATACCATAAGGGGAAATGGGAAAGTATATTTTTTTGGAAAAAATCTAAATATGTGTTTGAATTCTCGCATCAATGAGCGTATAATAGCAATCTGGCTTTGAATGTAAAAGGAGGCGCCTTATTGGGCGAAGATATAAATGCTAACAGGAAAACAAAGAAGTTATCTGAAGGGTCTGGCAAACGGCATCGATGCAGTGGTATTCATCGGCCGCGAAGGACTCACTTCAAACATAATAAAAGAGATGGACAACTATCTTGAAGCACACGAACTGGTCAAGGTGAAGATCCAGGAGGGATGTGAGCTGGATACCAAGGAGACGGCAAATTCATTGATGGAACCCCTCGGGGCTGAATTCGTTCAGGCCATAGGCCGTAAATTCACGCTCTACAGAAGAGCCAAGGATAAGGAGAAGAGACAGATAGTACTGCCCAGGTAGAAGCAATCTTGCGGATCCGGCAGCGCTGATGATGCTTTATGTCAAAGGAAATCGAAACTAAAGACAGATCAAGTAAATATGAGATCGATATGACCAATGGTCCTATCCTTAAGAAGATGCTGAAGTTTGCCATTCCCGTGATGTTCTCGGGACTGCTCCAGCTTCTTTTTAATGCAGCGGATATAATAGTCGTGGGCCGTTTCGCGGGGGACGAGGCACTGGCTGCCGTTGGAGCATCGAGTTCACCGGTAAACCTTATCGTTACCCTCCTCATAGGACTGTCCACAGGTGTGAACGTAACGGTTGCCAAGGCATACGGAGCGGGGAGGGAAAAGGACATCTCGGAATCCGTACATACCGCGATACTCCTTGCTGTCATCGGCGGGATCATAATGGCTGTCATCGGACTCCTTTCATGTCAGTGGCTCCTTAAGGTAACGGGTACTCCGGAGGAGATCGTGCCGCTGTCAAGCCAGTATATGAATATTCTTTTCATAGGCATACCCGTTATGGCACTCTATAATTTCGGGTCCGGCATATTCAGGGCGAGAGGGGACACGAAACGTCCTCTTTACTATCTCGCTGCTGCAGGTATCCTTAACGTCTGCCTGAATCTGCTGTTTGTCATCGTGTTCCACCTTGCTGTAGTAGGAGTTGCTCTGGCAACGGTACTTTCACAGATCGTCAGCATGAGCCTTATCATCGGGACCCTGATCAGGGAGAAGGGACCGTTCAGACTTGAATTGAGGAAGCTTAAGCTACACAGATCCAAGATGAAACCTATACTGGTCATCGGAGTTCCTGCGGGTATCCAGGGTATGCTGTTCTCGATATCCAACATGGCTATCCAGTCTTCCATAAACTCATTCGGCAAGATCTATATGGCTGGTTCTTCCGCATCTGCCAGCCTTGAAGGCTTCACCTTCGTGGCGATGGATGCTTTCAACCAGTCCGCAGTATCCTTTACTTCGCAGAATATAGGAGCAGGTAAGGTCGAAAGGGTGCCTCTTGTTTTCAGGACTGCCATAACGCTGGTTTCAATAGCCGGGCTGTCATTAGGTGTACTGACATATGCTTTCGGAAGACCGCTCTTAAGCATATATACCAATAATCCCGCAGTAATAGATGCAGGCATGATAAGGATGCTTTTCCTTTGCGTACCTTATTTTCTCTGCGGCATCCAGAACGTCATTCCCGGAACAGCAAGGGGAATGGGGTACTCCATCATTCCGACATTCATCACCGTTATCGGTGTGTGCGCTCTGAGAATAGTATGGATCGCCACTGTATGCCAGCTTCCGGGATGCTCGACCATCCACTGGGTATATGCTTCCTATCCCTTCAGCTGGATCGTTACAGCTATATCACACTATATTTATTACAAGATCGCATATAAACAGACGTTAAAGGAATTCAGAAAAGACGCTGCCATCGCATGATATCTGCGGGGCAGCTTTTATTTGCATCTATGAGAGACTTTATTACGAAATACAAGAGTTATCTGCTTTACTTCTTCATTTATTTCCCTCTGGGAGCGGTGTGCCCGCTGATAGGACAGTATCTCAGTTCGATAGGGTTCACAGGGACCCAGGTGGGAGTTGTCACCGCTTTCGGAACGGGAGCTGCAGTTATAGGCGGTATGTTCTGGGGAAGGGTCTACGCCAACTCATCAAAAAAGAGGCTGGTGGTGACTCTGATGTTCCTGCTTTCTGCTGCCTCATCCCTTATAAGCCTTGCCATAACAGGTTTTCTGGCTTATACCTTCATCTATGGAGTTCTTTATTTTAACCAGGGTCCTTCTCATGGCTTATGTGACTCCATGATAATGGATAAGAATGAGAACTTTCCTGCAGTGCGCGCATGCGGGGCGATCGGCTATGCCGTAGCGGTGTTCCTCTGCGGACAGCTGGCTAAGTTCACTGGACTCAGGATAGCCTTCTATATCCACGCTTCAGCCTTCGTGATAGCAGGACTCCTGATGAGATGCTTTTCCGAGCCTGTCAACTATTCAAAGAAACAGGATACGGGGGAGGCTATCAAGATCAGGGAGCTGTTTCAGGACAAGGATTTCAGATGGCTTCTGCTGTTCTCGTTTTTTGCACTTGGTCCCACCATGGCGCATAACACATATTTCAGCTACCTCTACATTGAGGCGGGAGGAGATATCGGCGGAGTTGGCCTGGCTTTCCTTTTGATGGCGGGCTCTGAAGCGCCGTTCATGTGGCTCGTTCCCAAACTGAACGAGAGGATTTCGACAGAAAAGCTTATACTGGCCGCAGTGGTGATCGGCTTCATCAGGTTTACCCTTTACGGTCTCGGGCCGTCCACAGGCGTGCTGATAGCCACCTTTTTCCTTCAGGGGATGCTGAACGGTATCCTGCTGGTGGAGATAGTCAAATACTTCGGCAAGATCGTCCCTCCGAGGCTTTCGAGCCTTTCCGTAGCGACTTATTACTCTCTGGGCAACTCTTTTCCGTCCATTGTATGTAACCTCCTGGGAGGCGTTATCATGGACATGGCGGGAGCCAGAGGCACTTATATGTTTTTTGCCGTTTTATACGTGATTTCCTTCGTCCTTTATTTAGCCCTCGGCTTGCATAAGGAGAGGCAGTTGTGATATAATATCACGGATGGAGTTAAGAAAAAATCAAGTTGAAATCCACGGGAGGTCTTATGAAACCTATATATAAAAGAGTTCTTCTTAAGATCAGCGGAGAAGTACTGGCAGGAGATAAGGGCTTCGGCATCGATCCGGCTGTTACGAGGAACGTATGTGAACAGATAAAAGAGATCCACGATATGGGCGTGGAGGTAGCCGTAGTAGTCGGCGGAGGAAACTTCTGGAGGGGCAGATCCTCTGGAGATATGGACAGAGCAACAGCCGATTACATGGGAATGCTGGCGACCGTCATGAACGCAATGGCGCTTCAGGATACCTTCAGAGCCATGGGAGTACAGGTCAGGGCACAGACTGCGCTTGAGATCAAGGAAGTCGCAGAGCCTTATGCCAGACTAAGGGCGCTGACACATCTGGAGCACGGCGATATCGTGATATTCGGAGGCGGCACCGGCTCGCCTTTCTTCACGACGGACACGGCAGCTGCTTTAAGAGCCACAGAGATGGGGGCAGAGGTCATCCTTCTTGCTAAGAACGTAGATGCAGTTTACGATTCAGATCCCGCTACCAACCCGGATGCGAAGAAATTCGATGAGATGACCCACATGGACGTGATCGAGAAGGATCTCAAGGTGATGGATCTCACCGCAGCAACACTTTGTAAGGATAACAACATTAAAATACACGTTTTCGCTCTCGCTGAAGGCGGCAATATCAAGAGAGCCATATGCGGAGAGAAGATCGGAACTTTGATCAGCTAAGGAGGAAGCAAATGGAAACTATCATCAAGAACCTGGAAGACAAAAGCGTAAAGACAATATCCGTTCTTAAGGAAGACCTTAATACTGTCAGAGCAGGCAGAGCGAATCCGGCCCTCCTTGACAAGATCATGGTAAATTACTATGGGATGCCTACACCGCTTAAGAACATCTCAAACGTTTCGGTACCCGATCCCAGGACACTGCTCATCAGCCCCTTCGATCCCAAGTCCATCGGAGAGATCGAGAAGGCTATCAATATCGCGAACATCGGTATCAACCCCTCAAATGACGGCAAGTGCATAAGACTTGTGATCCCTCAGGTAACAGAGGAGAGACGTAAGGAACTTACCAAGACCGTCAAGAAGATGGGTGAGGATGCCAAGGTTGCAGTGAGAAACCTCAGAAGGGATGCCAACGAGAAACTTAAAAAGATGGAAAAGGATCACGAGATCACAGAGGATGATCTTAAGAAGGCTCTCGAAAAGGTCGACAAGGCTGTGGAAAAGAGCATCAAGGGCATCGACGAAGTTATCGCTGCCAAAGATAAGGAAATAATGGAAGTATAAAAAATGTGGCTGCCTAAGGCAGCCGCATTGTATATAAGGGATGGATAAATAATGGGAGGAAAGAAACCCATGCCTACACACGTTGCCGTTATCATGGATGGAAACGGAACATGGGCTGAACTGAATAAAGTAACCAAGCTTCAGGGACACAACCAGGGTATGTGGGCCATGAAGGAGATAATAAAGAAGTCGGACGTGATGGGGATAAAGTACCTCACTGTCTATGCTTTCTCCACGGAAAACTGGAAACGCTCCCAGGAAGAGGTGGGAGGCATATTCAAACTGCTGGTGAAATTCGTTGGATCGGAACTCCAGGAACTTGACGATAACAATGTTAAGGTAAACATATTGGGAGACTGGCACGATAAGCTTCCCGAGGATGCCAAAGCCTCTGTACAGAAGGCTCTTGACACCACCAGGGACAATACCGGACTGGTTTTCAATATCGCTCTGAACTACGGATCAAGGGCTGAAATAGTGAGGGCCGTGAACTACATCATGTCCCACTTTGATCCTTCCACTGAGATCAGCGAGGAGGACATTTCAGCCGCTCTTTATACCGGTGATGAGAACGGAAATATACCCGACCCCGATCTGATAATCAGAACGTCAGGGGAGGAGAGGCTTTCCAATTTCCTTCTCTGGCAGGCAGCTTACTCGGAGTTCGCCTTTACGGATACCCTGTGGCCTGATTTCACACCGGAGGAGTATGAGTCCATGGTGGAGGAATACAGGACCAGAGAAAGAAGATACGGAGGCAGATAAATGAAGACAAGGATCATTTCAGCGATAATAATGCTGCCGCTTCTGCTTTTGGTATATTTCGGCGGGATCTGGCTCAAGATGGCTGTAGTGATAGTTTCTGTCATAGGCCTGAATGAATTCTATAAAGGATTTGAAGCGGAGGGAGTCAAGCCATGCCTGCCTATAGGAATCGGCGCTGTGATACTCCTTCACATTTTCCACACCTTAAGCACGAACGGTGAGACAGGTGCGGATCCTGCTGTACTGTACATGTTATGGTTCTTCCTGGTGACAGCGGCGTCCATGATCTACGGTTTTAAAGTCGAGGAGAGGAAGACGGAAGATATGGCGGCCACGGTGCTTGGCATATGCTACGTTCCCTTCTTCTTCCATTTCGCGGTGCTGATTGATGAATGCGATTATGCCCACAACTATATCTGGCTGGTATTCATAATCGCTTTCTGCACGGATATTTTTGCGTATTTCACGGGAATGCTGATCGGGAAGCATAAGCTCTGCCCTAAGCTCAGTCCTAAGAAGACCATAGAGGGAGCTGTAGGCGGAATGGTGGGAGCCATGGTCTTCAGCGTTTTCTTCGGAAATTTCTTTCTGGAACCGGGGCACGCCCTTAACGTGCATTTCATACTGATGACTCTCATCGGTTCAGTACTTTCCCAGCTGGGAGACCTGTCGGCTTCTGCCTTCAAGCGTCAGATGGGAATAAAGGATTACGGGAATCTCATACCCGGCCACGGCGGTATACTTGACAGGTTCGATTCAGTGCTCTTCGTAGCGCCTTATCTGTATTTCTATATCGCCATCGTACTTCCGAATATCATGTGAGGATAGCATATGAAAAGAATAGTCATACTGGGGTCCACGGGTTCCATAGGCACCCAGACCCTTGACGTAGTAAGAAACAATCCGGACAGATTCAAGGTAGTAGGTCTCACCTGTGCCAGAAGGTCTGATGAGATGATGCAGCAGGCAGCTGCATTCGGCGTACCCGAGAAGAACTGCTTCGTCTGTAACGGTACACACGATAAAAACGTCCGTAAACTCATAGAGGCAGCAACTCTCGACTGCGACATTGTTGTCAACTCCCTCATGGGAATGAGAGGGCTGGAACCCACGTATCATGCCATAATGGCAGGAAGGGACGTAGCCCTTGCGAACAAGGAGACTCTGGTGGCAGGAGGGTCAGTTATCATGAAACTGGCTGAGGAGAAGGGCATAAGGCTTCTTCCGATAGATTCGGAACACTCTGCGATCTTCCAGTGCCTCGAGGGCAATAAGGGGAGGGAGATAAAGAAGATCCTTCTCACCTGTTCAGGAGGCCCATTCAGAGGCAAAAAACGCGAAGATATGGCGGGAGTCACCGCTAAGGAAGCTCTTAAGCATCCAAAGTGGAATATGGGACCCAAGATCACCATAGATTCCGCCACGCTTATGAACAAGGGACTTGAGGTCATCGAAGCCAAATGGCTCTTCGGAGTTGAGGCTGATAAGATACAGGTGCTGGTGCATCCTCAGAGCATAGTCCATTCGGGGGTGGAGTTCATGGATAACTCCATACTTTGTCAGCTGGGAATTCCCGATATGAGGATCCCCATAAGCCTTGCGCTTGGGTATCCCGACAGGCTTGAGAACCCCGATGAGGAGCTTGATATGTTCGGAGCAGGTTCAAATCTCACTTTCATGAAGCCGGACATGGAAACCTTCAGCTGCCTTAAACTTGCATACTATGCGATAGAGCAGGGAGGGTCATGTCCTGTGGTAATGAACGCGGCGAATGAAGTGCTTGTGGAGAAATTCCTGAGGGACGAGATAGGCTTCCTGGACATTTCCGACAGGCTTTGCGATCTGGTATATAAACATAAGACCCAAAAGGGTCTCACTCTTGAAGATATAATAGCTATCGACAGGGAAACGAGAGAAAGCATCCGGTAAACACCATATGAAAACAGCGATACTTGCGATACTAATGTTTCTGGTCATGATATTTCCTCATGAACTGGGGCATTTTATCGCAGCCAAAAAATGCAACGTACAAGTAAATGAATTCTCATTCGGAATGGGGCCCGCCATCTGGAAGAAGCAGCGCGGGGAGACTTTGCATGCCATAAGGCTCTTTCCAATAGGCGGATACTGCGCCATGGAGGGAGAGGACGGCACAGAGGATGAGATAGATGAAGAAGGCGTCATTACAGGACCTAAGGAGTACAACCCCAGAGCTTTCAATAACAAGAAACCCTGGCAGAAGATAATCATCCTGGCAGCGGGTTCTGCGATGAACGTTTTTTGTGCATTCCTTATTCTGACCATCCTTGCTACATACATCGGTTTCACTACAAACGTCATCGATATGGTCGTAGAGGATTCTCCCGCTTACACCGCAGGGATCGAGGCAGGAGACAAGATCGTGAGCATCGATGATAACAGCGTATCCCAGTGGGACCAGGTCGTCCGGGCTGTACAGGAGTCTTCCGGAAATGAGATGACATTCGGGGTCATCAGAAACGGTGAGGAGGTAACAGTTAACCTTACACCGGATTTCAATGAAGAGAGGAACACCTACGTTATCGGTGCACAGTGCAGGGTGAGTCATAATCCGGTAAAGGCACTTGGATATGGTGCCAGAGGTACTGTCAGGATGTTCGGCATAATGATAGATTCTCTAAAGATGATCCTGTCAGGAGGAGCATCCCTTGAGGACATCTCAGGTCCTGTGGGAATGGTGCAGATGGTGGGTGAGACCAGCAGCCAGGGAATATGGTCGTACGGTTTCCTGGTGGCCCTTATCTGCGTAAACCTTGCTGTGATCAACATGCTTCCTCTTCCCGCTCTGGACGGAGGAAGGATACTGATAGTTCTTTTCGGCTGGATCACGGGAAAGGCAGTTTCACCTAAGGTGGAGGGTATGATACACGCTGTGGGCATAGTGCTGCTTCTCGGACTTGCAGTGCTGGTGACATTCAGCGACATAGGTAAATTGATAGGATAGAATAATGACGAAAACAGTTAGAATAGGAAAAGTTTTAATAGGAGGGGGAAACCCCATAGCAATACAGTCCATGGCAAACGTGGAACCGCACGATGAGAAGGCACTTGTAGATCAGGTGGTAAGGCTCAGCGATGCGGGCTGCGACATCATGAGGCTCACAGTACCGGATCAGGAGGCGGCTGACGTATTCGGAAGGGTGAAGAAGTCACTCTTAAGATCGGGATACGATATTCCGCTGGTGGCAGACATCCATTTCGATTACAGGATGGCTGTGGAGGCCATAAAAAACGGTGCGGATAAGATCAGGATCAACCCGGGAAACATTGGATCCATCGACAGGGTAAGGGAAGTCGTGAACTGCGCCAAGGAGCACGAAGTCCCCATCAGAGTAGGAGTTAATTCAGGTTCTCTCGAAAAGCACCTTATAGAAAAGTATAAAGGAGTGACAGCTGAAGGAATAGCCGAATCAGCTCTGGAGAACCTTAAGATCATCGAGGATCTGGGATATGACGACCTTGTCGTCTCAATAAAGTCTTCTGACGTGAGGATGACGTACGAAGCACATAAGCTTCTTGTGAAGGGGACCGATCATCCCGTGCACATCGGAATAACCGAAGCGGGCACCCTTAAACGCGGACAGGTGAAGTCGGCGGTAGGTATCGGTGCACTTCTTCTTGAAGGTATCGGGGATACCATGAGAGTCTCTCTTACAGCAGACCCCGTTGAGGAAGTTATTTTTGCGAAGGAGATACTGAAGACTCTCGGATTGAGAAAATCAGCAGTTGACCTTGTTTCATGTCCCACCTGCGGAAGGACAAAGGTGGACCTGGAGAGCCTGGCAAACGAAATAGACTCCAAACTGGGTAACATCGAGGCACGCCTGCTGAGAGAAGGTAAGCCGGGGATAAAGGTAGCTGTCATGGGCTGCGCCGTGAACGGGCCCGGGGAAGCCAAAGAGGCTGATTTCGGAGTAGCAGGCGGAGTCGGAGAAGGCCTTATCTTCAGAAAAGGGGAGATACTTAAGAAGGTTCCGGAAGATCAGATAGCAGACGCTCTGACAGAACTTATTGAACAGAACATTTAGCGAGGAAAGTATGCGTGATCTCATCGCTTCCGCTGTGGACTGGGAAGGTATCACAGGCGGAAGACTGAAACAAGATGAATATATATATGAACTTGGGCAGGGAACGCTGCACAAGGAAACAGGGGTCCTGGTAATACCAATGACCCTTAATTTCGTGCTGCCATATGATGATCTTCTTAAGATAAAAGCCATCGTAAGGAATAAGCTGGACTTCGTAAGCGACGTGAAATTCAGATTCAGCTATCGCGATATGATAATGAGCGAGGACGAGATCGTCGGTAATTATCTGCCTTATCTCACGATGATACTGGATGCGAATGGAAACGGCTTTGCTAAAGCATTTGATGAAAAAAGCTTCAGAATAGATGATGGAGAGCACAGGACTCTTGTTCTTAAGTGCACCAGTAAGACCGGCTGTGATCAGCTGAATGCAAACGTTGCAGGTGAATTTGAGAGGATCCTTCTGAGGAATTTCGATATAAGGCTGAAGGTGCGCTTTGACTATGACGAGGAGGAATATCTCGAAAAGGTCGATGATTTCAGGCAAGATCTTCAGATGGAAAAGGAGAAGTTCCTCGAGGAGAACGCACAGAAGGCCAGAGAAGCTTCGGCACGCCCTAAAGAGGAGCCGGCAGAGAGATCCAATGGATTCAGTTCCGGAAATGGTTTCGGCAATGGATCCAAGGGCGGCAGACCCTGGAGATTGAAGAAGGAAGCTAAAATAAAGGATAACTTCATCATGGGGAAAGGATTCTCTGGTGAAGCGGACCACAGCCTTCTGGATCTGGATCCTTCAATGGGCACTGTCATAGTCGAAGGCATACTCTACAAGATGGATTCCAAGGTCATCAGGTCCGGGAATCACATAGCCTCATTCCTTATCACGGACGAGAGGACTACCATATGTTCCAAGGGCTTCGTTTCCGAAGAAAAGTGGAACGAGATCAGCGACTTCCTTAAGCCGGGAGACAGGCTGAGGATCATGGGAGAAGTCCAATACGATACCTTTGAGAATCTTAACGTCATCATGTTCAGGGATATCCTAAGACTTGAAAGCCGTATGGACAGGGAAGATACCTCGGAGATAGGCAAGAGGGTGGACCTGCATCTTCATACAAAGATGCGTCAGATGGATGGCCTGAATGAACCCAAGCAGGTGGTAAAGCAGGCAGCTCTCTGGGGACAGCCGGCTGTGGCCATAACCGACCACGGCGTAGTGCAGTCCTTCCCGGATGCTGCTGATGAGGCGGCCAATCAGGCCAAGGCAGGACGTCCCATAAAGATCATTTACGGAGTCGAAGGCTATTCCTTTGATGACAAGGACTGCGTAAATGAGGATGGCTCGATCGACTACAAAAAGAAACCCGTAAACCATATCATACTTCTTGCCAGGACCCAGGAAGGACTCAAGAATCTGTACAAGTTGGTTTCTATCTCACATATAGATTATTTCTACCGTAAGCCAAGACTTCCCTGGTCAGTTATAAACGAGCACAGGGATGGCATCATCGTAGGCTCTGCCTGCTGCTACGGCGAAGTATTCATGTCCCTTGTCACACACGTTTACGAGGAGAGAAGGACCCACATCCAGAAGAGGGTGGAGGCTCTTTCACATGAAGAGCAGGAGAAACTTGCGTCACGTTACGACTATCTCGAGATACAGCCCGTTATAAACAACCGCTTCATGCTGGAAGACGAATACTACTTCGAGGGCAGACGCGTAGAGACGGAAGGTGATATCAGAGCGATAAACTTAAGAATAATCGAGATCGCCGATAAACTCGGCAAACCGGTAGTGGCCACCTGCGACGCTCACTACGATAAACCGGAATCCGCGATCTACAGGAACATCCTCATGGCCGGTATGGGATTTGAGGATGCTGAAAACGGTGAGGGACTCTATATGAGGACCACCGATGAGATGATGGAGGAATTCGCTTACCTGGGTGACAGGGCGAAAGAGATAGTTATCGACAATACCAATATGATCGCCGATATGGTGGATGGTTCCATCCTTCCTGTACCTCTTGAGAAATACCCGCCAAGGATCCCCGGTGCAGAGCAGACTCTCAAGGAGACATGCGAAAAGAAACTCCGTGATATGTATGGCGATCATCCGGATCCGGTGATCACCGAGAGGTTTGAAAAGGAGCTCAATTCCATCATAAACAACGGCTATGCGGTCATGTACGTCAGCGCACAGATGCTGGTACAGAAATCCCTTTCTGACGGATATCTGGTAGGATCCCGAGGATCCGTAGGCTCATCCTTTGCGGCTACCATGGCCGGGATCACAGAGGTTAATCCTCTGGAGCCCCATTATCTTTGCCCCAAGTGCAAAAAACTCATCTGGGGAGACAAGAGCCTCTACGACTGCGGTATCGACATGCCTCCCATGAAATGTCCTGACTGCGGGACCGAGATGAAGAGGGATGGATTCACCATTCCTTTCGCAACGTTCCTCGGTTTTGACGGAGACAAGGAACCCGATATCGACCTTAACTTTGCCGGAGAGTATCAGCCGGTGGCGCACCGCTACGTCGGCGAGATCTTCGGAGAGAAGAACGTATTCAAGGCCGGGACCGTAGGCACTGTAGCCGATAAGACGGCTTACGGTTACGTGATGAAATATTTTGAGGAGAGGGGCATACCCGTAAACAAGTATGAGGCTGACAGACTGGCTACCCACTGTACAGGGGTCAAGCGTACCACCGGCCAGCATCCGGGAGGCATCGTAATCTGTCCGGACGATCACGAGATCTTCGAGTTCTGCCCCATACAGCATCCCGCAAACGATGCATCCACAGGGGTGATCACCACTCACTTCGATTATCATAAGATCGACAAGAACCTGCTGAAGCTGGATATCCTGGGTCACGATGTGCCTTCCATGATAAGACAGCTCCAGGATATGACAGGGATAGACCCTCTTAACGTAGACCTTACAGACAGAAAGGTCCTGAGCATATTTAACGGCATCGAGGCTCTGGATATAAAGGATCCGGATTACAGATTCAAGCACGGTTCATATGCGATACCTGAATTCGGGACACCTTTCGTAAGGCAGATGCTGGATGATACACAGCCTGATAAGTTTGCCGATCTGGTACGTATTTCAGGTTTCTCTCACGGTACCGACGTATGGCTGAACAATGCTCAGGAATACATCAGGACCAAGCAGGCTACCATGAGAGAGGTTATCTCCACCCGAGACGACATCATGAACTACCTGATACTTAAAGGGGTACCGAACGGACATGCCTTCAAGATCATGGAGATCGTGCGAAAGGGAAAGAAAGACCTTTCTGAGGAGCAGGTTGCTGAAATGAAGGAACACGGCGTTCCTGACTGGTATATCGATTCCTGCAATAAGATAAAATACATGTTCCCCAGAGCGCATGCGGTGGCGTATACCATGATGAGCTTCCGTATGGCCTGGTACAAGGTGTACTATCCTCAGGAATTCTACGCCACATACTTTACCACCAAGGTGGATGACTTTGACGATCAGACCATCCTTAAGGGAAAGGATGCCATCCTCGCCCAGATGGAGATGATCGATATGAAGGGAAACAATGCGACTCCCAAGGAAAAGTCACAGTATACAGTCCTTGAAGTCGCATACGAAATGTACGCCAGAGGATTCGAATTCATGGCTCCTGTCCTTGACCGCTCCAAGGCCCTGAAGTTCTGGGTGGAGGACGGCAAGGTGCTTCTGCCCTTCGTTGCCCTCGAAGGAGTCGGGGCATCTGCTGCGCAGTCCTTCTACGATGCTTATCATGAAAAACCTTTTGATACGGTGGAGGAGGTCATGAAGAGAACCAAGCTGAACAAGACGTCCATCCAGGCTCTGAGGGACTACGGAGTATTTGACGGACTGCCCGAGACGGATCAGCTGAGCATGTTTTAAAGCAATAAAAAAGCCTGAGTTTACTCAGGCTTTTGTGTTATAAAAAATTATGAACGGATCTTTTTAAGCACAATGGACAGGACGTCTGAAGAAGTGATCCCCAGTGCATATCCGATCTCGTTAAACAGCATGCGTTCCGCATCTCTCAGGAATCTTTCATCGGATGCATGGAGCTTCTTTCCCACTGCAAGCTGTTCAGCCTGCCGGGTGTAAAGGGAACTGACCATCCCCAGCACATCTTCCGGTTTACCGCAAAGGAGGATCTCCTTATATGCTGCCTGACGTTCACGGTCATTGACTATCCACTCCATAGGTGTGACGGGCATGGAATCCAGAAGGCGTTCCGCCTCATCCCTGGAGATGATCCTTCTCATGCGGTTAAGGACTTTTTCGTTGTTTTTAGGTACGTAAACAGTATTCTCAGCCTTGGTAACAGGGGAGAGGATATAGTATTCGGATCTTTCACCCCCGAATTTCATTTCGGCGATGTCTGTTATAGTACAGATCCCTTCTGTTCCGTATACGACAACGTCGTTTATCTTATACATGATCACCTCACGGGATACGTTCCCAACGAAAAAGCGTGTCAACTCATTATTGATTATATCATAATGTTAAAAAAATATCCATTGTTTTTTTGATTTTTTTACAAAAAAATTCAGAATAATTTAATAATAATGCAAAAAATAATTAATAAACATGTAGCATAATAAAACAAACAAGAGGC
>JAZQAY010000074.1:0-1629 GCA_045545455.1 Anaerovoracaceae bacterium | reverse complement strand
TGGTCTTCTTTGTGAGAATGTGGCTCTTGTAAGCGTGCTTTCTCTTAACTTTTCCCGTTCCGGTAAGCGTGAAACGCTTTTTTGAACCGGAGTTGGTCTTCATCTTTGGCATAGTTAAATTTGATTTAGTTAATAATTATTTGTCATCCAATCCCTTGGATTACTTTTTCTTAAGCGGGGCGATCATCATGATCATCCTCTTTCCTTCAAGCTTCGGCATCTGCTCTGCCCTTCCGTACTCCTCGAGCTCCACCGCAAAGCGGAGAAGAAGTTTCTCTCCGTGGTCTGCATAGATGATCGAGCGTCCTTTGAAGAAGACAGAAGCCTTTACCTTCGAGCCTTCCTGCAGGAACTCCTGCGCATGCTTGAGCTTGAACTGGAAATCATGTTCATCCGTATTCGGACCGAATCTGATCTCCTTTATGACTATCTTGGCAGCGTTTGCCTTCATCTCCTTGGCTTTCTTCTTCTGCTGATAGAGATATTTCTGATAGTCCATTATCTTACATACAGGAGGGTCAGCCTTTGCGCTTATCTCCACCAGATCGAGTTCGAGTTCATCGGCAAGCTTCAACGCATCCCTAAGCGAATACACTCCCTGTTCGGGAATGTTATCTCCTACGAGACGTACCTGCGAGGCTGTGATCTCCTCATTGATTCTCAATCCGTCCTCGTCCTTCTTCACATTGTTCGGCCTCTGGCCTGGACGATTGTTAGGTCTTGGGCCTGCTGGGCGCGGACCTGGTCTAAATGGTGCTGCGATAAGTTTATCCTCCTATAAGTTAAGTTAATAATATGGTCAGACTACGACAGCTGATCCTTTATCTCGCTGCTTACCAACTCGACAAACTGATCAACCGGCATAGTTCCTGCGTCTATTCCGCCCTGTCTTCTGACAGAGACTGTGCCATCGTTCATTTCCTTTTCTCCTACGATAACGAGGAATGGGATTCTCTTTAACTCGCTCTCCCTTATCCTCTTACCAAGAGTTTCGTTCCTGTCGTCAACGGCGGCGCGAATATCGGAATTATTCAGCAAACTACAAACTTTTTTTGCATATTCCTCGTATTTTTCGCTGACAGGCACGATGTTGACCTGATCCGGAGTGAGCCAGAGCGGGAGTTTTCCGCCGGTGTGCTCAAGAAGCACAGCCACAAATCTTTCGAGCGATCCGAAAGGCGCACGATGGATCATGATCGGACGATGCTTCTGGTTGTCGCTTCCGATATATTCAAGTTCAAAACGCTCCGGAAGGTTATAGTCCACCTGGATGGTACCGAGCTGCCACTTTCTTCCGATGGCATCCTTCACCATGAAGTCGAGCTTAGGACCATAGAAAGCAGCCTCTCCGTACTCTACAACGGTGTTGAGTCCCTTCTCCTCTGCTGCCTCGATGATCGCAGCCTCTGCCTTAGCCCAGTTCTCGTCAGTTCCGATATATTTGGTCTTGTTATCAGGGTCCCTGAGCGACACCTGAGCGATATATTCACTGAAATTCAGAGTCTTGAACACATAAAGGATGATGTCGATAACCTTGCAGAACTCTTCCTTGAGCTGGCCAGGACGGCAGAAAAGATGCGCGTCATCCTGAGTGAAGCTACGCACTCTGGTAAGTCCGTGAAGCTCACC
>JAZQAY010000073.1:0-8733 GCA_045545455.1 Anaerovoracaceae bacterium | reverse complement strand
AGATGAATCAGTCATCAAGCTTAAGAGCCTGGAGGCCTTCCAGAAGGCAGCAGACGGACAGGCCACCAAGATCATCATCCCTTCGGAGATCCAGGGGATAGCAGGCCTGGCAGCCGCCGCAAAGGAAATAGTCAAATAGTGATACAGAATAAAAAAAGACTCACACTTCACACAGTGTGAGTCTTTTAGTATGCTTAAGTTTCAGAGTACGAAGCCCGCGACCAGATAGCAGATGAAAGCCAAAACCGCGCAAGGCACCATGTACGGGGTGCTCACCTTGGTCTGCCTGAAGTTTGAGACTTCCGTGGAAGCTGCCGTCATGATGATGTTGTCCGAATAGAAGCAGTAGCAGCAGCCGAAGGACACGCCGCTCATTATGGCTGCCACGATCACGGGAGGGTAGACTCCCAGGGCGAAAGCCAGAGGCAGGAAGATAGGCACGCTTATGACCTGCATGGACCAGTAGCCTGCGGTGGCAAAGGTGGCCAGGGCCACCAGAAGAAAAGTCATTGCCGGAAGCAGCTCTCCCGGTACCAGCGCGCCGATCCTGGCTATCATATATTCAAAGAATCCAAGCTTGCCGTTCACGTTTGAAAGCGTGAAGGCAAAGGTCACAAGCACCATAAGGGGGAACATGCTCTTGGCTCCGTCGAGGAAATCGTCCACGTATTTCACCGGGCTCATGATCCTCTGGACCATATACATAATGAACTGTACGGCTATGGCTATCACGCAGCCATAGGTCAGATCGAAATCAAAGATAAGGGTACCTGCGATAAGTGCCGCAAGCGGGATCGCAACGTTCCAGGCCGATGTGGCGGGAACATCATCCTCTGACTCCATCTTAAGCATCCCGCTGCCTGTTTCATCCGTTGGAACGGTGCTTCCGCCCGATGAGACCCTGTCGTAGGACTCCTTGAGGGCGCCGAACTTTCCGATGACTCCCAGGTCTAAAAGAAGGCAGCAAAGGACTGCTATTATGGGGAAGAACATCAGGGGAACGGCTTTGGCGTAGTCGGAGAAGCCCAGGCCTTCATCGGATATGAGGCCGATGTGGAAGCCCGCCCAGCTGGAGAAAGGGACCAGACAACACATGGAGGCTGCGAGAACTGCCGCCTGCATTGCCAGATGTTCCCTGGGGATGCCGTTCCTGTCGGTGAGGTCTCTTAAGGAGAAGCCTGCTGTAAGCACGTTCAGAAAGTCATCCACGAACATGAGGAGTCCGAGCACCCATGCCAGGAGCAGGGGTTTCCTGGGTCCGCTTGCATATTTCGACAATATATCGCCAAATCCCGATATGGCACCGGATGTCTGGAACAGCTTTATCAGCCCGCCGAAGGCAAAGAGTATAATGAAGACGAACTGAAGGGACCAGCTGGAAAGCGTCTCGTAGAGCACGTCAATAAAGCAGCCGAGGAAGCCTCCGCCGCTCAGGATAACGACGCCGGTGATGGTGGCCACAACCAGCATCTCCATTATTCTCTTGGTCAGCAGCGCTCCCACGATCAGTACGATTATGGGAAGGCAGGAAATAAAACCGTATTCCATTATATCTTATGCAGTTTATCTGAATGCAGGGTAACGATTCTGATAATAGTTATAGAGATCCACCGGTTCCGGTTCCGCTTCGCCCGGTGTAATGGAGCAGTATCCGCCGTAGTTGGATGAAGCCCAGCCTATATAGGTCTTGCCGGGATTCATGTATACGTCCTCTCCTGTGTTGGGATCATAGAGACGCAGCTTGCCGTTCTCCACGGTCCACTTGATGTACTGCACGGCTCCGCAGCTTGCGAGATATGCATCGCCTCCCGCAAAGTCATAGTTGCAGTAGGCTGCGTAGTTTGAAACTTTGGCCGCATAGTAGGTGGTATCCATCAGGATCAGGATGTTGTCCCTGGCAACTCCGGTCTCGAAGTCAGAAGTATAGTACTTCTGAGTATCTTTGTCGTAGTACCATTCGGTGGATTTGGATATATTAGAGAACTGCACGAAAAGATCATAGCAGGAAGCCTTCTCTCCGCGGGGTTCTTTTGTTTTATAGAAATTGAGGTGAGTCACAAGGCTGTCATCTTTAGCCGTGCTGAAGTAGGATTCGAGATACTCCGGGAGGATGCCGCCATAGACCACCGCCAGGTGCTCTGCAGATCTTCCGGAATCCCAGTTCCTGCCGAAGGGGCCTGAACTCTCGTAGTACATTCCGTCCAGGTGATCTACCCCGTCGTTATAAAAGTAATAGTCAGCTCCGGTGTAACCGCCTCCGGATTCGCTCATGCCCCAGTGTATGAACATGGCGTTGAAAAGTTCGGAGAACCGTACGAAAGGAGGTCTGGCAGATCTGACGGGACCTATCATGTAGGGCATCTTGTTGTAGTCTGCCCACATCCAGAGCATACGGCTGATGCCGCCTTCCACTTCGCCCTCAAGGATGATGTCGGGAGCGTAGTTCGGATCATCCATACCCCACTGAGGTCTCGCCGCAGGGTGATTCTCCACGACCACTCCCACGACCCTGGTCTGTATCACCTTTCCGGAGTCGAAGCCCCACTCACCGGTGAGGGGGTTATATACGTAAGTTTTCGATACAGGCCTGTAAAGAAGCTCTGGAAGCGGTGCCGGGATCTCTCCGGCATCGCCGGAAACGTCGCCCTCTGTCTCGGAATCCGCAGTCTCTTCAGCTTCTTCAGAAGCTTCAGCCTCCGTATCTGCAAAGGCGATATCCATCGTGGAAAAAGTGAACACCACGAGGGCCGCCAGCAGCAGTATCAGGAACCTCATCAGGTTCAAACGAGAATAATCATTAGTCTTCATAGCCGTTCTCCCGTTTTTCTTTTAATTATAACCCAAAAGTTTAGAGTATACAAGAAAATCGATATACGCCGTATGCATAAAACCTTGGCGCAAAAGTATTGCATGCCGGCAGGATTTTTTGTAAAATGTATAATCATAAAGATACAAAACAGCCACAGACTGCACGTAAGACATGAAGAAAGGAAGGCTGCCGTTATGACCGGATATGAATTGCTTGAAAAGAATATCGCACTTGGCTGCAAGATTGCCGGGAACAGGCTTGTGATGCCACCCATGCAGACTGATAAAGCCAGGATGGGACGCGCCACTGAAGAGATGATAAAGTACTACAGGGACCGCGCTGTATACAGCAGTCCGGGACTTATCATCACTGAGCACTGCTATATCTCTAAGGACGGCGGAGTGCAGGATCAGCTTTCAATAGCGGAGGACGGTGTGATAGAGGACCACTACAGGATAGCCGACGCCATCCACGACGGAAGAGCCCTCGCAATCTGCCAGATAAACCACGCGGGGAGCAAAGCGATAGCCGACCCGGTATCAGCTAGCGATGTGAAGACTCCCGTGGCAGCGGACGGACCGGATCCGAGACCGCTGGACATAGAGGAAATAAAGGAGATCGAGGATCTCTTTGCAGCAGCTGCTGTAAGAGCTAAAAAAGCCGGCTACGACGGAGTCGAGATACACAGCGCTCACGCATATCTTCTCAACCAGTTCTGGTCGCCTCTTACCAATAAAAGGACCGACGAGTACGGCGGAAGCACAGAGAACCGGCTGAGATTCCTTTTGGAGACCATGGAAAAGGTGAGAGCTGCAGTGGGCGATGAGATGATCGTCGCGGTAAGGCTCGGAGGTTCGGATTATATGGACGGCGGAAATACCGAAGAGGACGCAGTGGAAGCGGCTAAGCTCATAGAGAAAGCCGGGGCGGACGTTTTAGACATTACGGGCGGCATGTGCAGATTCGTGAGAGCCGGCCACGATGAGCCGGGATATTTCAGGACTATGTCTGAAAAGGTGAAGGCTGCGGTATCGATCCCTGTCATACTGACGGGCGGAGTGAAGACTCTGGAGGAAGCGGAGACTCTTCTTGAAGAGGGAGCCTCTGACATGATCGGAGTCGGCCGTGCACTTTATAAAGAACCTGCATGGGGAAAGAGATTGTGATATAATAGGTGTGTGAAAAAACTATAAGCAGAAGGACAGGAGACAATAATGATAGTTTTAAACGTGACATATAAGTGTAAGACAGGAATGAGAGAGATGTTCCTTGCAAGCATCATAGCTGAAGGAATCGACAGCAAGTGCCGCGCAGAAGAAGGAAACATCAAGTATGATTACTACGTCCCTACGGATGGAAGCAACGATCTTCTTCTGGTGGAGAAGTGGAAGGACGCAGAGGCCCTGGCAGAGCACGCAAGACAGGATCACTACATGAGACTGGGCGAGCTCAAGCTTGGATACGTGGACGACACCGTGATCGAAAAGTTCGTGGTGGAAGAATAAAGTTAATATGAAAAAAGACAGCCGAAGGGCTGTCTTTTTTCATATCCTCAAACTCTTTAACAAAACATCATAGGCGGCTTCCTCGTCGATCTCCCTTAGGAGGCCTGCAGCGAAGAATATATAATCCTCATCAAGAAGGAAGCAGGCATCTGCCGGAAGGAGAACGTTTGGCCCCCGCCCGGGATCCCGGAGAACGCCTTTCAGAAGCTCCTTACCGTAACCGCTGAAGACCAGAGGACCGCCTGTACCGATCACGGTGCGGACTTTTGTGAGATCCTTTCCGCATGGCGCCTGGCGCTTATGCGAACGGCATTTTCGGCGAGGAACCGGTCGGCTTCCGCTTCGAGTTCGGTCTCGGGAAGAGCTTCATGGGTCTCATGCCAGCGGTCGATCACCGGCTGGATATCAAGGAGTGGCCTGAGATAAAGAACCCGGAGAAGTACGCCAGCCAGAAGGTCATCATAGGAACGGTCACCGACGGATACCTTCCTCAGGAGGAGACCTACATGAGGACGAGAAAGGTCCTGGAAGAGCTTAAGGACAGCGGAGCGGACATCCTTATATGCACCAAGTCCGACCTGGTGCTCAGGGATCTGGATCTTCTCAGGGAGATCAATGAGAAGAACAGGCTCACCGTATCCTGGTCGGTTAATACTTTGGACGAGGGCTTCTGCGAAGACATGGATGACGCAGTGAGCATCGAGAGAAGGCTTGCCGCTACTTCGAAGACCTGGAAAAGAAAGCTGAGGAGATCGCAAAGAAATATGACTGCAGGTTCGTGGATAACGAGACTCCATATGAGCGCGTGCCCCAGGGACATCCTACCATCGTAGATTACTTCTACCATGAAGAAGTGAGAGGAACCGCAAACAGCGGGAAGAGAAATAAATAGTTTAGCGACGGCACGGTGGGCCTTATCATGAAGGAAAACGGCCAGAACGATTGATACTAAAATACTGATCAGTGGATGTAAACAGTCTGACTTGTGTCAATTTTAATATTTTTTGCTCTTCTGACACAAAAAAGCTCATGTCTGTGTCAATTCAGTTTTTTCGGGAATGATTGACACAGCTTTTTTAATTAGCCTTGTGTCAATCTGCCTGAGGATCTTGAAATTGACACAAAATATGAGAAAAACTGTGTCAAAGATGCTTTGCTTAAGCGATTTGACACAACTGCACCTTAAAAAGTTGTGTCAACAGGCTTTGATTTTTTGATTTTGACACCAGAGCAAAGTTTTTTGTGTCAAAAGGAGTGATTTTGGATAAATTGACACAGAACAGGAGGACAGCAAAAGATATAAGGCTGTTGAAGCATTGCTCAGGAAGAACGATTAAAGTATAATAATATCAGCAGAAATAATCATCAATTGTTTCAGCCCGCGGAAGATCTGCGGGCTGTTTTTTGCGGCTGTCCAATTTCAAATCTTATGGAGGTTAATAATATAAGGGGCATTGTAAGGAGAAGGCTCTTGTTCATAGTAAATGCATTTCAAATCGTATATGACAAAGCGACAGATATCTTCAATAAGTATCTGCCCATGATGAAGAGCCTCGCTTTTTCTCTGCTCAAAGATCATCAGCTTTCAGAGGACGCGGTACAGGAGGCTCTTATCAGACTGTCAAAAAATACCGGAAAGATCGACAATATCAATTCCAAAGCCAGCAAGAACTACATATATACAGTCACAAAAAACGAAGCGCTCAGGATCCTGAAGAAAGAAAAAAGCAGAGAAGATCATGAAGAGGATGTCCAGCTGTTCGATGAAGACGGGTTTAATAATATAGGCGGACAAACTGATATAGAAGCGTTCGCCGATGAATACGGATTCAGTTCTGAAGTGGCCGGACTATTGGAAGAACTAAGTGAGACAGACAGGGATATAATCGTGTATAAATACGGCGCAGGATATTCTTTGAAGGAGATAGCGGAACTGATGGGCATGGATCGGGAAGCCGTATATAAGAGGCATCAGAGGGCGCTGGGTAAGTTAAAGGAAATACTGGAGGCCGGAAATGAAAAGTGAAAGAGAAGCAAAGAAAATATTGAAAGCCTACGGTAAAGCTGAATTCAGGGCGAGGGCCAACTACGTAGATTCCTTCCTCCCGTACAAAACATCCTTCGCCGGTGCTATCAGCTACAGGCATGCTTTTAAAAGGATCGGTATGATAACAGCTCTAATGATCCTTGTTATGGCTCTGGCTGTTTCGGTGTACGCTGCATCGGTGCACATACTGAATTACACGAAGATCGTTCACGATACTAACGACGAATACAGATCAAACATCGAAACTGTAGATAAGGCAAAGGATATTGAATTCTTTGAACCAACATATATTCCTGATGGATATGAGATCGATTCCGTAGAGTGCGATGAGCTTTTCCAGGAAAAGACATGGATATATATAGGGCCTGATAACGAAAACCTCATCATATCTCAGCTGCCTGACTATGTCAATATTTATATTGATAACGAGAGATCTAAAAGCGAAGCGTTTACGGTAGATAATTTAGAAGGCGTGCTTTATGACTTCCGTGATGAAATAGCTTGTGTGATCCAGTATGAATCGACGGTTATTACGATTACTGGCACGATAGACAGGGAAGAACTTATAAACGTGATCAGGGGAATGAATATTCCGGAATAGCTTGCTATATTGAAGAATCAAAGGGGGATCATATAAATCCATCATAAAATTATTTACTGATTCCTGTAACGTTTCATGATGCCCGGGTATTCTTTAAGTGAAGAGAGGACACTTAATGGATATTGAGAAGATCTACAATGAATACTTCAAAGTAGTATACCGGTACATCCTGTCACTTTCGGGAGATCCCGGGCTCTCGGAGGACATCGCGCAGGAAACGTTTCTGAAGGCGTTAAAGAAAGCCGGTGAACTTGAAGACGGAGATAACGTCAAGGGGTGGCTTTGTGTTATCGCGAGGAATCTTTATTACAGGCATTACAACAGCGAAAAGCGTCACGATGAGATCATAAGCGGTATCCGCGGGGAATCTTTTGTATCCGGACCTGAAAATGAAACGGTCAATGCGGATGAAAGGGTCAGACTCCACAAACTGCTGCATGATCTTGAAGAACCATATAAGGAAGTATTCTCTCTTCGGTCATTCGGAGGGCTGTCATTCAGAGATATCGGCAGCATCTTCGATAAAACTGAGAACTGGGCACGTGTTACTTACCACAGGGCCCGCAAAAAACTGATGGAGGGGATAAGAGATGAAGATAAGTTGTAATGTAGTTCAGGATCTGATGCAGCCTTATGCAGAAGGAATATTGAGCGAGGACAGTATCAGACTCGTAGACGAGCACGTTGCGGAATGTGAAGGATGCAGAGAGAAACTTGAAGAAATAAGGTCTATCAATCAGGAACTGGACGGGAAAATAGAAGCTGGTACGATCAGCGCCACGCTGGATCATGACCAGGACGCAGTCACTTTCAGGAATTTTAAGAAGAGGATCAATTCTCAGCGGGTACTGGCTATCATTGTCACGCTTGTACTTACTTTTACATTTTGTTTCGGAGTATTTTACTACATTGAAACATTTCAAAACTACATACCCTTTGAGGAAACCGATATTACCGTAGACGGTAATGTGATATATATGAATAAGGCATATCAGGTAAATACGACTGAGCTAAGGGTTCGAAATGATGGTGATGATGGGGTTCATGATATTTTGTTTATCTATCTTTCGAGCAGTTTTCACACAAGGCATTTTGAAAAGCCAGGCAATTTAAAGATCGCGCTCGAGATAAAAAAACAAGGAGGAAAAGTAGAGGGAGATGGATTCGCATTGCTGGATACAAATGTAACTGAAGTTTATTATGCTTCTGAAACATTCCTGAGGAAACAGAGATCCATCGATTACAAACGCGAACAGTTAATATCCTCTGAAATATCTGAAGACGAGAGACAGGAAATCTTTGAAGAAATCAGGGCCGATTCAACATTGCTTTGGAAGAAGGGTTAAGGTATAATATTAATAGCAGAAATAATCATCAATTGTTTCAGCCCGCGGAATTCTGCGGGCTGTTTTTTATAGGTGTCCAATTTTAAATCTTATGGGGGTTAATAATATAAGAGTATTTCGTCAGATATAATTTAGGCAGGGGGTGAGTATTTTGAACAAAAATGATAAAGGTTATGTCTGGCCGATTGCGGTGACACTTCTTTATACGGCGATAGGCGGCACCGGATACTTGTTTATCAGGAATAAAAATATTATGATGTTCGTGCTGATGATGCTGTCATTCACCGGGCTGATGATGAACACCTGGAGAAAGGGAGATTATATCTGGAGAGGCGAAGGCAGCATCGTTTCACATATCACAGGGGTGATGATAGTTTTCTTTTCGGTAATAAGTTCGATTAATTACTATATCGAAGGAACAAAAT
>JAZQAY010000072.1:0-17995 GCA_045545455.1 Anaerovoracaceae bacterium | reverse complement strand
GACATACTTGAGCAAGAGCGTCTGGCCGGCGGCGTTCCTGCATGCGGCACATAATAATTATGATCAGGCAGTATTTGGCGTGATAACAAGAGGCGATGACATGATGTATTACGTCAGCGAGACCGGATTTCTCACAATAATTTGCGCATGGGTGATCGCGATAATAATGATCGTTACAATCAAAGATATTGCAGCAAAAGAGGATGATAAGTAATGGACTGGTATGGAAAAGTATTAGTGGGTAATGTGCTACAATGTGCAGGGGTATGGAAGGAGAATCCTATGCAGGCAAGAGTTATGGCACCCGATACACCGTGACAAATACTACATAAAATACGTGAAAATATAAGAACATACGTAAAAGCATGATTTGCGAAAACATCATAACGTGACACTTTAAGGCAATACGTGAAGGATTTAGATCCTCTGAATTATTCCCCACAATGAAGCCGATCGAGTAAGATTAAAAGCGAATACCCCGGAGACTTTAAAGTTTTCCGGGGTTTTATAATTGTTCAACCGCAGGTTGAGTTTGCTGTTAAAACAGACGCTGTTCACCAAAGGATTTCTTTGCTATTATATACATGACATCGATGATCAAAGCAGTAAAGGAGAAAAACAATGGAACTTACAGATAAAATACGCAGCCTGCGTACATCCCGCGGTATAACTCAGGAAGCCCTTGCTTCCGCCATGGGAGTTACTGCACAGGCAGTGTCCAAATGGGAGCGTGGCACCACAATGCCGGACGTGAGTGTTTTGCCGGAACTCGCAGTGTACTTTGGAGTGTCTCTTGATGAACTCTTCGGGCTTACAGAAGAAAAAGAATTCGACCGTATTCAGAACGTGATCTGGGATAAAAGACTTTTGTCCCATGATGAATTCGACCAGGCTGAGCGCTGGATCGATGAAAAGATCACATCTGGTTATCGCGTATCAGACTGCCACAGACTGAAGGCAGACCTTTACAATCACCAGGCTGACTTCCTCAAAGAAGCTGCAGCCGAAGAAGCCAAGGCTGCCCTTGCTATCGATCCCGACAACAGAGATGCACTTTCAGAACTAAACGGAGCCATGAACGGCTTCATACCCGACTGGTGCGTGAGAAATCACTATGAATTGATAGGATATTTACAGGACTTCGTTAGGAAGCACCCTGAAAATTGGAGTGCACACCTGTGGCTTATGGATAACCTTTTGGACGACAGACGAATCGAAGAGGCGGAAGCAGTTTTGGAGAGTCTGGCGAAGGCAGATGACTCTTACCGCACGAGCTTTTATCGCGGGCTTATACTTTGGTATAAGGGTAAGTCCGATGAGGCTCATGAGATTTGGGATAAACTCCCTGAGGAATTCCCGGAAGATTGGCTTGTATACCTGAGCCTTGCTGATGTGGCTGTCATGGAACTCAGATATGACGATGCCATTAAGGCATACCGTCAGGGGCTGGAGCACCAGGCATCACCCAAATATGTGGACAGCCTGGAGTCCATAGCCATGATCTATGAGATACAGGGTAAAAATGCTGAAGCTGTAAAAGTACTGGAAGAGGAGCTTGAACTCCTGGCCAGCGACTGGGACACCACTGTAGGAGAGACCTCAGAAAGGATCAGGCGCTGGATAAAGCGGCTAAGTACTTACGATAAACTTATGTAATCGGTGCGCAGCTACACCGATACAAATTACGCAAAAACCCCAAATTCCTTGAAGTGAAAAACTCAGGAGTTTGGGGTTTTGTTTTTGCAGTAATAAGAAAAGAACTTGAAAAAACTGTAGAATTCTACATTTTTTGTGATTTGTCTGGAGATTTGCTTCAACGTTTACCAAAAGCCTTGAACTTAATATAATTACCTGATATAATGGTAATACTTGATTTGGTGCGCTTTATTGCTGATAAAAACGCGTTTTAGTGCGAATCGGCTAAATTGGAAAAAACGATTAATGTAAGGAGCAACTATGAGACGAAAAATAGAAGCTAAACTTTTGGAATGGAAGTTAAATAATAACGGCAGGACAGCGGTCTTGATCGATGGAGCTAGACGAGTTGGGAAGAGCTATATAGTAAAAGAGTTTGCTGAGAAAAACTACAGGTCATATATTCTTATTGATTTTAATGAAGTAGGCAACGAAATCAAAGAATTATTTGATATGAATCTCAGAGATCTTGATAGTTTTTTCATGTATTTAAGTGCAGCTTATAATACTAAACTTTATGACAGGGAGTCTCTGATTATTTTTGATGAAGTGCAGCTTTATCCAAGAGCAAGAGCAGCTATTAAATACTTAGTTGCTGACGGAAGATATGATTATATCGAGACAGGCTCACTGATGTCGATAAAGAAAAATGTAAAAGGTATTGTAATACCTTCCGAAGAGCGCCATATTAAGATGTTTCCGATGGATTTTGAGGAGTTCCTTTGGGCTAAGGGCGAGGATCTTATTATGCCTGTAATAAGAGATTGTTTCGAAAAAAGAAAGCCTTTGGGACAGGCACTTCATCGGAAAGTTCTTACTCTGTTCAGGGAGTATGTTATAGTAGGCGGTATGCCTCAGGCTGTAGAAGAGTATATTGAAACGAGGGATTTCGAATCAGTAGACTTGATAAAAAGAGATATCCTGACATTGTACAGGGCAGATATCCAAAAATATGCAGAAGGTTATGAAGGGAAAACAGAAAGCATATTTGATGAAATTCCTGCGCAGTTATCAAAGCATGAAAAGAGATTTACTCTTTCGTCCCTTGAAAAAGGAGCAAGATTCAGAAATTATGAGAGTGCATTTCTCTGGCTTCAGGATTCGATGATAACTAACGTTTGCTTTAATTCGACTGAACCTAATATAGGTCTTAAAATGAACAGAGATAATTCATCTTTCAAAATATATATGGCAGATACAGGGCTTCTCATAAGCCATGCTTTTGACGAAGCCGGGATCGTATCCGAGGAAATATATAAGAAACTATTGTTTGGAAAACTGGAAGTGAACGAAGGTATGATATTTGAAAATATAGTTGCTCAAATGCTTGTGGCAAATGGAAGGAGTTTATATTTTTATTCTAATCCGTCTCGTAATGATAAAGAAAGCAGAATGGAAATAGACTTCCTGCTGGCTAAATCTAAAACTACCACCAGACATAACATCATACCTTTGGAAGTGAAATCAGGAAAGCGATATACACTTTCATCACTTAAAAAATACCAAAACAAGTATGCGGAACAACTTAGCGAGGCTATCGTTCTGCATACAGATGACGTTAAAGAACAAGATGGAATTATATTTCTCCCGGTATATATGACGTGTTGTCTGTAATGTTATAAATGATTTGCTATTTTGCGAATGGATAGTGACTATATAGCAAACTGCCACGATACACCGATACAAAACCCAATACAAATACTACATATAATATGGAAGATGATACGAAGATATGTAAAAGGCCATATTAGAGATCGTGACAATGTAACGATATATGGCTTCTTGTCACGGACCACGGAGCCCCGGCAATATTCCCCACAATGAAGCCGATCGAGTAAGAATAACAACAACAAAAAACCTCCGGAAAAATTCCTCCGGAGGTTTTTTTATGGTCATATTTTCCGATTAGCAGAGCGCTGTCTCTATTACGAGCATTACTACGCCCAGTGCAGCATAGAGTCCGAACAGAGGCATTACCCACTTCAGGTACTTGTCGTATGTGATGTTTGTCATCTGAAGTACGGGAAGGATGGTATTGGTAGGTGTGATCAGGTTGATCAGTCCCTGTCCGAAGAGGTAACCGGAAATAACGATTTCTCTCGGAAGTCCTACTGTATCTGCAAGGGGAGCGATGATAGGAATGGCGAGGATAGCAAGTCCTGATGTGGATGCGATGAAGAATCCGAGGATCAGGAACATGAGCATTACTGTTACAGCGAACAGGATGGGGCTCATTCCTTCTACCCAGCCGGACATGACATACAGCAGGGTGTCGGAAACCTGACCGCTTGTGAGAAGCATGTTCACTGCACGGGCAAGTCCGCATACGAGTGCTACGCCGACGAGGTCGGAAGCACCGTTTATGAATACTTCACAGATCTTCTTTTCGTTCATGCCGCCGATGATACCCATAAGGACGCCGCTTACGAGGAAGAGAACTGCCATCTGCTCGAACCACCAGTCGAGCTTAACTACTCCGACTACCATGATCACGAAGGTGATGAAGAACAGAGCGAGGATGAACTTGTCTTTTCCTGTCATCTTCTTTGCGTGCTCTTCTTTGTATCCGAAGTGCTCTTCGGTCCATGCCTGGTTCTCATAGTTGATACCTAAGGTAGGATCAGCCTTGACCTTTTTGGCATATCTGAAGATGTACCAGAGAGTGATGATGACACCGACGATCAGACCTGCAAATCTTACAGGGAGACCTTCACTGAAGTTGATACCGGCTGCGGAAGATGCGATTACTACTGAGAACGGGTTTACTGTTGAGAACATGCATCCCAGAGCTGATCCGCACCAGATAGCTGCTACACCTGTCATAGCGTCATATCCGGTCTTAAGGAAGATAGGGATAAGGATGGGATAGAATGCGATGGTCTCTTCGCACATACCGAATGTAGTACCTCCAAGAGCGATAAGGAAGCAGACTACAGCGATGATGATCTGTTCTCTTCCCTTGGATACTCTAGCAAGTTCCGTGATACCTGCGTTGAATACTCCCAGGTAGTTTACGATACCTACGGCACCTCCGATCATGAAGATGAAGAATATGATGTCGACGCAGTCATAAACACCGTAAGGGATGTTCATAAGGAAATCGCTGATGCCCTGTCCGTTCTGTTCAAGAGGTACATAAGTTCCGGAAACCGCCATAGGCTTCCTGATGTTGCCTCCGGTGAAGTTCTCAAGGGTGGCGTTGATTCCAAGCTCATCGAGTGTTTCCTGGGTAGCTTCCATTTCTTCAACTGATCCGTCGGGAGCAGTTATAACGAAGACATCAGCATCTCCGTCGTAAGTGAGTTTGGAAAACTCACCGGCAGGAATGACATAAGTCAGTATCACTGCAAGGATCATGACGATGAATAATACCACATAGGCTGAGGGGAAAGAAAACTTTTTCTTTCCATTTTCTTTACTCATTTTCGATTTCTCCTTTCAAAAATTATACGGCCCTTTCCGACCGCAATTACAATTATATATCAACAAAAAAACTTTTCAAGAAAAGTAGCCAAATTTGTTAAAAACACTAATAAGTTTATGATTTTTTAGTGCTTTACTACTTAAGTAATTGTGTCCCAAAAGGCTTTTGTTTGTGATATAATGATATATGGATGCGGAAGAGATACTGCGTCCTGAAAGGAAGGATATCCAAGTGAGTATTTATGATGAGATAGAATTATTCGATTGTCCCTACTGCGGAGGCCCCGGTGTCCTTGAAGAGGAGCACGGCTGGAGCTGGTACGTGGTGTGTGCCGATTGCGGAGCCCACAGCGGATTCTGCGAATATAAGGGTGAAGAGGATCGGCTTGAGGCTGCTAAGAAAGCTGCTTACGTATGGAATCTGGGAAAAGTCAGAAATCCCAAACCCAGCGACTGATGATCGGAAGCTTATGGTATGACCGAAAAAAGTATTGAGCTCTACAATTTGATGGTGAGGAAGGGCTATCCGGAGGAATTTGCCGGGCTTATCGCGAAGGAACTCTCAACTGAGTTCACCGCGGGAAGGATGATGGGATATATCCTGAGAGGGGAGCATTCCCTCGAAGACGTGGCGGATGAAATGCTTGCCATCTTAAGCGACCGCGACAGGATAGTCAGCAAGCATAAACTGGAATATGCCCAGGCCGGGATAAATGAACTCTACAGGGATATCAATCATGAAGAGGATCCGGAGGACTGATTTTTAGTATTATTGCGTCAAAAAACGCAAATCGCTATGAAACATACAAATTACAGTCCCCAAATCTTCAAAAAACAGTCACATTGAAGGGTTATATTAAAATTGCAAGAGATAAGAAAAACACTTTTTCATAATTCCTTTCCATAAAAACCTTTCAAAACGAATAATAAATGAATAACTAACGAGACTCAGCCTCCGGAGTGATGAACCGGAGGCTCTGTTATTTTTTGCGCCGGGAAGCCCGGATTGAATAAAACCTGGCGCTGTGATAAAATCGAAGCATGAAGTACTTGATCAAAACAAAACAGGATATGGAGGATCTGATAAACGAGTGGGGTTTTCTGCCGTTTTTCAGGTGCAGGATAGAGGGCTTCTCAGTGGAAGAGCTTGCGGACTCCGCGATCTGGTACACGGAAGGAGACTTCAGGGTATGGGACTGGAAAGGACCTGTCATCAGGGATACCGGCTGTGGGTACGGAAAGTTTTTTGAGAAAAAAGCCGCCTTCGTCAGCAAAGAATGGTTCCCGGACTTCGCTAATTACAGGAGGGATGGTTACGACTACGAGGGCATGATCGGTGACGAGCTTGTGAGCTATAACGACATGAAGCTCTATGAACTGGTGGAAGCCAACGAGCCGATCCTTACCAAGGGCCTCAAGGCCATCGGGAACTACAGAAAAGGCGGGAATAAAGGTTTCGACACCATCATCACCCGACTTCAGATGCAGACCTTCGTAATTGTGAACGACTTCAAATATATGACTGACAAGTACGGCCGGGAATACGGCTGGGGCGTGGCGGAGTATGCTACACCTGAAAAGTTCTTCGGAGAAGGCTTCTACGGGAAGACCTACTGCAAGGAACCGGAGGAATCATATGAGAAACTCTTCAGACATATCTCGAAACTCTTCCCGGATGCAAAAGAGGCGGAGATAAAGAAGTTTCTCGGATAATCAATAAAAAAGAATAGACCCGAAAGGGTCTATCTTTTATTTGATCTTCTCCAGATATGCTGTTTTTCGGCGGATGCTATGAGTTCGTCCCTGAAGTCGGGATGCGCGAGGGAGATCAGCATCTCGGCCCTCTCCCAGGTACTCCTTCCCACCAGGTTCACGCAGCCGTATTCCGTCACCATGAAGTATGTCTGGGTACGGGGAGCGGTCGCGATATCGCCCTCCAGGGTGGGTTTGATCCTGGAGTGTTTGACGCCGTTTCTGTCAGTATATGTTGAGGTCAGGCAGATGAATCCCTTGCCTCCCCTTGAGAGGGCAGCTCCCTCCAGGAAGTCCAGCTGACCGCCTGTTCCTGAAATCTGACGGGTCCCGCGGCTCTCGGAACTTATCTGTCCGTAGAGATCCACTTCCACGCAGTTGTTTATGGATACCACGTTGTCTATGCTCCCGATGACCCTCACGTCGTTCACGTAGGTGAGGGGCGCGATCACTACCGTGGGATTGTCGTCCACCCAGTCGTACATCTCCTTGGTCCCGAAGACTATGCCGGTCATGCCCTGGCCCTTATGGAGGTTCAGGCACTTGTTGGTGAGCTTTCCTGCCTTGTACAGCTGGTAGTAGGCGTCTCCGCAGAGCTCAGTGTGCATTCCGAGATCCTTCAGATCCGACTCCGCCAGCTTGGCTCCCACCACGTTGGGAAGGCTTCCTATGCCCAGCTGAAGTGAGGCGCCGTCATGGATGTGGGCTAAAAGATGGTCCGCTATCATCTCTTCCTCGGGAGTGGCAGGAGAGATGGGGAACTGAGGAAGTTCACCGTGTTCGCCTTCCACCACGCAGTCAACTTCGTCTATATGTATCACCTGGTCGAAACCTCCGCAGATCTTGGGAAGCTTTTCATTCACTTCCAGGATAACTATGTCCGCCTTGTCCAGTATGGCCTTGGCCACGCCTGTGGCGCAGGACAGGTTGAAGTAGCCGTGACGGTCCATGGGACACACGGACATCATTGCCACGTTCACCTCAAGGAAGTGCTTGTAGTAGAGCCCGTTTCTGGAAAACAGCATTGGTATGAAGCTGCAGAGTCCCCTGTCCGCCAGCTTTCTCTCATAGGCTGAGAAATGCCAGCTGTTATAGCAGAAGTGTTCTCCCCTGGGATCGGCTTCCACGATCCTGATGGGCCCGAAGCAGAGGCTCCCCCTTACTTTTACGTCATAGAGCTCGTCCACGCGTTTAGCCAGAGCTTCGTCCAGCAGGTGGGGAAAGCAGACGTTTGCGGTGTAGTCCACCCAGTCTCCGCTCTTGACCAGCTTAACAGCCTCGTCGGGGGTGCGGAGCTTTCTTTTATATTCAGCATAAAAATCATTCATTTCGTTCTTCGCTCCTGTGTAAGAGATGCGCAAAAGGTGTTTTGCGCTATATTGATTATAATGTAAAAAGTTTCACATTTCCATTATATTTGATGATATAATGAAGTAAATCTTTCAGAAGAGGAGAAAAAATATGAGTTCATTCAGGAATTTAAGGATAGTGGACAATTTCTATCAGACCTCGGCTTTCTTCCCGATGCCGACGGTGGTGATCAGCACGTTAAATGACGATGGAAGCCTGAATCTGGGATCCTATTCCCTCTGCTTCCCTTACTACATTGCAGGAAAGGGCAGATACGCCATGCTGCTGGAATGCAGGAACACATCCAACACCTGCCACAATCTCCTTAAGAGAGGCAAGTGCGCCATAAATTTCATCCCCGACGACAGAAAGTACTTCAAGGAAGCGGTTAGGCTGGGATATCCCGGGCCTTCAGAGGAAAAGATGAAGCAGAACCTCTTCACCATGGAAGACGGTCAGGCAGGACCAGGCGAAGAGGACAGACCTCAGGTCATCGCAGAAGCCTTCCAGGTCTTCGAATGTACCTGGAACAAAGAACTGGAGAACGCAGGTAAATTTTCCGCCGACGATATTGACGACGGACATCCCGGTCCATATAATGACTTTAACGGCATCACGTCCAAATACGGCGCTCACTTTATCCTTAATATAGATGATATCCTTATGAAGGATGAATATTACAACGCCATCGTGGACGGCGTGAATAAGAACAACTTCCCGCCTATACCGGTGGACTATGGCTACCGCGATTCCACGAACTTCTGGTATACGCAGTTCCCTAAAGGATTTAAAAAGCCCATATCCGAGCCCATCCCGGCTCCCAAGGAAGTGGACATCGCCTCCATCAAATACGCTGCAAACCGCTGTGATGACACCATCAAATTCACGGACGAGGCTCTGATGAACTTCGTGAAAGTCCCCAGGCCTTTCCTTAAGACGGTGCTCAACGGCTGCGTAGCCTGGGCAAAGGAAAACGGCGTGACGGTCATCACGGATGAGCACGTGAAGATCATAAACGATAAACGCAAACAGGAAAAAGAAAACAGAAAGTAATAATGAACAACACATCTGAAACCAATGCCAAAAGATCACAATCGAAGCTTCTCCTCCGGTTCCTGGAGGGCAGTAAGCTTCTTTTTGTGCTGAGTATTTTTTGCTCTGCCCTGATGACCTTGGTGGATATGCTTAACCCTCAGATAATTAGAGGAACCATAGACAACGCTATAGGAGGCAAGGAATCACAGTTCCCCGAGTGGGTGAATTCACTGGTTGAAAGTCTGGGAGGTTTCAGCTTTATCGGTCAGAACCTCTGGATCCCGGCTCTGGCGATAGCAGGCCTGGGGCTCATCAGGGTCTGTGCCCAGTTCGGCACCACCATGCTGAACACGGCTGGTTCGGAAGTTCTGGTGAAAAACATGAGGGACACCCTGTTCTCTCATATCTCAAGGCTTCCCTACGCCTGGCACATGAAAAACAGCACCGGGGATATCATCCAGCGCTGCACCACAGACGTTGACAGGATGAGGACCTTCGTGGCAGAACAGCTCACAACTGTATTCAGGATAGGGATACTCATCGCCATGTCCCTCTATTTCATGTTCAGTATGAACGTGAAGATGGCGATCATAGCCACCGTTCCCATTCCCATCATTCTCGCCTATTCGGTGATCTTCAGAAAGGAGATGCACGAGGGCTTCCGCGAATGCGATGAGAACGAGGGTATCGTTTCCAACATAGTTCAGGAGAACCTGACAGGGGTCAGGGTAGTGCGTGCCTTCGCAAACGAGAAGCTCGAGAAGGAACGCTTCAAAAAACAGAACGACTACTATTGCAGCCTTTGGGTGCACATGGGTCACGTCATAGGAAAATTCTTCTCTATTCAGGATATACTTTGCGGTCTCCAGATCCTGCTGGTGACGGTCTTCGGTGCAGTGCTTGCTGTTAAGGGAGAAATGACTTCAGGTGAGTACGTGGCCTTCGTATCGTATAACGGCATGCTGAGCTTCCCCATCAGGAGGCTGGGAAGGATGCTGTCCGAGATGGCCAAGGCGGGAGTTTCCCTGGACAGGCTTGCATATATCATGGACTCCGAAGAAGAGCATGACCGTCCCGGAGCTGCTGACTGTGACATGACGGGAGACATCCGGTTCGAGGACATAACCTTCTGCTATGAAGAGGGTCACGATGTATTAAAGGATATAAATATCGAGATACCCGCAGGTTCCACCCTGGGGATCCTGGGAGGCACCGGTTCAGGGAAGAGCACGCTTATGCTCCTTCTGGACAAGCTCTACGAGATACCGGAGGGCCGGGGCCGGATAACCATAGGAGGAGTGGACATCAGGGATATCAGGACACAGCACCTGAGAAGGAACATCGCCATGGTGCTTCAGGAGCCCTATCTCTTCTCCAGATCGTTAAAAGACAATATAGGTATCGCAAACGATCATCTCCAGTTAAGGGACATTGAGCGCGCCGCTGAAGCGGCCTGCCTCACTGAGGCCATCGAGGGCTTCACTGAAGGATACGACACCTTCGTGGGAGAGAGGGGCGTTACCCTTTCAGGAGGACAGAAGCAGAGAACTGCCATTGCCAGAGCTCTTACTCAGGATGCTCCTATAATGATCCTTGATGATTCGCTGTCCGCTGTTGACAACAAGACCGATGCCAGGATCAGGGCGTCCCTTGAAGAGAGGTTCGGGACCGCGACCATAATCATCATATCCCACAGGATAACCACGCTTTCGAAGGCCGACAAGGTGGTGGTCCTGGATAAGGGAAGGATAATAGAGCAGGGAACTCCTGAGGAACTGAAAACTGCCGGCGGCATATATCAGAAGATATATGAGATCCAGCTGGGCATAAGCGGAGAGGAGGTGCGCCATGACTGATAAGAAAACTGACACCAGGCAGAAGCGCATAGCTCTTCCGTTATTTGGTATACCAAGGATACTTCCTTTCGCTAAACCGTATAAGAAACAGTTCATAGGACTGGTTGCGGCGCAGATACTTTGCAGTATTTCGGACGTATTGAGGCCGGTGCTCCAGAAGTTCGCCCTGGATCATTTCGTAAGGGAATCCACCCTTGACGGGGTAGTGCCTTTCGCTTTAGTCTACGTGCTCCTGATAGTTCTGACCGCAGTGATAAGCTATTTCGGGGTGAAAGGCTGTCTTGCCACAGAGGTGAGCATGGACAGAGACATGAGGGACAAAGCCTTCTCGCACCTTCAGGAACTGTCTTTCGATTACTATAACCAGAACAGCGTGGGCTACATCCACGCCAGGGTAATGAGCGACACCTCCAGGATCGGAGAACTCTTCACCTGGCAGCTCTTCGACGGAACGTATTTTGCGCTGTATGTCATAGGGGCAGCTGTGGTAATGCTGGGCATTGACGTGAAACTTACCGGACTTGTATTCCTGGTGGTCCCCGTGATAATCGTGCTCTTCGCCTTCTTCCAGGGAAGGCTGTTTGACCTGCATCATCAGATCAGGGAGATAAACTCCACGATCACGGGAAACTTTAATGAAGGAATCACCGGAGCCAAGACCATCAAGTCACTGGCTATCGAAGAAAAGACGGATGAGGAATTCATGAAGGAGACTTCCCACATGAAGAGGAAGGTCATGCAGTCGGCAAGGACCTACGGAGCCTTCTCCATGATCACAAATATGGCTTCTTCCTGCGCACTGGCACTGGTGCTCTGGAAGGGCGGCATCCTGGCAGCGGATCAGGTGGGGACCTTCTCGCTGTTCATGAGCTATGCCCAGGATCTGATGGAACCCGTAAGGTGGCTGGTGGAAGTGCTGGCGCTCCTCGTACAGGCCCAGGTAAATATAGGACGGTTCACGGATCTGCTCAACCTGAAGCCGACTGTCACAGACAGCGAGGAAGTCATCGCCAAATACGGCGACTGCTTCGATCCCAAGACCGAAAACTGGGAACCCATCAGGGGAGACATAGAATTCGAGCACGTGGATTTCAAATATCCGGACGGGGACGAATACATACTGGAGGATTTCAACCTTAAGATACCCTTCGGCACCAACGTGGCCATAGTAGGAGAGACCGGAGCCGGAAAATCCACTTTGGCAAACCTTATCTGCAGGTTTTATGAACCAACCAGGGGACGCCTTCTCATAGACGGAAAGGACGCAAGAGACCGTTCGCAGCTCTGGCTGCACTCGGCTCTTGGATATGTGCTTCAGACGCCGCATCTTTTCTCGGGAACCATAAGAGATAACATGGTTTACGGGAAGCCGGATGCGACGGAAGAAGAGATAGAACGGGCAATAGGGCTTGTATCCCTGGAAAGCGTACTGGATAAGCTTGAAAAGGGAATAGAGACGGATGTAGGAGAAGGAGGAGATCTGCTTTCAACTGGAGAAAAGCAGCTCATATCATTTGCAAGAGCCATAATCGCAGATCCCAAGATCGTGGTGCTGGATGAAGCTACGGCTTCCGTTGATACCCTGACTGAACAGAAGATACAGTCCGCCATCGATCAGGTGATCAAGGGCAGGACATCCATCGTCATCGCTCACAGGCTTTCTACCGTTAAGAATGCAGATATCATTCTGGTGGTCGATGACGGAAAGATCGTGGAGCAGGGACGGCACGAGGAACTGCTTGCTAAAAAGGGATATTACTACACCCTCTGGATGAGGCAATATGAAGACGCTGCAATTTCAGAGGTCTGGGGAAAGAAGTAATGAAGAGTTCATATAAAAAAGCTACCGGCTTGCCGGTAGCTTCCTTTGTTTTTGTCTGATTTATTTGGATCTATTTCGCCAGATTGTAGATGGCCTCTGCAAAGATCTTGGTGCTGGTGACCATGGTCTCGATGTCTATGTATTCGTTTGGCTGATGGCAAAGGTCAACTTCGCCGGGGAATACAGGGCCGAAGGCTACGGTATTGGGTACCGCCCTGGCGTAGGTGGCGCCGCCCATGGTGATGGGCTGGGCGTCAGCTTGTCCGGTGTATTTCCTGTAGATATCCATCAGGGTCACCACCAGAGGATCGTCAGCAGGTTTGTAGAGCGGACCTGCGCCTGTGTTCTCTGTGATCTCCCAGCCGAAGGGGTCGCAGACCTTGTGTACGCCTTCCATGACCTGTTCCAGGGTGAAGGTGACAGGATAACGTACGTCGATAACGAACCTGGCCTGGTCGTCTGCGATATCAACGATCCCCACGTTCAGCGTAAGCTTGCCTGAGGGTTCGTCTTCGAAGGGTATCCCGAACCTCTCACCGTTTATATCGTGGCCCAGATGATCTCTGAAGAAGCTGATGATGTCGTTTACGTCCTTTTGGGCGAAGTCCATTGTGCTCAGAGTATCGAACATGTCTGATATGGCATTGGTGCCAAGTTCCGGAGTGGAAGCATGTGCGGAAACTCCCTTTGAGGTGATCTCCCTGATCTGATCGCCGTCCGCTATGATTGCCTTTGCGCTGTCGGGTACGGCGTTGGAAACGCTGCCGCCTTTGACAGAGATCAGCCTGAGACCGCCTTCCGCGAAGAGGTCGATCTTCTTCGTGAGATCAAAGGAGATCATGCCTTTCTCTCCATGTATAACGGGGAATTCAGCATCCGGTGAGAATCCGGCTACAGGAGCTTTTTCACGCTCCATGTAGTATTCCATTCCGTACCAGTTGGTCTCTTCATCGAGGCCGAGCATGACGCGAATGGTCTTATCAGGTTCGAAACCTGCTTCCTTAAGCGCCTTTACCGCAAAATATCCCGCGAGGAGAGGTCCTTTATCGTCTATGGTGCCTCTTCCGTACATCCTGCCGTCGATGATCTCGGCCTTGAAGGGATCGGTGTTCCAGTTGGCAGGGTCCCCTGCGGGGACTACGTCAAGATGGCCGACCACTGCTACGATATCGTCGCTCTTTCCGGGGAAGTCGATGTGACCGCCCTGATTGTCAACGTTCTTCGTGATGAAGCCGTCTTTTTCTGCTTTATCCATCATGAACTCATAGGCCCTCTGGACTTCCTTTCCGAAAGGGTAGTCGCCTTCGGCCTCTGAGACCACAGAAGGTATTGCTACAAGATCAGCCAGGGTCTGCAGCATCTCTTCCTTATTATCTTCTATTGTTTTAATGTAATCTTTCATATTTTGATCCTTTTGTTCCAATAATAAGATCTTTGAAACGTAAAAGCGCCAATATATATCCGGCAGTGACATCCTAAACGGGAGCGGTCGCAGAAGATATATATTGGCGATCCTTATGGTTTAAAGTATTTATACCAGTCCGATATATGGAGCGATGGAAATAATCGCTGTACCTACGATCAGCATCGGGATAAGTATCTTGAGCCATACCTTGAGGAATACGTTGTAAGGTACGTTGCCCATTTCGCAGATACCCATGTTTGTGGATTCAGGATAGAATCCGCAGATGAAGTTGATACCTAAGGTGAAGGCTGAGATCAGCAGAGCCTGTCCGCCGACTGAACCTACTGCGGAGTTTGCAAAGAGTGCCATTGCAACAGCTCCGAAGATAGGCATCGTGATTCCGGATACGCCGGAGGTGGACTGCAGGAAGATACCTATCAGGAGGTATGCAACTACTGCAGCGATAACGAATGCCCAGAGAGGTACGGAAGTCAGAGCGTTCTGGATCCAGTAAATGAATGTGATGGACATTCCATAGGTCCTGTCTCCCATGAAGATGGAGATGCCTCTGGAGGTGGCAAGTACCAGAACTACGCCTACCAGGTCAGCAGCGCCCTGTGTGAAGGTCTTTACCCATTCCTTTTCAGGCATTTTGTTTATGAAGCCGATAACTACGGCACCCAGCAGCCATACTGCTGAGAACTCAACAAAGTACCACCATGCAAATTCGGTGAAGTTGGGTATGCCGAGGAACTTGCCGAAGGCGGAATCGCTCAGAGCATACTTGAATGCGTTGATGCCGTCGAAAAGGGTACCATTCGCGGTCTCGATGGAATCCCAGGGAACGTAACCCAATACGCAAAGGAGGATAACGATACCGAACACTACCAGTGACCAGATCCTCTTGGGAGTGAGTTCCACCAGTTCGTTGGTGTTGGCTTCTTCGTGAGCGATGTTCATCTCAACCCCATAAACAGGGGAAGCCTGAGGGGTCTCCTTTACCTTTTTGGCATATCTTAAAACATAGAGGATACCCATTACGAGGATAACAACGTAAAGGACTAGTCTTAAGAGGATACCATGTCCGATGGAGAGTTCGGGGTTACCGATAGCGGCAACAGCAGCTCCGACTGCGTAGGGGTTTACTACGTCAGCCATGTTACCTGCGATGGTGCCGATCATGATTACGAGGAATCCGGTTATGGAGTCATAACCGGCTGCAACGAACATAGGAAGGATGATCAGTGCATATGCGGGCATCTCTTCCCATGCTCCGTAAACTGTACCCATGAGAGAGAATACGATCATAAGGATGATGATGAGGGTGCTTCCCTTGAACTTCCTTAATAGTCCGCCGATGGCTGCGTCCATGGCGCCTACCTTGGTAAGGATCGCGATGAGACCACCGGATACCAGAATAGCTGATGCAACTTCAACAGCATCCGTCATTCCATTGATAGGTGCAGTGAACAGATCCCAAAGTCCCACAGGGCTTGTTCCCGCGTTCTCGATCACGTTGCCATCTTCGTCAAAAGCAGCGTTGAAAACGATTTCCTTTTCACCTGCGTCATTCTCAATTACCACAGATGTAGGCACGAACCAGGTCATGATCCCCACGATGATCAGGAAGATCATTACTATGGTCAGTGCCGTAGGCATTTTGAATGCTTTCTTCATTAGAAAAATCTCCTTTCAGATAATACCTTTATACCGAGTATGCCGCATCTGACCCACAGATCCGGCTACACCTGTGAGGTATTATATCATAAAATAGGAAGATTTTTAACATTTAGCAGCAAATAATTTTGCGGATAAGGAAAAAAGGAGCACAATTGAGATACCTGGATGATTATTATTTTTTGTATACATAATCCAAATAATATTTTTGTATACATATCCCGCGATTCTTGACAACAGCGCTTTAATGTACTAAACTTTATTAAACGGAAGTACTGTCCGGGTTTTATTATTTTTTCCCATATCCGGTTTTTATCAGGACAGTATCATATATGGGAGGAAAGGAATCATATTATGGAAGCTTTCAATAATTTTTTGCTGAAGATCGACGACTTTGTATGGGGGCCTTTCATGCTCATCATACTCGTCGGTACAGGTATCTACCTGACCATCAGATGTGGATTCCTGTCATGGCGTACATTAGGCTACGCTATCAAATCAACCTTATCCAAGGAAGCCCGTGTGGCAGAAGGTGAAGGAGACGTTTCTCCTTTCGCAGCCCTCTGTACAGCGCTTGCTGCTACCATCGGTACAGGAAATATCGCCGGTGTTGCTTCAGCACTTGCTACGGGCGGTCCCGGAGCTCTGGTATGGATGTGGATCTCCGCAGCGTTCGGACTCACTTCCAAATTTACAGAATGCGCACTTGCTCTTCGTTATCGTACCACGAACGATAAGGGCGAGATGCTGGGCGGACCAATGGTTACCATGGAGAGAGGTATTCCTGAAGTTTACGGCGAAAAGATGAAAGGATTCGGAAGAGTTCTGGCTATCCTGTTCGCGGTATTCGCAGTAGTAGCGTCTTTCGGTATCGGCAACCTTACACAGGGCAACTCCATCGCATCCGCATTCAACAACGTTTCAGGCATCAGCCCTTATGCTGTAGCTGCCATCGTATTCATTCTGGTACTCGTAGTAGTAATCGGCGGAATCAAGTCGATTTCCAAAGTATCATCCATGGTAGTTCCTGTAATGGCTATCCTGTACTTTGTATCCGCTCTGCTTGTTATCATCCTTAACATCAAGAACCTTCCTGCCGCTATCGTAGACATGTTCAGAATGGCATTCTCCGTACAGGCTGTAGGCGGTGGTATCGCAGGTTCCGTTGTTGCAGGTATGATGCAGGCTATGAGAAAGGGTGTTGCAAGAGGATGCTTCTCCAATGAGGCTGGTATGGGTTCCGCTGCTATCGCTGCAGCTGCAACCACTTCAAAGGACTACATCAAGCAGGGCTACATCTCCATGACCGGAACATTCTGGGATACCTTCATCGTATGTTCCGTAACCGGACTTTCGATCCTTACATCCGGAGCTATGGAGAAAGTCGTAGTTGACGGAAAGACAGTCCTTCAGGGCGCACCCCTTACGATCGAGGCGTTCCGTATGACGATCGGTGAAGCAGGAGCCTGGATAGTAGCTATATCGCTCGCACTCTTCGCATTCTCCACAATACTCGGATGGGAGTACTACGGGGAGAAAGCTCTCGAGTATCTCACACAGAGCACCAATATCACACTGGCATACAGAATCGTATTCTCCGCTGTAGCATTCATCGGCTGCATCACAGCATTCGATATCGCCTGGAACATCTCCGATATCTTCAACGCTCTGATGATCATCCCTAATGCTATCTGCATGGTACTCATGGCAGGTCCTCTTGTTAAAGACATGAAGGAATTCGACAAGAAGCGCAGGCTCCCTGCACATGAGTAATATAAAGTAAAATTTCACATTGCTTCGGCCGAAGCATCAGGCGGCGCCCCGACGGGGCGCCGTTTTGTTGTAGGGCGTATGAGCCCGTGCTGAGCGCGCTGGCGCGCGAAGTATAAACCACCCGCTATGCGGGTGCGCGTCGATGGTTCTACCAAAAAATCACCTCCGCGGGTATAATGTGGTTGTTCAAGCTACATTGTACGAAAG
>JAZQAY010000071.1:0-5333 GCA_045545455.1 Anaerovoracaceae bacterium | reverse complement strand
CAGATCATCAACGGCTTCCTTGCATAACGAAAAAACCGATATATACCACGTGGCGCCGCTTGCGCTGCGTCCTAGCGCAGCGGTTCTAAGTTCCGGCTTCGCTGAAGCCTTGCCGATCACTAAGAACCGGCGCTGCGGGATGTCACCACGTAATATATATCGTTTTTTATTACCGATAAGTATTAGGAGGAGAAGGCAACATGAGCTTTAACGTGAATAAACTTAACATACTTTATGAGACACCAATTGAATACCTTCCTTCGATCAGCAAAGAACTGAGCATCGAGCTCTATCTCAAGCGTGATGATCTGACACCTCTCGGGGCCGGCGGAAACAAACTGAGAAAACTGGAGTATCTGGTGCAGGACGTAATAGATAAGGGAGCGACAGCGCTTATCACAGTAGGCGGAGGCCAGACCAACCACGGAAGACAGACCGCAGCCATGGCAGCCAAATACGGCATGAAATGCTCGATAATCGCTATCGATGATTACCCCGGAGAACTCAGCGCCAACATGCTTCTCGACAGGCTTTTCGGCTGTGATCTCTATCTTAAGAAATCTGACGGACGCCCCGGCTCCGTACAGCTGGACGAGCTGATCGAGAAGGTAACGAAGGATTACGAAGCCCAGGGTGAGAAGGTATATTTCATACCCATGGGAGGGTCCAACGTTCTCGGCGCCCTCGGATACTATGACTGTGCAGTTGAACTGGACCGCCAGGCTAAGGCTATGGGGCTGGAAGGCGCCAGAATTATCGATACCGTGGGTTCCATGGGAACATTTGCGGGACTTTTCTGCGGGCTTAAGGACATAAAATCAACACTTCATCTTACGGGAATAGCCATACTGCCGTTCAATGAAAAAGGCGTAAAGAACCTGGAGCAGTACATATCAGACGTCAAAGATACCTATGGCATGGACATAGAAGTGAGACACGAAGATATAGACCTGGAGACCGGGTACGTCAGGGGCGGATACAATCTTCCTTCGAAAGAGGTGAGAAAGGCTATAGAAATGATGGCTTCCAGGGAAGGCCTTCTCCTGGATCCGTGCTATACCGGCAAGGCCTTCGCCGGGATCATCGATATGGTGAAGGAAGGCAAGATCAAAAAAGGCGAGAAGGTGATCTTCATCCACACAGGCGGTATGCCCGGACTGTACACTCCAAGCCACAGAGAAGAATTTGAGAAAGAACTGATGGACGGAGTCCACATCATTTAAAAGTAAAAAAAGCTGACCCTCGGGTCAGCTTTTTCATTTCTGTTATTTATCTTCCCATGAATTCATTACGTCCACCTGGCACATCTTCATGGTGGCAAGGGCGGCTTCGTGAGTCTCGGGAGTTACTCCTGCGCAGAGATCCTTGTAGACCTTTACGGGAACTTCGGGGAAGGCGGTCTTGAGAGCCAGCGCGTTCGATATAACGCAGATATCAGTACAAAGTCCGAATACAATTATTTCTTCCACATCTACGTTTTCAAGAATGAGGCTCCATCTGTCCGACGGGATACCGAAATGCGGCTTATCTCTTACCTGCGCTTCCAGAGATTCGAGGATGCCGTAGATACTGTCGGGGATAAGCCAGCCTTCTGTATCTATCTGGCAGTGGACAACGGGGAGGTGCTTGCCTTCATTTGTCTCGAGATAGTCGTTATAGTGAGTATCTCTGGTGGCGACAACTTCGTAGGATTCGTAGGGAAGTTCCTTCACGCTTTCAAGGAATCTGATCACGGGTCCAACGATGGCCTGAGCTTCCGGGGTGCCGAGAGCGCCGTCGATGAAATCGTTTTGCATGTCTATTACACAAAAAACTTTCATTTAATAAGACTCCCTTTCCAGTCTGAATTCAACAGATCTCTTAAGATATTCGAGGTAGTCCGGATCATCGCACATGCTCTTTCCGGGGGAATCGCTGAGCTTGGCAACGGGGTCGCCGTTCACGTACTGCAGCTTGATAACAATGTTGAGAGCAGGTACGCAGGTATCGTTTGAAACGAAGGTACCGATACCGAAGGAGGTCTTGATCCTTCCCTTGAAGTAATCAGCTATCTCCTGTGCATAGTCGAAGGTGAGTCCATCGGAGAAGAGCAGGGTCTTAGTCATGGGATCAACACCATATTTCTCGAAGTGCCTGATGAGCTTTTCTCCCCATTCGTAGGGATCGCCGGAGTCGTGACGGACGCCTGTGTAGTTGTTCACCATGCTGCGGTTGAAGTCTCTTAAGAAGAGATCAGTGGTGAGGGTATCGGAAAGCGCCGTACCGTTATCTCCCTGGAATTCCTCGTACCAGTCTGCCAGTGCGAAGTGGTTGGTGTATGCGAGAGGGATGGAGTTGATCCCCTGATACATCTGGACGAACTCGTGAGCATAGGTCCCGATGGGAGTCAGGTTGAATTTTCTCGCAAAGTATACGTTGGAGGTACCGACGCAGTTCTTGGTCTCTTTTGCGAATCTTTCGATTGCAAGTCCTTCAAACTCAGCGGAGAGGCGGCGTCTGCAGCCGAACTCTGCGAATTTGAAATCGTATTTGCCTTCCTGGAAGGCTTTTATCTTAGCGTCCAGCTTTTCCTTGGCTGAAGCCAGAAGTTCCTCGTAATCATACTGGAATCTGAAGTAGACTTCGTTCACGATCTCCAGCAGATATATCTCGAACTGCATGGCGCTGAAAAGGGGTCCCTTCACGGAGATGTGAAGTTCGCCGTCGTCGTCCAGTGAGGTGGTAACGTAGTGCCTGATGGGATGCCACAGGCGGAGGAACTCGACGTAGTCGTCTTTAATGAAGCGGATGCTTCTCAGGTAATCCAGTTCATCTTCCTCAAACTTGAGGGTGCAAAGATAGTCTATCTGAGCGTTTATCTCATCAAGCATCTCTTTAGTGAAGATAACACCTTCGTTTCTGCACTTGAAGAGGTATTCTCCTACAAGGTTGGTGTGCTTGTGAAAGATGACCTGGTTCATATTGAATTTATACAGGTCTGTGTCAAGAAGGCTCTTGACGATGGGTTCAAGTTTCATTTTTATTTTCTCCTTTCGGGTCCATGCCCGGCTTTTTCCTCATATATTGTATCACTAATGCTCTGCAAGATACAACTTTATTTTTCGGAAGCAAATATTCGCCTTGAAGTGCTTGTGAGGTTATGATATACTTTATTCGAACGGATGTTCGTTACCGGAAAAGGAGCTTGAGATGGCTAAGAAATCAAAAACAGTATTCGTCTGTCAGGAATGCGGATATGAATCCAGCAAATGGATGGGGCAGTGCATCTGCGGAGCGTGGAACTCCTTCGTAGAAGAGAAGGTGCTGCCCGACCTTAAGGAAGATACCAGGAGAAGGGCATCTGCTAAAGATGCCAGACCTTCTGCGCTTAAATCCGTAGGTACGCTGAATTACGAAAGGATAGATACGGGAATAGGCGAACTGAACCGCGTGCTTGGAGGCGGCATCGTAAAGGGGTCACTGACTCTGATATCCGGCGAGCCCGGCATCGGCAAGTCCACTATCATTATACAGACTGCGGCGAATATCGCATCCCGCGGGCTCAAGGTGCTTTATGTATCCGGAGAGGAATCCGAGGAACAGATAAGACTGAGAGCTGACAGGGTCTGCACCAGCATACCTGATACTCTCTTCGTCCTGGCTGAGACCAACATGGAGAACGTAGAGGCGGTGTGTGCTGAAATGAAGCCGGACTTCCTCATAGTGGATTCCATACAGACCATGTATTCCGGGGAACTGGATTCTGCACCGGGATCCATCTCACAGGTGAGACAGACGGGAAACCAGCTCATGAGACTCGGTAAGACCGGGAGCATGCCGATCTTTATCGTAGCCCACGTAACCAAGTCCGGAGACCTGGCAGGTCCTAAGACGGTGGAACATCTGGTGGACTGCGTACTGAACTTCACGGGTGAAAGGGATCAGGAACTGAGGATACTCAGATCATATAAGAACCGTTTCGGAACCACTTCCGAGATCGGCGCCTTCATGATGGAGGGAACAGGACTGACAGAAGTGACGGACATAAGCGCTACTTTCCTTGAGAACAGCGGAGAGAATGCAGAGGGATCTGTGACCACCGCGATCTACGAGGGAAGCAGGCCGGTGATGTTTGAGATCCAGTCGCTGGTCACTCCGGCCTCGGGCATGGGATTCTCCAGGAGGACTTCGGTAGGTATAGACAACACCCGACTCAGCATGATAATAGCTGTAATGGAGAAGAAGGCAGGTCTTCCGCTGGGAGGCCAGGACATATACGTTAACGTTGTAGGCGGTATCAGACCTGAAGGAACGGGGACGGATCTTGCAGTCGCTCTTGCGATCTTTTCGTCATTTAAGAGGGTCACACCGGATTCAAGGACCCTGGCTCTCGGGGAAGTAGGTCTGACGGGAGACCTCAGGCCTGTGAGAAATGCTGAGAAGATAGTCAAGGAAGCTGCCCGCCTGGGTTACGAAAGGATAATAATGCCTGCATCAAACACAGAGAAACTTCATGATCTCAAGGGATGCAGGATCATTGGAGTGAAGAATGTCAATGAGGCACTCAGAGCCTTCGGCAGTAAGTGTTGAAATCCGTACAACGCTGGTGTATAATCATCCTGAAAGAAGTGAGACTTCTTCATTAAGCAATCACGCAGGATGATACAAGACTATCGAAAGTGAGGTATTTTTAATGGCACAGAGATCAGGAGCAGAAAGGATCAAAGAATATAAACAGCTTCTGGATGAAGGAATGATCACTAAAGAGGAATTCGAAGCTAAAAAAGCGCAGATCCTCAACGAAGCTGAATCTGCAGGATCTGAAGAAACTGAGAATGCAGGAGGCGCTGACGGAAACGTGTTCAGCGGACACTACTTCCAGGACAAGGCTAATAACGGTCAGGGAGATCAGACGCAGCAGAATACCGGAGGAAACGCAGGTGGCGGCATCTCCACCAAGGCTACAGGAGTGCTTGCATATCTTACCTGGATCGGATTCCTTATCGCATACTTTGCAGGAGACAGACAGGGAGCCAGATTCCACCTCAATCAGGGATTGGTGGTAAATCTCTTCGGACTCCTTACAGGGTTCCCCATCATTGGCAAGATCTGGGGTCTCTTCATTCTGGTATGCATGATACTGGGAGTGGTAAACGCTTCAAATGGAGAGAACAAGGAAGTGCCTCTCATCGGAGGCATACATCTGCTTTAAACATGTAATAAAAAGGGTGTGCGCTCATGCGCACACCTCTTTATTGTAGGGCGTATAAGCCCGTGCTGAGCGCGCTGGCGCGCGAAGTATAAACCACCCGCTATGCGGGTGCGCGTCGATGGTTCTACCAAAAAATCACCTC
>JAZQAY010000070.1:0-4847 GCA_045545455.1 Anaerovoracaceae bacterium | reverse complement strand
CAGGTCTGTTTTCATAAATTACGGGTTCTTCGGTCAGGTTTTGCTGTCCCTGATCCAAACCTTTACCATCTCCTGAAAAGCTGTTATCAGGCATATTATATGTTACAGGTGCTCCATTTTCATCTATAGCCGTTTTTTTAGTCATAGGTATCTGTTCTTTGGACCCTAAGTAATTATTTACTGAATCTTCCAGCCCCTTCTTCAAAGTCTCTGTGTGAGAGGTGCTTCTGGTATCCGCACTGATGGTTATGGACTCTGCCTCATCTGCTGATCCTAAAATATCCATCTGCTCTATCGTGTTTTCCAGAGCTTTATCTATCTTCTGATTGCGAAGACTGCTGAGATCGACCTCGTCAAGTGCTGTACCGGTACTCTCATCCACGCTTACTTCAAGAACGTAATCAAAGCAGTTTATGGTGTATTGGACAGAAGGTTCGGTGTCAAGACTTACGGTTCCGTAAGGAAGCGAATATGCAGCGGCTGTGCCTGTCACTGCCATGAGAGCAACAGCTGCAGCTACTGAACTTATCCTCCTTATTCTTCCCGATACGGAAGATTTTTTGCTTCTGCCATCTGATCCAATCAGGATAGATTGACCGATCTCATAGCTTTTGTTCTTTACTTTTATGATTTCACCATTTTCTGTCATAACGGCAGCATGACGGTCTTCTATGTCTACAACTATAGCTCTCATCTTGACACCTCCTTTCTTATGGATTTCAGATATTCTGATATATGCGGATAATCTCCTTTAAGGATCACCACAGCCATAATGATATATTTTCGGTATCGGTCCAGAGTCTTTCTGGATATCCCTGTCCCCTGCGATATATCATTTATGGGAAGTTTGCCTGTAGATCCTATCCTGTCTGACAGCTCCGGACTGTCCAGAATATAACTGACTGCCCTGCCACATTCCAGCCTGGTTTTCTCCTGCTTCGGAGAACTGTCTGTAAGTTCTATAAATCTTATGCCGAATTTATTAATGATCTCATTTACTTCCGTTATCTCATCTTTCAGACTGTGATCAGATGCCTCCACGCTTTTCTCATATAGTTTCAGACATACTCCCTCATTGTCTTCAGAAGGATCATAGCATCCTTCCAGGACCATGGGTGAAGTTGAATACTCTATTCTTTGCCTGGTCTGAGATCTGAAGCTGTCTATCAGTTTTCTCTTTATAAGCATCTGTGCGAATGGCAAAAAATCCCCTTTTTCTTCACTGTATATATCTATTGCTCTTGAAAATTCACACAATGCCAGCGACCACTCGTCATCACTTTTTGTAATATATCTGCGGCAGATCTTCGAAGCGGTCTTAAGTATATTGTTTTCCTGATCTTTGATCAGTTCTTCCCGTATATGTTCATTGCCGGATGCAGAAAGCGCGATCTTATTCATCTGGCTTGAAAAAAGTAATACCATAGCTATCCTCTCCTCACATATTGTAAAAGCTATTGAACTGCTTAGGATCTACATCCGGCGTGCAGGTATCCGCATCGCCGGATGATCTTTCCTTGAATCAAGGATATATGATAAACCTTAATGTAAGGTTGAAGTTATCTGATTATTTGTTGTTGAATGACGGTCCGGGAAACAGACCTTCGCCCGGCTGTCCCGGCATCATTCCCTGATCTCCTGAAGGCACCTGACCCGGCATTCCGCCCATTCCATCAGGTCCTGCCACTCCGGATCCATTATTCAGAATGAATTCATCAGAGATATATAACTGTCCGTCGTAATCGATACCGGCTTCTCCTCCCATAGCTCCGCTTGAGATAGATGCAGATCCTCCTATCAGATTCACATCACCATTGGAATCGATCCCGTCTCCGGTACATTTAACAGTAAGCTTGCCGCCGGTCATGTTGAAGGAATAATCCAGCTCGCCTTCGTAGAGTCCGTCTCCATTGGCAGCATTTACAGCGTCATCGGATGAAACTATGGAGATGTCACCGCCTGTTATGTTCACTACTGTGCCCTCCAGGCCCTCCGTGGATTCAGTAACTCTGATCACAGGACCTGTTCCGTCTTCACTTCCTATTGTAAGTATATGATCTGCATGGATAGCGTCATCACCTGCCGCGATGGTGAAATTACCGCCTAAAAGCGTTACGTCATAGTTTCCGTTTATACCATCATTTTCCGCGTTGATATTGACAGTTACCTCGTCAAATATGATGCTGGTGTCATCTCCGGCTTTGATGCCATTTTTGGCATTTCCGTTAATAGTAAGGGTACCGTCTCCCGTCACGTATACCTGTGAACCGGCTTTGGCTTTAAGAGCAGCACCGTCATAAGCGTCAGCTGTCTCTGCATCCTCTGAATACTCATCTGCAGGATCTTCATTATCGGTCAGAACTACATTACCCTTGATGATGATCTTAACTTCAGCATCCTTATTTACCGATACTGTAGCTCCCACTGTGCTTGTAAGATCAAGGTCTTCGAGAACAAGGATCACACCCGTGGTTCCTTTTTTGACTGTAATGTTTCCGTTTGAGCTGCTTCCGGATACGACGTATGTGCCTGAGCTTGTGATCTTCACCTGACTTTCATCATCGGTCACCGAGATATATGTCGCATTATCGTAGTCAGCTTCAAGGGATGCTGCACTGTTTGTCACAGTACCCTGAACTATTACTGATGGTGAATCTGAAGTAGCGGTGATACCGGACTGTCCCGGCATCCCAGGCATATTTCCCTCAGGCATACCATTCATCTGGGGCATCTCTCCATTTTGAGGCATACCGTTCATCTGGGGCATCTCTCCGTTCTGAGGCATACCATCCATCTGAGGCATCTCGATGTTTTCAGGCATAGCTCCTTCGCTTCCGCCAGAGGCTGCTTCTGAATAAGATCCTTCCTGATAATAAGATCCTGAAGCGTTCTGGTATTCTTCCTGAACGTCTGATGTTGATACGGATGACAGTTCAACTTCTTCAAAGACGCCATCATTTTTAGTTACTGTCGAATCAGGATCTATGCTGTTATTGGCCTGGATGCTGAAATGCCCTCCGTTTATAGTTATCTTACCGGGATCTTTGCCATCAGCTGTAAGTCCGTTCTCTGTGGCCTTTATGGCATAGTTTCCGCTTTCAAATGTAAGATCGGCATTTTCTGTTCTGATACCGTTCTCATCTTCACTTGTTACGTATAAGGAGCCTTCTCCTTCAAAAGTCGTATCCACTGAACTGTAAATTGCAGATTCATATTTCGTATCATCTCCTCCCTTGACTCTGTTTATTGAGTCTTCAGGAAGCTGGATGTTGAGAGAGTCACCGCTTACTGCAATGATACCCGGTTCATCGCCTCCATCTATATCTGCTCCGTCAAGTATAAGCGTTACGTCACCCTCGCCGGGGTCTACATAAACTGATCCTTCAAGAGACCCTGTCAGTACATACGTGCCTTCTTCTGTGATTTCCAGCCGGCCGTCCTTCTCATCGTCAAGTGAAAGCTGCTTCTGTTCGGCAGCATATACGCCTATCGTTGCCAGCGACAGCATGAGCGCCACGACCGTCAGTAAAGATATTAGTTTTTTCATTTATTGTTTTACCTCCTTTTGTTTTTTGATTTTGACTTTCACTAATAAATACGAAAGTCATATCGAAAAAAATGGGGTCAAAACAAATTTTAATAATATATTTTTCTTATTATTCGAAAATTAACAAGATAATTCTTAAATATCGACCATAGAGTTGATAATATATCAAAAAATCTACAGAACATTCTTTATACAGAGTGTTCTGTAGATTTTTAATGCATTATTAAGAAAGTATCTACATAGATTATAGGATATGTACTAATTATCTATGAAACAGCTGTTAAAAAAGTGATCCCGTAGAAAAATATTGATAGAATTAATAAATATCGATTAGATCAAGAATTTTATATGAGATTTCTACTTACTTTTAACAGAAAAGAGATGCCATAAGACATCTCTTTTGTATGGAGCTAGTGAAGGGAATCGAACCCCCAACCTGCTCATTACGAATGAGCTGCTCTACCATTGAGCCACACTAGCATGACTGCCGTATAAACGGCGCTAAGCTTAGTTAAAAAGGCAAGCCAACATGTGACTTGCCTTCAGTAAACATAGCTTATGCTTCAGCCACGATTTCTTTTCCATCATAGTAGTTGCAATTAGGGCAAACTCTATGAGGGAGCTTAGGCTGGTGGCACTGAGGGCAGATGCATAATCCGGGTGCAGACATCTTCATGTTAGCTGCCTGACGGGAATTCCTCTTTGCCTTTGAAGTTCTTCTTTTAGGTACTGCCATGTCCTAACACCTCCTGTGTTTCTTGTATTTCATGGGATCAGGGCCTGATGGTCTGATGCACTTCAGAAGCATCACCGACACCCTGCCCAAAATAATCGTCAACTACTTGATATTACTTGAAAATCAAAACTTTGTCAACTGTTTTTTTCTGTTACAGAGCTTTAACGATCTGATATGTATCTCTTGCGATCATGAGCTCTTCGTTTGTAGGGATAAGGAGAGCCTTTACTCTAGCATCCTCAGGTGAGATGATGGTTTCCTTACCTCTGATCTTGTTCTTGAGAGGATCGATCTTGATGCCGAGGTTTCCGAGGTCATGGCAGATAAGTTCTCTCATGGTGATGTCGTTCTCACCAACGCCTGCTGTGAATACGATAGCATCGCATCCGTTCATCTCAGCGATATAAGCTCCGATGTAGAATCTTACCTTGTGAGCGAATACCTTGAGAGCCAGCTCTGCTCTTTCGTTTCCTTCTGCTACTGCAGCTTCGATGTCTCTGAAGTCGGAGGAAACGCCGGAGATACCCAGAACGCCGGACTTCTTGTTCAGAACGTTGTCAGCTT
>JAZQAY010000069.1:0-10468 GCA_045545455.1 Anaerovoracaceae bacterium | reverse complement strand
CATGGCTACGATCCGACTTATAAGGCAAGGCCCCACATCGGGACAGATATACTGAAAACAGTAGTAAAGAATATCCGTGAAGAGATCAGGGACCTCGGCGGGACCGTGCTTTTCGGAGCCAGGGTATCAGACATAGGAGTTGACGGCGGCAGTATCTCATCCGTAACGTACGTTATGGATGGAAAGGAGAAGCAGCTTGAGGCAGACCAACTGATCCTGGCCATCGGACACAGTTCAAGAGATACACTGAAATGGCTCAGGGACAGGGGGATCACCATGTCTCAGAAGCAGTTTTCCATGGGCGTCAGGATAGAGCATCCCCAGGATCTCATAGATATAGCTCAGTACGGCAGGCCTGCGGGGGAGCTTGGACTTCCCGCAGCTGACTACAAACTGTCATTCAGGACAGAGGACGGAAGGGGAGTCTACACCTTCTGCATGTGCCCGGGAGGTCAGGTAGTGGTAGCTTCATCTGAAAAGGGCATGGTGGTCACAAACGGTATGAGCTATCATAAGAGGGACTCCGGATATGCGAATTCAGCGGTCCTGGTGGACGTCAGGCCGGAAGACTTCGGTACGGACGACGTTCTGGGAGGTATGTACCTTCAGCAGAAGTACGAGAAGCTGGCATATGAGCTGGGAGGCGGGTACCGCGCACCTAAAGCTCCGTGGAAGGATGTGAGGGACGGCAGGGCTCCTCAGATATCGGGCTGTCTGCCTGACTTTGCAGAAGATTCCATCAGGGAAGCAATGCCAGTATTCGGACGTAAGATAAAGGGATTCGACAGTGACGACGCTGTCATTTATGCTGTGGAATCCAGAAGTTCGTCTCCTGTGAGATTTGCCAGGAGCGAATCATTTGAGGGTTATCTCGGCGACAGGCAATTGAGAGGATTCCATCCCGCAGGAGAGGGCGCAGGATATGCCGGAGGTATCGTATCAGCAGCCGCAGACGGCATCAGGATAGCTCTTAAGATTATTAATGATCTTGTATAATTTTTTTGTTCACAAACGGGATAAAATATAATATAATAAGGCTGTAATGTGATAACTATTTAAATTGATCTATACAGACCAGAGAAAGGAGCTATGAAATGGCAGGAGCATTAGATCTTTTATCATTACTGGGAGGAATGTCCTCAGCTAAAGATTCAGTAAGCGCACTGGGCAGCAAGGCATCAGCATCTGATGATCAGGTTACTCAGGCATTGCTTAAGGCGCTTCCTTCGATGCTCGGAAAGATGCAGACGAATGCCAGCACCAAGGATGGCGCAGACAGCCTTCTTAAAGCACTTGATCAGCACGACCTGAGCGAAGAGGATATAGTTAAGATCATCAAGACCGCAGACATGGACGATGGCGTCAAGATCCTCAACCACATCTACGGAGATGAGACGAAGACTGCGGAAGCACAGAAGGAAGTTGCAGCCAAGGCAGGGCTCGACACTGCTAAGGTCGCCAAGATCATGGCTGCTGCTGCACCGGTAGTTCTCACCATGCTGGCCAAGACCAATAAGAAGGCTAACAAGACTTCAGCGGTATCCAACAGCGACGGGCTTTCAGACCTCCTCGGCGGAGTTCTTTCATTGGCAGGAGGCGGAAGCAGCAAGAGCAGCGGACTGGATCTGGGATCTCTTTTAGGAGCAGTTACAGGCAGCAGCTCCAAGAAGAACGACGGACTTGATCTCGGAGACGTGGCTTCACTCCTCGGAAAGCTTATGAAATAAGCAGATAAAACAATAAATAAGGATTTTGAAAGGAAGACCGGGGCAGTTTTCAGCTGCCCCGATTTGTATGCGAAGAATATGAAAAAGTTTACAATAATAATTTTATCGTTGATTTTAGCAGCGGCTCTATTCAGCGCCTGCGGAAATTCCGGGGAGCAGTCAGTGACACCGGAGCAGAGCACGGCGGATACGCAGTCAGGTGAAACGCTTCCCCTGAGGCACGCAGAGATAACCATTAAGGATTACGGAACGATCAAGCTTGAACTCGATCCGAACGAAGCACCGCTTACCGTGGAAAATTTTGTAAATCTTGCATCAGGAGGCTTCTACAACGGCCTCAAGTTTCACAGGATAATGGACGGCTTCATGATACAGGGAGGGGCAAACCCGGACGTTACTCTTGATCCCATACCTGGAGAGTTCGCTTCCAATGGCTATGAGAACAGCATCTCACATACTGAAGGCGTCATCTCCATGGCAAGAACCAACCAGCCAAACAGCGCTACGTCTCAGTTCTTTATAACCGTAGCTGACGATACCTTCCTGGACGGACAGTACGCAGCCTTCGGGCACGTAACGGAGGGCCTTGATATCTGCAAGAAGATCGCAGCTGACGCAAGACCCATAGACGATAACGGAACGATCCCTGAGGATCAGCAGCCGGTGATCGAATCCATAATTATAACGGACTAAAAAAGGGCAGTATATCGATCGATATACTGCCCTTGATTTTTATCCCTAATTATTTACTTCATGAGCACTTCGCCAGTCATCTCTTCAGGGATGTCTATTCCCATGAGATAGAGAAGGGTGGGCGCCAGATCTGCAAGCTTTCCTTCCCCTGAGAGGCCGTATTCATTGAATGCGTGGGCTTTTTCACCTGAAACGTAGCAGAGGGGTACAGGATTCGTTGTGTGAGCTGTAAAGGGCGATCCGTCCTTATCCAGCATCATATCGCTGTTTCCGTGGTCTGCGGTGATAAGGAGCTGTCCTCCTGTTTCAAGGATGGCATCCGCTATCTCAGCTACGCAGCCGTCCAGAGTCTCCACGGCCTTGACCGCTGCTTCCATGACTCCTGTATGGCCGACCATATCAGAGTTTGCAAAATTCAGAATGACAATATCATATTTCGGAGAGCCATCCTCACGGGTGGCCTTTATTTCTTCTATGACTCTCGCCTTTACCTCGGGAGCGCTCATCTCGGGCTGAAGGTCATAGGTCGCGACCTTAGGGGACGGGATAAGTATCCTGTCTTCACCGGGATTCGGCTCTTCTACGCCTCCGTTAAAGAAGAAGGTGACGTGAGCGTATTTTTCGGTCTCTGCGATCCTGAGCTGCCTGAGTCCCAGGGAGGAGACGTATTCTCCAAGGGTGTTCTCCAGTCTCTTGGGAGGGAAGGCCACTTCAACGTTGGGCATTTCAGCATCGTACTGGGTCATGCATACGTAGACCAGGTCGCTGATGATCTTCTTTCTCGTGAAGCCGCCCATTCCGCCTTCCTCGACCGGCTTTTCGAAATCGGGATCCACGAAGGCTCTTGTTATCTCTCTAGCTCTGTCAGGCCTGAAATTGCAGAATATTACTGAATCGCCGTCCTTGACCCAGGAATCCTTGGAGGTCATGGCGGGAAGAATGAACTCATCCGTGATATCCACGTCATATGAAGCCTGCACGAGGTTCATAGCGTTGGAGCCCGGAGTATATGCAACGATCCCTGGAATGGTGAGGGTATCATATGCCTTTTCCACGCGGTCCCAGCGCTTGTCTCTGTCCATGGCATAGTATCTTCCTGAGACCATGCCGATGTGTCCAAGCTGGAGCTTGGCCATGTAGTTTTCTATTTCGTGGATGTAGTTTATGCCTGATGTTGGAGGCACGTCTCTTCCGTCCATGAAGCAGTGGACGAAGAGATTGGGCACGCCTTTGGCCTTGGCCATGGCTATGGCGGCCTTGATATGCTCTATGTGGCTGTGGACTCCTCCGTCCGAAAGAAGGCCGAAGAGGTGGAGCGCCTGCTCAGGATCCTTCTTTGAATTCTCTATCACATGATTCATGGCGTGGTTGAGGGCAGGATTCTCAAAGAATCTTCCGTCGCTCACCGCTCTGGTGATGTTTGTAAGTTCCTGATAGACGATCCTTCCTGCGCCTATATTCAGATGTCCGACTTCGGAGTTCCCCATCTGGCCGTCAGGCAGTCCTACGTATTCGCCTGAGGCATTGATGCTGGTAAAAGGGTATTCGCTGAATATCCGGTCGAGGTTCGGGGTATCCGCCTGTCTGATGGCGTTTCCGTAATCATCCGGGTTGAGCCCGAAACCGTCAAGTATCATCAACATTGTGGGTGTTTTCATATCTGATCTCCCGTTATCATATAATCTGGCCCGGTGACACGCGGATATATGTCCGTCAAATGGGTCACGTGCCGCAGTACAATAGATTATACCATAAAAAACCTTCTTTCAAAAGCCGTTAAATATAGTATAATGTGCATAAGGTGAAAAAAATGAAATGGACAGATAAACAGGAAAAAGCAATAACCGACAGAGGACATAATCTCCTGGTGGCCGCAGCTGCGGGTTCGGGCAAGACCGCCGTGCTGGTGGAGAGGATCAAGACCCTCATACTGGAGGATAAGTGTCCCATAGACAGGATGCTCATAGTCACCTTCACAAATGCTGCGGCATCGGAGATGAAGGAGAAGATCGAAAAGGCGATAAGGGATGAGATAAGGACGCTCAGTGCCTCGGGAGATCCAGATAAGAAAGGCGACATTTCTCTTCTCAAGCATCAGCTCGATCTGCTGCCTTCAGCCAACATCAGCACCTTCCATGCGTTTTCCATGGAAGTTGTCAGAAGGTTCTTCTTCCTTATAGGATGCGAGCCTGATTTCAGGATATGCGACGAAGTGAGCGGAGTGATGCTGGAAGACAAGGCCATGGATAAGCTCATGGAGAAGATGTACGAAGAGGGCGGAGAAGAATTCTATGCTTTTCTCGACAAGTTCAGCGGCGACAGGTCCGATGAAAGAGCACGCTCCATGATAAAGGAATTAAGCGACAGACTGGAGTCGCTTCCGGAACCTTACGAATGGCTTGAGGAGAAGACCGAAGAACTCCGGGCAGGCAGAGAAGAGTTCCTTAACGGTAAAGCCATGGATTTTTTGTGGAAAGAGGCCTCAGATACAGTCGACAAATGCAGGAAACTTCTGGAGGAGAGTCTCGATGAAACCACTGAAAACAGGCTTACGAAGGGAAAAATGCTTGCTGTAAGCGATCTTTCAAAGGTCAGGGACATAGAGGTCCCGGTATTTGAGCGAAACTACGAAGAGACCATGCGGAAGCTCAGTCTTCTTAAATGGGACAGCCTGAGAAAAGACCATTTCAACGAAAAGGCGAATCCTGATACGGACCCCGCAGTGTTAGGTACGGTATATGCTTCTGTAGGTGCCAGAAGATCCAGCGTCAAAAAAGCCTTCGAAGGTCTAAAAAAAGATCTGTTTTCGGAGACCGCAGATCAGATGTATGAAGACGTGAACGCAACTTACGGGGACGTGAAGTATTTGGGCGAACTGGTAAAGGAATACAGATCCATCTTCTCTGAGATAAAGAGATCCAGGGGACTGATGGATTTCAGCGATCTGGAGCATTTTGCCTATGAGATACTGAAACACGATGAGGCAGCTGATCACTACAGGGAGAAGTTTCTTCACATCTTCGTGGACGAGTATCAGGACTCGAACGTTCTTCAGGAGGCTCTCATTGGCAGGATCGCGAGAAAAAACAACCTCTTCACCGTAGGAGACGTGAAACAGAGCATATACAGGTTCCGTCTGGCTGAACCGGAGATATTCGAGGCAAGGTATGCCGCATACAAGAAGGAATACGGGGAAAAAGGCGAGGACGGAGATTCGCTTAAGATCGACCTGAATAAAAACTTCAGAAGCAAGGACAGTGTTATAAGCCTCATAAACGGTGTTTTCTCCGAAGTCATGGATAACTACGGAGAGGATGAAGCCCTTTATCCGGATAAGCCGGCAAGCAGCATAGCCAATCACCGGCCCGGACTCTTTCTCTGCAGCGAGAGCTGGGATGAGGACGAGGAACTGGACGATGCCATAAAGGAAATGAAAAAGAACGAGAAGGAAGCTCTCCTCATAGTCAAACTCATCAGAGACAGCCTGGGGACGATGATCTACGACAATAAGGCGGGCACTGAGAGGCCCCTTGGCCTGAAGGACATAGTGATCCTGATGAGGGGGATAAAGAACAAGGGCGATATTTTCTATAAAGTCCTTATGGAGAACAACATCCCGTGCTTCGTGGATGATAATAAAGGGTATTTTGATACCATTGAGGTCAATACCTTCATGTCGCTGCTTGAGCTTGTGGATAATCCTAAGCAGGATCTTCCGCTTCTCACGGTGCTCAGGTCTGAGATCTGGAGATTCAGCATAGCTGAACTTGCTGAGATCAGGACGCTCAGAAAAAATATCCCCTACAGTGCGTGCATGAAGCTCTACTCCGAAAACGGACCCGACGGGTCTTTAAGGGAGAAGATACTTAAGGTCATGAAGGATCTTGATGAATGGAGAAAGAAGGCGGAAGCCCTTCCTCTGGAGGAACTCATCTGGGATCTCATGACAGAGACAGGCTTTTATTCATCCATGGGAGCTATGCCGGGAGGTACCGTAAGGCAGGCTAACCTCAGGCTTCTGGCCGACAAGGCACTGGATTACAGGAGAAACAGGGGGAACGGACTTTATGGTTTCATAAACTACGTTGAACACATAAAGGAAAAAGAGATAAAGATGGGTCAGGCCAGGGTAGTCACGGAGGATGACGACACGGTAAGGATAATGACCATCCACCATTCAAAGGGACTGGAATTCCCCATGGTGATAATAGCAGGCTTCACAAGGAAGCTGGGAGGTGACAATAAAAAGAACAGCCTCTCGGCTGATAAGGAACTTGGCATCGGTCTTCCCATCGTAAAGAGAAGTGAGAAGTGGTTCCGTCAGACAGCTCTTCAGAGGCTGATATCACGAAAGGCAGCGTCAGACGATGATAAGGAAGAAGAGAGAGTTCTCTACGTAGCCATGACGAGGGCCAAGGATATCCTGTATATGACCGGGACTGCGAAGGATCCCCGGGATTCCCTTGAAAAGATCAGGTCATCCCTTGCAGATGATTCAACGTTCTTCAGCATGGCCGGAAAGTTCATATCTTCCAGACCCGGAGCTGTAAGCATCGTGAGCGATCAGGAACTCGGGAAGGCTGCAGGTATGAGAAAGAGGTCTGCAGGAAAGGCTCTGAAACTTCTGGATAAGGAGCCGGGAAAGGCGGACCCTTATGTGGACCGCATAATGAGCTTCAGGTATCCCTTTGAAGAGGATACGAGGATAAAGTCCAAGTACTCGGTAAGCGAACTGAACAGCAGAAGCCACGAAAGTGCAGCGGCCTTTGATCCTTCGGTACCCAGGGAGCCTGATAAGTACGGACTCAGCGCGGTGCACATAGGTACCGTAACCCACAGCGTCCTCGAGAGGATCGATTTCTTCAGCGTAGGAAACGCCGTAAGAGTAGAAGGGGAAACGCTTATTTCTGAGCTGATCTCAGACATGGTAAGGGACGAGTATCTGACGTGCGATGAGGCAGAAGCGGTCGACGTCTCCAAACTGTACGATTTCACCTGTGCTCCTTTGGGAAGGCGGATAGGAGAGGCTCAGAAAAGGGGATCGCTTTACAGAGAAAAGTCGTTTAACCTGATTATGGAAGTGGACGGTGCAGATGCCATGGTTCAGGGAATAATAGACTGCTTCTTCATCGAGGAAGGCAAGGTGATCCTGGTGGACTACAAGACCACCGCTCCGAGAAACGTGCCGGGAGTAAAGGAAAGATACAGCGTCCAGATGGACATTTACAGGCGTGCCATCGAGGAAGCAACAGGCATGAAAGTGGCGGAAAGTTATCTGTATCTCACCAACATAGGACTCACCGTTGACATGGGTATGTGAAAGCCTTGAAATATCAGGACTTTACGGCTTTAACAGGCTAATATATGTACTGAAAAATAAACATCAGCGAGCGCTTTGCCATAGTGTTGACATTGACAAATGATAGTGTTAAAACTTAAGTAGCACATAAGTGTTTATCTGGTCTTTCTGTTCACGCAGGAGGGCCTTAAGCCAAAAACATCATTATGAGAAAAGGAGATATGTAATGGCTACATACGTAGAAAGAGTTATTGAAGAATGTAAGAAAAGAAACCCCGGTGAAGTAGAGTTTCATCAGACTGTAGAAGAAGTACTTACTTCACTCGCACCTGTAATGGACGCTCATCCCGAATATGAGAAGGCAGCTCTTCTTGAAAGACTCGTAGAGCCCGAAAGAGGAATCACCTTCAGAGTAGTATGGGAAGATGACAACGGCGGAGTTCACGTAAACAAAGGTTACAGATATCAGTTCAATTCCGCTATCGGACCTTACAAGGGCGGTTTAAGATTTGCTCCCAACGTATATCCCGGAATCATCAAGTTCCTCGGATTCGAACAGATCTTCAAGAACTCCCTCACTGGACTTCCTATCGGCGGCGGCAAGGGCGGTTCCGACTTCGATCCCAACGGCAAGAGCGATGCAGAGATCATGAGATTCTGCCAGGCATTCATGACAGAACTCTACAGACATATCGGTCCTGACACAGACGTTCCCGCAGGAGACCTTGGCGTAGGCGCCAGAGAGATCGGCTACATGTTCGGACAGTATAAGAGGATCAGAGACAGATTCGACGGCGGCGTTCTTACAGGAAAGGGTATCCCTTACGGCGGATGCTTAGGAAGAACAGAAGCTACAGGTTTCGGTATCGTTTGGTACGCAGAAGAAATGCTTAAGGCAAACGGCGAAGACATCAAGGGCAAGACAGTTGCTATCTCCGGATTCGGTAACGTATCCTGGGGAACAGCATGGAAACTCCAGCAGTTAGGAGCTAAGCTCGTAACTATCTCCGGACCGGACGGATACATCTACGATCCTGAAGGAATCAGCACAGACGAGAAGGTTGCTTACCTCCTTGAACTCCGTGGATCCGGCAAGAACATCTGCGCACCTTATGCAGAGAAGTTCCCTGAAGCAACATTCTATCCCGGAAAGAAGCCTTGGGGCGTATATCAGGATACAGGATGCAAGATCGACCTCTTCATCCCTTGCGCTATGCAGAACGACGTTCACATGGAGCACGCTAAGCAGATCGTAGAAGGCGGCTGCAAGTTCTATTGCGAAGGAGCTAACATGCCTACCACAAACGATGCACTTGCATACCTCATGGAAAACATGACAGCAGTTGGTCCCGCTAAGGCAGCTAACGCCGGCGGAGTTGCATGCTCCTGCATCGAGATGGGACAGAACTCAGGTCACACCGTATTCCAGCACCAGGATGTATATGATCAGCTTCACCAGATCATGATCAACATCTACAACGCTTGCGCTAACGCAGGTGAGAAGTACTACGGTTCCAAAAACTGCCTGGTACAGGGTGCTAACATCGCAGGATTCGAGAAGGTTGCAGAAGCAATGATGGCTCAGGGTCTTGTATAAATTGCAATAACTTTTGGATCTCCGTAAAGCGGCTCAGAAATGAGCCGCTTTTTTCATACAGCTGCAACAAACGACTTGCCAAAGCTGTATCAAAAGGGGTATAATTATTAGACTAAATTAATTGTGGAAGTATGCCCTGATGGAGCATATCTTCCTTGTCATATTTAAAGAAAGGAGCAAAAAATGGATACTGTCCCCGATGGGAACCGAATACCGGTGCACTTGTGTAAAAAATAAGACAGGCCTTTTTTGCTTTTGTTAACTGATCCATGAGATCGATCCTTTCCGGCAATCAAGGCCGGAAAGGAGTAAGCCTATGGATCAGACAATTATGCAGGACCGTGACCAGGCCCTGGAAGAATCCATGGATAAGATCCTCGAACTGATCGAGGAAAAGAAATACTTTATGGTTCGCGATGAGATGCTGAAGTATAACGAGGCGGACATCGCGGAAATGTTTGAAGAATTACTGGATGATGATGAGATATTTGAGAGCACTATGGTATGCTACAGACTTCTGCCTAAGGCGGTATCTGTAGAGGTATTCTCATTCCTTCCGGTAGATGACCAGCTGAAGATCGTAGAGAAGATCACGACCAAGGAGCTGAACTATATAGTAGACCAGCTCGACTTCGACGATAAGATCGATATCCTTGAAGAGCTTCCTGCGAATATAGTAAACACGATACTTGAGAACACTCCTAAAGAGGAGAGACATCTCATAAATCAGTTCCTCAATTACCCCGATGACTGTGCGGGATCCCTTATGACCCCCGAGTACATCAGTCTCAACAAGGATATGACCGTGGCTGAGGCGATGGCGCACATCAAGAAGGAGGGTATGGACGCTGAGACCATTTATACCTGTTACGTCAAGGACTTCGGACGTAAACTCATAGGTATCGTATCTCTGTCGACTCTCGTAATAAGCGATGACAACGTCAAGATACGTGATATCATGCATTCCGACTTCGTATACCTCAACGTATACGATGACCAGGAAGAGGTAGCTGACGAGTTCAAGAAGTACGGCTTCCTCGCTATGCCTGTAGTTGATTCCGAACACAGACTTGTGGGTATCATAACGGTAGACGATATCATCGACGTTATCGAGGAAGAGAACACCGAGGATATCGAGCGTATGGCCGGTAT
>JAZQAY010000068.1:0-6330 GCA_045545455.1 Anaerovoracaceae bacterium | reverse complement strand
CCGATCTTCTTTGAATCTTCAGAGATAGCGGCAAGAGGTCTGGTAAGGTCGCTCATGTCAGAAATGACAATAGCCTTGATCTTATCCCATCCGCATCTGATATATGGAGAACCGATCCTGTCTCCTGGATGTGTGATGGGGATGGGCTGCCTGTTGGGAGGCTGCTCTGTCATGTAAACATCTGCCATACCTTCCAGTTCAAGAGGCTTGGCCATAGCGATCTCAACGATGACCTGGTCCGCATACTTAACAAATGTCGGAGTATTGCCTACAGATGTAGTGGGGATAAGGTCTCCGTCTTCCGTGATACCGAGGGCTTCGACAAGAGCCAGATCAGGCTTTCTCACATGACCGAGTGAAACGAATTCCGGGGATCTTCCCAGATGCATATCTATATAGTCAACTTCACCTTTATTTATCGCCTTTCTCAGGGATGCATTCGTCTGATAAGGGATCCTCTTGCCGATTATTCCTGCTTCAACAAGTTCTGTATCAACTTCAGGGCCTACTGATGCTCCGGAATAAAGATCGACCTTCACCTTGGTCTTTCCCGCCTTCACCAGTTCTGCCAGTGCATGAGGAACTGCCTTGGGATAACCTGCGTTGGTGAATCCGCTGATGCCGACAGCCATGCCGTCTTTTATCATCATTGCAGCTTCTTCTGCGCTTACGATAAGAGCTTCTCCTTTATCGGAACGTATTCTTTTCTTAAGTTCAGGTGTCATTTTTACCTCCTAAGTATTTAAAAAGTCCATTTACATTTTAGCAAATGGACTTTTATTATCAACATGATTATTGTTTTATTTTTGTTTTTATTTACTGAAGATCTCCATCTTCTCTATTCTGTCAAAGGCTTCTTTCAGTTTCTCAACTGATACTGTGCAGCACAGCCTCAGATGCCCTTCCCCACAGGCTCCGAAGGCATTTCCGGGGAGTGTCAGGACATGGGCCTCCATGAGGATCTTATCCGCCACCTCCTGTGAAGTAAGCCCGGTATCCTTTATCGACGGGAACAGATAGAAACTGCCCTTAGGAGGATAGATCACGTGCATGTTGGGGATTTGGTTGATCCTTTCAGCCGCATAGAACATCCTCTTTCTGAATTCCTCTGTGATGGGAGGCTGTACCTCGTCCCTGTGTCTTAAGGCATGGAGAGCGGCTCTCTGTGAAATAGAAGGAGCAGTGAAAGCGACACCCTCATTGATCTGTGTTATCACATCGATTATGTAGGAAGGCGCAATGATATTGCCGAGCCTCCATCCCGTCATAACGAAGTTTTTAGAGAAGGAATTGATGGTGATCGTCCTATCCTTCATCCCGGGAAAGCTTCTGAACGGAATGAATTCATTCTCAAAGCTGAACTTGGTGTAGATCTCGTCAGATATGACGATGAGGTCATGCCTCTCCGCGATCTCGGCTATATTCTTCATAGTCTCAAGAGTGAGACATGAACCCGCTGGATTGTTGGGTGAGTTTATAACGAGCACCCTTGTCTTATCTGTTATATAGCTTTCCAGTCTCTCGCAGTTTATCTGGAAGTCTTCCTCTTCATAAGTCGGGAACTCCACAGGGATGCCCCTTGCCAGTCTGACCTGACCGGGATAGGGCGTGAAATATGGTCCCTGAAGGATGACTTCATCTCCATCGTTTACTATGGCTTCAAGGGCCAGGAACATGGCGATGCACCCTGATGTGGATACGAAGATCTCATTGTCAGGTATATCCAGACCGTACTCTTCCATATAGAATTTAGCTATCTCCTGTCTGAGTTCCGGCATGCCTCTGAAATCAGTATACTTGGTGTATCCCGCTTTGGCATCCTCGTACGCCTTGTCTATTATGAGCTCCGGAGTTATCATGTCGGGATCTCCGAGGCTTAAGTTGATGACGTCATTGAAACTCCTGGCAAGGACGTCTGATTTTCCCATAGCGGTGGGTTTGTCGGCCCAGTAACGTTTAGCTAAATATTTATGTTCCATATGCTGCCTCACTTTCAGGTTATTTATATAAAAGTAATTTTAATAAGTTAAAGGCCCAAAGTCAAGAGTTAAGAACCAGTTAAATACATGTCAATGAATCTGAATACCCTTTCGTAGTATGCTTCCGGATCCTTATAGCAGGACTGTGCATGTCCCGCTCCCTCAACGATCATTATGTCCTTCTCCGCGTTCAGTGCATCATACAGTTCTTCTGCTGAACTGACGGGAACTATCCTGTCCTTATCCCCCTGAATGAACAGCGTGGGCATATCGCTCTTCTTCACTTCGTTTATCGCGGAAGCATCCTTAAGGTCATAGCCTCCCCTGATAAGCAGACAAAGTCTGGCAGAGCCTGTGAAGCCCAGATCAGGAATGCTGAACCAGTCCTTCAGCTGTTTTCTGAACATGCTCATTGAGTCTGTGAAAGCACAGTCGGAGATCACGCACTTAACGTTATCGGGAAGTTCCATCCCCGTCATCATAAGCGCGCAGGATGCTCCCATGGATTCACCGTGGAGCACCACCTCAGCATCAGGATACGAGCCGGTTATCTTTTCTATCCAGTTCATAACGTCCTGCCTGTCCGTCCAACCCATGCCTATGAAGTCCCCGTCTGACTCACCCTGACATCTCAGGTCGGGGCAAAGAACGTTAAAGCCTCTTTCATAGTATCTTGCAGCGAAGTGATACATCTCCTCCTTCCATCCGGTATATCCGTGGAGGAGTATCACCCAGGGCTTACCTTCGGGATCAGGCTGTCTGAAACATGCTGCTATCAGGTCATAACCGTCATCCGACGCAGTCTTCACCTTAAAACCTTCTGACCTTTCGAGGAAAGCCTTGGTTTCCTCTTTGGCCTCCGCTGTATTTTCAGTGATATCATCGGTCTTGACCATTTCCGAGTAACCCTGTTCCGTAACCCTTTCGAAGGCTTCCAGCTTCCTCATGAAATCAGGGACGAGAGCGGCGCTTACTATGAAGTTCCCGATGATCGTATATATGACTATCACAGCTGCCAGAACTGCGGCAGTAATCTTTGTCCTTTTCTTCAGTTTCTTCATGCCAAAATAATAACTGCCCTTTAAAGGGCAGTCAATGGTTTTTCTTTATATATTCAGTAACCGAGCTTATCCAGGAGTTCCTCGAAGGCTTCTTCCCTTGCCTCTGAATCCATCTTAACAAGATCATATATAAGAGGGTCTTCTATAAGCCTTGCCCAGGAGTCCAGAAGAGTATCCACGAAGTCATCCTCCAGCGGCGTCTCCTCTTCTATCAGCGGGCACTCGTATGGAAGCTCAAGGTCGTTATACACGAGAGTAAGTTCACCGTCTCTGTCAATGTGAGGAGCAAGGGGGAAGGTCCGGCACTGGATAGGTCTCATATTCCTGGGACAGACAGGAGGCGTCTTGCATCTCGCAAAATATACCTTGCCCGTCCAGGAATCCGGAAGGTCGTGCTCCGACGCATCGCTCACCCTTATATCCAGCCAGTCCTGATCTTCAAGCTGTTCCTCTTCACCGGGGAGAAGGTAGATGCCCATATCCTCATCGCTGTACTTCCCGCCCTTCACACAGCAGGCCGCACCGCAGTGCACGCCGCAGTCGTGATCCAGGAGTTCCACCTTATTCAGTGCATCATATATTTCTTTAAAAGTATCTTTTTTGCTCTTCATACTGATACTATATCACAGAATACGGTAAAAGCGAACTGTTATTTCTCGGCCCTTCTCATGAAGAAAGCGATGACCGTCATTATCGCTGCCAGCACAGCAGCGAAACAGAACGGAAGATGCTGCAGTCCCATCCCTCCGAATAAAGCACTTACCAGAGACATCAGAAATGGTGAAACGAACTGACCAAGATAAAGGGCTGCTGATATAAGAGGCATCACTGTGGATACCGCCTCCTTACCCGCCTTCTTTGAAGCTGCTGCTATTATGCAGGGCACTCCCGCTCCGTTGGCGAAGCCTACAAAGAAGGAACCTGTAACCGATAAAGCTATGCCGTCAGTAAGAGCCAGTATCAGATATCCTATGAGGAACAGGAGCGGAGCCGTAAAATGCGCATTCTCCATGAGGCGCTTCCTGATATGCACGAAAGCCAGCCCTCCAAGGAACGCTATAACGTCCATAAGAGCCATTATAGTCGCTATGGCTTCCGGGGATACATTTCCCGATTTACCCGCTTCCAAAGCGAAATTAGATGGGTAAATGAAGAAAGTTGACATCAGGACAAACATGGCGAGTATATAGAGAAAGTATTTTTTAAAGGGACTTTCTGCACTTCCGCAGTCAGTATCCTCTTCCGGTCTCTCCTCCGCCCTGCCTATCATGTCGTTCGGCAGGCAGATAAGACAAAGCACTACGCTTATGAGTCCCATGAGATAGACCATGAAAGCTGCTCTCCAGCTGACTGTGGCAAGAAGGCCCGCTATGAACGTCGCCACTGCTCCTCCCATCTGATTCATTGCAGATGAAAGCCCCATCAGTCTGTCCAGTTCTTCAGGCGGATAATAATATGAAAGCAGTCCCGTTGAAAGCGGCATTATGAAGCCCACGCCTGCCCCCACCAGAGCTCTGAATATCAGGACTATCCATATATTATCGAATAGGGCTGCTCCGCATCCACCTATGACGTACAGTGCCAGACCGATCATAACAAGTGTCCTGGATCCGTATTTCCGGCACAGTGACGGAAAGATAAAGCTTGTAAGGAAGATAAAAAGAGCAGGCATGCTTATGATAAGCTGCACCACAGTGTCAGGCGAATCGGAGAAATGCTCTCTGATCGTCCCGAGTGCAGGTGCTACTGCTGCTCCCGCCATTACCGTCAGCAAGGATAAGGACAGTATCGCTGTCATCATGCCTTTTCTGTTTTTACTTTTATTCATTGTGACCTCTTTTCTTCGGACCGCAATAAAAAAGCGCAGGTCCGACTGTGATATGCAATCGGACTTACGCTTATATGCAACTCATTGCCTGAAATATTATAGCAAAAATAATTTGCCGATGTAAGTGTTTTTTAATAGAAAGTGGCAACTTCCTCTTCAGGAGGGTCGCATTTAACGACTTCCTTTACGTGGAATACCGGACCTATCGCCTCGTACATGTCGTTATACTCGCGGACGATCTCCGCCGTCATTACCACCCATCCTCCATGCTCAAGTTCCCTTGATTTCGGATACTTGGCCACCAGGCCTCCGAACTGGATGTCCTGCACGCAGCAGGTCATGATGTGACGTCCGATAACGAACTCATCGGGTTTAAGGCCTCCGCCCAGAAGCGTTCTTCCCTTGAACTTTACGGTCTTATTGTAGTAGTTCGCCTCATTGTCGTTCATGTCGGCGTACCACATGGCGTAATCCTGATCCTGGATCTCGATGACCTTGGCGTTCATATCAAAGGGCAGAGGATCTTCGATATTATCCAGCTCGATCTCGTTAGGACCGTATTCATAGATTATGTCGCATCTTCTGTTCGCCTGACGGACTATCTTATGAAGCGGCATCTGATCCATATCGCGGGTCATGTGCTTGAATACTATGCTTTCGGTGGACTTCACCTTGTCGTATACAAGCTGCCTCATATTGTCGTTATAGCTTACGAAGTTCCTGGCGTCGGCAAAGGTCATCTCCTGGTAAACCGTCCAGTTTTCAGGAAGGTTGTTATAGAGCTGATCAAGCACCCACATTCCATTGTACTCGATGACTATCTTCTCTGCATTGCAAAGCGCAGCAGCATTCGTCATCCAGCTCTCAGTAAGTTCCTCCTCATCTTCAAGAGTCATGATCTTGACGTTTGATGAAGCGAATTTTATGGGCTGATACTCCACTTCACCCTCTTCAGTGACGATAAGAAGGGTCTTCTGACCGTCATTGAATCCGGGATCCTCAAGAGTCTCCTGTATGAATGTAGTCTTTCCCGCATCCAGGAATCCCGTAAAGAGATATACGGGTATTTCTTTCTTGCTCATTATATTTTTTCTCCAAACTTCTTTATTGATCAAATTCCAAAGAGTTCCTTAACAGCCTCTTCTTCAACTCCGGCACCGATAACAACGATCCTTCCGGTAACTTCAGCAGAACCATATCTTACGTCGGGTTCGCCGGGTACGTAGTCGAAGTGGATCCACTGCCCGTCCTCAGCCTCTACGATGCCCTTGGCACGGAGGATCTGTCCGTATTCACCGAAGTCACCAAGTTTCTCAAGGCACTCTTTGATGAAATCAGGGCTGAACTTCTTAGCTGTCTCATATCCGAAGGAATCGAATACTTCATCAGCGTGATGATGTCCGTCGTGTCCATGGTGATGATGGTGGTGGCCGTGATCATGGTCATGGTGATGATGATGTTC